>CAKWZF010000093.1:0-7599 GCA_934865005.1 uncultured bacterium | reverse complement strand
GGCTCCACGCTCGTTATGGAGCTCGTTACCGCTGACGCCGTCGACCAGCTCGAGAGCGCCGGCTGCAAGATTGACAACGTTCAGGGTTTCGGCACCCGCTTCATCATGTTCAACGTCGCCAAGGAGCCTTGGAACAACGTCAAGGTCCGTCAGGCTGTCATGTATGCGCTCGACACCGAGAAGATGGTCAGCAACACCTTCGCCGGCCTTGCCACCGCTGCCAGCTGCTACCTGCCCAAGAGCTTCACCAACTATCATGAGGCTTCCACGGTGTACAAGACCGACACCAAGAAGGCTAAGAAGCTCATCGAGGAGTCTGGCATCACCCCGGGTGCCATCACCCTGCGCACCACCGACAACGAGCAGATTAAGGGCATGGCCGCCCAGGTCAAGAACGACCTCGACGCTCTCGGCTTCGATGTGACCATCCAGACCGATACCTCGCCGGCCACCTACGCCGCCATCGACGGCGGCGAGGCCTACGATATCCTCCTTGCCCCTGGCGATCCTTCCTGCTTCGGCGCCGACCCCGACCTGCTGCTCAACTGGTGGTACGGCGACAACGTCTGGATGCAGACCCGTTGCCCGTGGAAGGAGTCCGCTGAGTGGCAGAAGCTCCACGGTCTCATGGACGAGGCTCTTGCCGCCGAGGGCGACGAGCAGCAGAAGAAGTGGAACGAGTGTTTCGACATCATTGCCGACAACGCCGTTCTGTACCCCGTTGTCCACGTCAAGACCGTCTCCGCTTCTTGGGACGATCCGTCCACTGCGCCCAATGGCGAGGCCCTCGATGGTTTCAAGGGCATCGGCACGACGAGCATGTCCTTCAGGGGCGTTGCGACCGTCAAGGCGTAAGACTCGCTTGAGTCTATATGCAGGATGTCGGTCGTTGGGACCGTATCCTCATAGTTGAAACAAAGACCCGGGCGGCAACGATGTCGCTCGGGTCTTGTAATGAGTACCCGTACTCATATACCAGTTGGTCCTACCGACAAAAGAAAGGGGAGAGAACGTGAACAACTTGCTACGTTTGATTGGAAGGCGTCTTGTGGCGCTGCCGATCATGGCATTGGGCGTCACCGTCCTGGTGTTCTTCCTTATGTCGTTCTCCAAGACCGACCCCGCCTACACGGCGTTGGGTGACGGTGCCTCGCCCGAGGCGGTTGCCGAGTACCATGAGAAGTATGGTCTGGACGACCCCTGGCCCGTGCGCTACGTGCGCTATATGGGCGATTTGATCCATGGCGACATGGGCACCTATGGTGCTGCTCGCAACTCCGTTGCCAAGCGCATCTCCACGGCCCTGCCCGTCACGATGCAGCTGACCTTTATCGGTCTTGCCATCGGTGCGGTCGTTTCGTTTTTGCTCGGCGTCATCGCGGCACTGTATCGCGACAAATGGCCGGACCAAGTGATCCGCGTCTTTTCCATCGCCGGCTTGGCAACCCCGTCGTTCTGGCTTGCCGTTCTGTTGATCCTGCTGTTCTCTTCCTACCTTAAGGTGCTCCCGGCATCGGGTGCTCTGCCTCACTTCACCACGAATCCGGTTGGCTATCTGGGACGTATGATCATGCCCGCTATCGCCTTGGCATTTCCGCTGACGGGCCAGATGACTCGTATCGTGCGTACCGCCATGGTCGAGGAGCTCGACAAGGATTATGTCCGTATGGCTCGCGGCGCCGGCGTTCCCGAGAAGGTCGTCGTCGGCATCAACGTTCTTCGCAATGCGCTGATCACCCCGGTCACCACCCTCGGTCTTAAGATCGGTTACCTCATGGGCGGCGCCGTCGTCATCGAGGTTATCTTCAACCTCCCCGGCATGGGCACTGCGATTCTGCAGGGCGTTCAGGGCAACGAGGCGAACCTGGTTCAGGGCGTCGTTATCGTCGTTGCTCTTGCCTTCATCATCATCAACATCGTGGTTGACATGCTCTACCTGCTCATCAACCCGCGCATCAGGACGGTGTAGATTATGGTAAAGATTCGAGAGAAGCAAACCGAGCAGCTCGAGAAGGCTGCCTCCAAGGGGCTCAAGCTCGGTGGCTGGAAGAAGATGACGTTGTCTTCTAAGATTGCCGCCGTCGTGCTGGTGCTGGTCGCCCTGACTGCGATTCTGGCGCCCCTTCTTGCCCCCTATAGCCCGGTCGAGATCTTTACGGCTCGCCAGGCTCCCGGCAACGGATTTATCTTCGGTACCGACGATAAGGGTCGCGACATTCTGTCGCGTATGCTCTACGGTGGTCGTTACTCGCTGATTATCGGCTTTGGCGCCACCGCCATGGCTCTGGTCTGCGGCTCGGTCGTGGGCGCCCTTGCAGCGGTTTCGCGCAAGGCCGTCTCCGAGACGATCATGCGTATCCTGGACATCATCATGTCCATCCCGGGCATCGCCCTCGCGGCCGTCTTTGTCTCCATCCTGGGCAACTCCGTGCCGTCGATCATCTTCGCCATCGGCTTTATGTACACTCCGCAGATTGCCCGTATCGTGCGCGCCAACATCGTGTCCGAGTACGGCGAGGACTATGTCCGCGCGGTCATCGTTTCCGGCGCCAAGGCTCCGTGGATTTTGATCAAGCATGTTCTGCGTAACTGCATCGCCCCGATCATGGTCTTCACCGTTACCCTGGTCGCCGACGCCATCATCTTCGAGGCCTCGCTGACCTTCATCGGCGCTGGTATCCAGGAGCCCACCGCTACCTGGGGCAACATCCTCGCCGACGCCCGCGGCGGCGTGCTCGCCGGCCGTTGGTGGCAGGCACTGTTCCCGGGCCTGGCCATCATGATCACCTGCCTGGCGCTCAACATCCTCTCCGAGGGCATTACCGACGCCATGGCCGCTGCTCCCTCCGCCGCCCTGGATCCCACCGATTCCTCCAAGCGTCGCGAGGCCGACCTGCTGGTCTCCGACCCCGTTCGAGCCTACAAGGAGCAGGCCCAGTCCCTCTCCGCTCGCCTTGGCGCCCTGCGCGATGTCGAGCTCAAGCGTGACGATCGCCATGTGCCCGACGAGTCTGTTGAACCGATTCTCTCGGTCCGTGACTTCTGCATCCAGTTTGAGCATCACGGTGATATCAACGTCGTCGACCATGTCAACTTTGACGTCCGTCCTGGTCAGACCATGGGCCTGGTGGGCGAGTCCGGTTGCGGTAAGTCCATCACCACGCTGGCCATCATGGGCCTGACCGACGATGACGAGCACCTTTCCGGCGAGGTCCTCTGGGAGGGCCGTGACCTGCTCAAGATGAGCAAGAAGGAGTGGTTCGGCCTGCGCGGTACCGATATCGCTATGGTCTATCAGGACGCCCTGTCCTCGCTCAACCCCTCCATGCTCATCTCTGCCCAGATGAAGCAGCTCACCAAGCGCGGCGGAACCCGCAGCGCCGAGGAGCTCCTGGAGCTCGTCGGCCTCGATCCCAAGCGCACGCTCGAGAGCTATCCGCACGAGCTTTCCGGCGGCCAGCGTCAGCGTGTCCTGATCGCTATGGCCCTTACCCGCGACCCCAAGCTGGTCATCTGCGACGAACCCACGACCGCTCTGGACGTTACCGTCCAGAAGCAGGTCATCAAGCTGCTCAACGATCTTCAGGCCAAGCTCGGCTTTGCCATGATCTTCGTTTCGCACGACCTGGCGCTGGTCGCCGAGGTCGCCCACAACATCACGGTTATGTACGCTGGCCAGGTTATCGAGCAGGCACCCACCAAGGAGCTGCTCACTAACCCGATCCACGAGTACACCCGCGGTCTTCTGGGTTCCGTTCTGTCCATCGAGAGCGGTTCGGGCCGCCTGCACCAGGTGCCCGGCGCCGTTCCGAGTCCGCGCGATTTCCCCAAGGGCGATCGCTTCGCGCCCCGCTCGAGCCATCCGCGTATTGGCCTGGACACCCGTCCGGTCTTCAAGCGCGTGCCCGGCACCGAGCACTTCTATTCCGAGCTCCCCGACGAGGTGCTCAAGGCAAATGGTTTGACCCCTCACGCGGAGGTGATGTAGATGAGCGAGACCGCAGTCAACGGCGTCGAGCCGATCATCTTCCTTGATGACGTCCACGTCACCTTTAGGACCCGTACCGGCTCGATTCTGCACCCCAACCTGGTTCACGCCGTCCAGGGTGTAACGATTAAGCTCATGCCCGGTCAGACGATCGGCATCGTCGGCGAGTCCGGTTGCGGTAAGTCCACCACCGCCAACGTCATGTGCGGCCTGCAGGCCCCCACGAGCGGCAAGGTCTACTTTAAGGGCAAGGACGTTACCAAACGTACCGCCGAGGACCGTCGCCACATGGGTCGCGTCATCTCGGTCGTGTTTCAAAACCCGGCCACGGCGCTCAACCCCCGCATGGTCGTTCGCGAGCAACTGCTCGACCCCATGCGCGTCCACAACCTGGGTACCGAGGCCGAGCAGGAGAAGCGCGTCAAAGAGCTCCTGGAGCTCACCGGTCTGCCCAGCTCCGCCGCCGAGGTTCTTCCCGGTCAGCTTTCGGGCGGCCAGCGCCAGCGCGTCGCAATTGCCCGTGCCCTGTCGCTGAACCCCGATGCCATCATCGCCGACGAGCCCACCTCGGCTCTGGACGTTTCGGTCCGCGCGCAGATTCTGAATCTGCTGACCGACCTTAAGAAGGAGCTCGGCCTGGCCATGGTGTTCATCAGCCATGACATCCAGACGGTCCGCTATATCTCTGACGACATCATCGTTATGAATGGCGGCAAGATCGTCGAGCAGGGCGAGGCCAAGCAGGTCTTCCAGCATCCCCAGGACCCCTACACCAAGATGCTGCTCGGCGCTGCGCCGTCGCTGCTGCACCCCAAGCTCGGCGAATAGCCTCGCTTTCCCTCCCGTGCGCCCGGTTCCCTTGCCGGGCGCACCTCCGTTGCGATTTCGAAAGGTTGGGTTCACGAGCCATGCCAAGTGCTCAGGAGCTACAACATCAATTTGGTGAATATCGAGGCGCCATGCCCCGTCCATCAGATTTCGATCTCTTTTGGAAGGATCGCATGGCCGAGGCCGACGCCGTCGGGCTTGACTATGCGATCGACACGGCATCGGTCACCGATGCCGCGACCTGCCAACTTTTCGACCTCTGGTATACCGGCATGTGTGGCGCTCGCCTGCATGCCAAGTACCTTAAACCCGTCTCGGACGAGCCCGTGCCATTGGTGCTTCAGTTCCATGGGTATCCGGGTGCAAGCCGCAGCTGGTTTGAGCAGGCGTCGTTTGCGGGCATGGGCATGGCACTCATCGCCCTCGACTGCCCCGGCCAAGGAGGTCCCTCCGAGGACATTGGTGGATTTGAGGGCACAACGGTTGCCGGGCATATCGTCGCCGGCATCGACGGCGACCCGGCCAACCTCTACTATGTCCGCTTGCACCAAGATATTCGCATCCTGTGCCGTATTGTTCGCGAGCTCGAGGGCATCGATCTTTCCCGTGTGTTTGTGAACGGCGCGTCGCAGGGTGGTGGTTTGGGCATTGCGACCTGTGCGCTTAACAGCGAGCTTATCAATCGTGCCGCCATCCTCTATCCCTTCTTGTCAGATTTCCGCCTAGTCTGGGATTTGGATGCAGACGACATTGCCTACGAGGGCCTGCGCTATTGGTCTCGCTGGTTTGACGAGGACTCGACTCGTATTGACGAAGCCTATGCCAAGCTGGCGTACTTCGATTCCAAGAACTTTGCCCCTATGGTCAAATGCCCCGTGCTGTTTGGCACCGGCACAGCCGATATCGTCTGCCCGCCAGCGACGCAGTTTGCGGTCTATAACAACCTGACCTGCGAAAAGCGTCATGAGTTCTTTGAAGGCTTTGGCCACGAGGAGATTCAGGATTTTGACGATCTGATCATTCCGTTTTTCTGCAAGGGAGGGGAGGCTCATGTCTAAGTGCGAGAGCAATGTTAATGAGCTGATTGTCCCCGGGCTCGTGGGAATTCCTGGAACGGTTTCGTCAAGGCTCGCAGAATATCGGGACTGGCGCGGTGATGTCCAAGCAGATGTTTCTGATTTAGAGACATGCGCTTCGAATCTTGAGATTCAAGGCCTGGCCATTACGGCGATTGACTTTGTTAACCCCTGCGCCCGTTACTCGGAGGTCTCCTTTGAGCTCGGTGACGATGCGATTCACGCTCGTTTGATCGAGCCTGTCGGTCGTGCCCGAGTGTCTGAGCGCGTGCCGCTGTGCCTGATGTTCCACGATATCGATCGGCCTGTGCGCGGCTGGCATCACATGACGAGATTTGCCGCCATGGGGTATGCCGTCCTCGCGCTGGATGACGATGTTGCTGGTGCGGACGACCTGCAGCGGGGGATTTCTTCGCCCGCTTTTGTCGAGCGCGTCCGTTGGGGTTGCGCGCTGGCGAAGGTGGCGCGCAATCTTGATGGCATGGACCCCGACCGCATCTTTGCATGGGGCGAGGGTCTAGGCGGCGGAGTCGCGCTGGCGGTTTCTGCTCTGGACGAGCGGGGTCTCGCCTGCACGGCGGTTGCCAATCCGCTTCCTGGCGGCCTCGAGGCGCTGTCGTCTCGGGTGCGCGGATCGGTGCTCATGGGCACATCGCTCATGGATACCGTGAGCGATCCCAAGGATCAGTTTGCCGTATTCAACGGTCTTGAGTGTGACCGGAGATATATTATCTATGCCAAATACGCTCACGAGCGCATCAATGCGTTCGAAAACGAAGTCGTCGACTTTTTTAACCAAACGTTCTACTCGTGTTCTTTGGCCTAGACGGCCTGGACACTGCCAACAAGAGTGGGCGGCATAGGGCTGCCCACCAGACAACTAAGGAGATTCTTGTGGCAACTCAGAAATTCACCGGCGTTATCCCTCCCGTCGTTGTTCCCGATACCGAAGACCACCAGCTCGATGTTGCCTCCTTTGAGCGCAGCATCAACCGCATGATCGATGCCGGCGTCGATGGCTTGTTCTTCCTGGGCTCCTCGGGCGAGGTCGTCTTCTCCACCGACGAGCGTCGCCGTCAGATCATCTCCGAGGCCGTCCGTATCGTCGACCACCGCGTTCCCGTTCTGGTCGGCATCATCGACACCGAGACCGAGCGCATGATCGAGCACGGTAAGGTCGCTCAGGAGCTGGGCGCCGATGCGCTTGTCGCCACCTGCCCGTTCTATGCCCTGCAGGGCATGACCGAGGTCGAGGAGCACTTCCGCATCCTGCATGAGGAACTCGACCTGCCCATCTTCGCCTATGACATCCCCGTGTGTGTCCACACCAAGCTCCCGTGGAAGCTCCTTGCCAAGCTCGGTGCCGAGGGCGTTCTGGCCGGCGTCAAGGATTCCTCGGGTGATGACATCTCGTTCCGCTACCTCGTTCAGGAGAACGAGAAGAACGGCCATCCGATGAGCATCCTCACCGGTCACGAGGTTGTTGTCGACGGCGCCTACCTCGGTGGCGCCGACGGTTCCGTTCCGGGTCTCGCCAACGTTGAGCCCGAGGGCTACGTGCGTCAGTGGAAGGCCGCTCAGGCTGGTGACTGGGCTACCGTCAAGGCCGAGCAGGATCGCCTCAATGAGATTTCGCACATCTGGGATGTCACCTCGGGCGTCCAGGGTTATGCCGGTGGCGTCGGCGCCTTCAAGACCGCTATGAAC
>CAKWZF010000092.1:0-7623 GCA_934865005.1 uncultured bacterium | reverse complement strand
GCTTTCGCCAATGTTATGGACAATAACTCCGATCTGTTCTATACGTCGAGCCATGTCCCCACACTGAACGAGGTGCGCGGAAAGATCGTCCTGCTGCGTCGATTTAGGCTCGCCGGCGACAGCGTAGACGGCCACACGTGGGGCCTCGACCTCACCGAATGGGACGACAAAATCAAGGCGCATTCCGGAAAGTCCATGTGCCTCGTGAAATACGAGCAAGGCTTTGAGGCTGCGGGCAATACGGGCGACAAAGAGCCCTATAGCACAGCGGTATATGCCCAAGACCATTACAACTGCACGGGGTCCAGTAAAATCGACTGGGTCGATATGGCCCTGAAGGCGGCGGCCGAGTTCAAGCGCGGCACCGTAGATATCACTGCCGCGGACGGGACAACGGTGCAGGCAACGGAGCGCTGCTGGTTTATCAACTACACGAGCTGCACGCAAAACAACCCTTTTACCGCGGCGCGAGTGGTCGACGAGCACCTGTACAAGAGCTCGTATATAAACAATACCGGAGTTGAGGGCACAAAAGAGAACTGCTGTAAGCACATTGGCATCATCGCGTCCGACTTTGTTGACGCGGCACTGGCACGGAGCATCTACCAGCGCAATTACGATACGGAGCACAAGCAGGCAGCTTCGTGCTACCTCCCAGCCCGCATGCACATGACATATGGCGACTCGTTGAGCGATGCCTCACTCCAGGATGGAAAGACCGTTGGCGAGGGTCATTTCCGCCTTGTCGACAGCAGTAACGTACTCAACGTGGCGGCTTCGGGCCATACGTTTGCCATCGAATACGTTGATGTCGATGCCTTGGGCAACGAGACCGTTACGGGGCTGCAGGGTTCCGTGCCCATCGATATCGACCCGCGCGCGCTGACGCCCCATTTTGAGGGGCTTGAAGGCCTTAAGGCCGGCGAAGACGTGCGCGCCAAGATTGCGGCATCACTCGAGGGCAAGCTCGAAACCGATGCCTGCACGGCACAGCTCGAGTTTGCGCACGACGCGAACGGCGCTCCGGGAACGGCGATGGCCGAGGGCGAGGCATTTGCCGCGGGGACGTATTGGGTGCGTGCGAAAGGCCTGTTGGGCGACGCGGCGAAAAACTACACGCTTGCCACCGACGGAGCCGCAAGCTTTACTGTGACGACTTCGGGCAACGCGGGCGACACCGGCAGCGGCACGGGTTCCAACGCAGGCGGCGCCGACAAGAACGGCGGCGGCAACAAGAGCAAGGGCTCGACCGGAAAACTCGCCGACACGGGCGACGGCTCTGGTATCGCCGCCGGGCTCGCCGCTGCCGCCGTGGCGACGACGGTCGCCGGCGCAGCAATGCTTGCCAGCGATCGCGAAAACAACGAAGGCGCTAGCGAATAGGCAAGCCGGTTTTCAGACGCATCGGCTCAATCGGGGGCGCGGAATACCGTTCTGTGCCCCTTTTTTGACATGAAGGGGTAGCGCATAAAGGACGCCTCGCAGGTTGAACGACCAGCCACCGTGCCGCCAGATGCGCGGGCGTAAGCCTGTGCCGAACGCCGACGTCGGCTACATCACCATGTTCAGCGCGTTAACAAACTCCTGCGCCTTCGCGCGGCCGCTCAGGCAAAAGACGCAAGCGGTTAACAGTCGATTGCGTAGAAAAACGTCGCGGCCCTTGATCCTGTTGACCCCCGTGATGTCCTTAAGGTAGACGATCTCGGTGTGCTTGCCGCCGAAAGTGCCCTTCTTGAGCACCTCGATACGGTTAGGGTAGATCCTGACGTCTTTAAACCTGCCCGAACCTTTGTCCTGGAACAGCAAAGTGTTGTTGTCCATGCGCGTCACCTCCATAGGGCTCGTTAAAACTGTCTCTATGGCCACATTTAAGTCACCGCAAGGCTCCCATGCGAAGGTGCTAGACAGCACAGCAATTCGTGTCCGCGCGAAGCTTTAAACTAAATGCAATAAAGATGCATTCCACAAGAGGAAAGTGGGGCGACAGTGATGGGCGAACTGGCAAACCGTGGAGAATCGGCAATCGTGCCAGAAGTTTTTTACAAGCAGGTTTCCTCGATTCTCAACGCCGCTCGCGACAAGGCCTATACCGCCGTTAACTTTGCGATGGTTGAGGCGTATTGGGAGATCGGCAAGAGCATTGTTGATGAGCAGGGCGGAGAGGAGCGCGCAGCATATGGAGAGGCATTGATTGCAGGCCTCTCCAGAAGGCTTACCGCGGATTTCGGAAGAGGCTTTGGCATCGCAAACCTTCGCAATATGCGTCAGTTCTTTCTTGCGTTTCCAATTCGCGACGCACTGCGTAGCGAATTGAGCTGGACTCATTACCGCAGGCTGATGCGTATTCCCGACCCCGAAGCTCGCGCCTGGTACATGAACGAATGCGCCGATTCTCGTTGGAGCACGCGTCAGCTCGAGCGCCAGATCAACACCATGTTCCGCGAGCGCTTGCTTGCCAGCAAGGACAAGGAGGCCGTCACCCAGGAAATCCAAAAGAGCGCCCCGGCTCGTCGCCCCGAGGATATCATCCGCGATCCATACGTACTGGAGTTTTTAGGTTTCTCGGACGATACTGCGTTTCGCGAGAGCGATCTAGAGCAGGCGCTCATCACACATCTTCAGAAGTTCCTGCTGGAGCTTGGCCGTGGCTTCGCTTTCGAGGCGCGCCAAAAGCGTATCACCTTTGATGGGCGCCATTTCTATATTGACCTTGTGTTTTACAACTATCTGATGCGCTGCTTCGTGCTCATCGACCTTAAGACCGATGACCTTATGCATCAGGACCTGGGCCAGATGCAAATGTACGTGAACTACTACACGCGCGAGCTCATGAACGAAGGCGACAATCCGCCCATAGGCATCGTGCTCTGCGCGGACAAAAGCGATTCGATTGTCGAGTACACGCTGCCCGAAGACAACGACCAAGTGTTTGCCGCCAAATACCTGCCGTATCTTCCAAGCAAGGAAGAACTGGCGCGCGAGCTGAGTGCCGAGTACCGCGCCATCAACGAAGCGACTAATGGCGAAGCGCAAGGGTAGCGGCACGTTGCGACCGACACCCCCCGACGGCGCTCCACATCACCCGGGATAAGAGGTGTTTACCATGACAGACAGACCGAAAACAACGCTGCGCGACTGCATCTATGGGCTTGCCGTCGGCGACGCACTGGGCGTTCCCTACGAGTTCAGGCCCCGCGGCACGTTCGAATGCACCGACATGATCGGCTACGGCACACATGGGCAGCCCGCCGGCACCTGGAGCGATGACACGTCCATGACGCTTGCTACCTGCGACTCGATTAGGGAGCTTGGGCACATCGACACCGCGGACATGCGCGACAAGTTCGTAAGTTGGATTGCCCGTGGCGAGTATACGATCGACGGCGTTTTCGATTACGGCGGCACGACCGCTCGCGCCCTGCGCGCCGGTAAAGGAGGCTCCGGCGAGCGCGACAACGGTAACGGTTCGCTCATGCGCATCACACCCCTGGCGTTCACCGATGCGACAGACGAAGAGGTCAGCAAGGTCTCCGCGATCACGCACGCCCACAGAACATCGACCGACGCATGCGTCATATTTGTCGAACTGATGAGAGACGTGTTGAACGGCGCGCTCCCCTCATGGGTGCTCCATCTGAAAGACGTGCCCGAGCGTGGAATCAGGTCAGGTGGCTTCGTGCGCGACACGCTCAAGGCGGCCACCTGGTGCTTCGTCAACACCAACAGCTACGAAGATTGCGTGCTTGCCGCCGTCAGCCTAGGCGACGACACCGACACCACCGCAGCCGTCGCAGGCGCCCTCGCCGGCACGGCATACGGCATGGACGCAATTCCGCAGGAGTGGATCGATACCCTGCGCGGTAAAGATTTGATAGAGCAGTGTTTGTTTTAGGACACGCCTTTAACGAAGACAATGTCAGTCAACGCAAATGATTAAGGGACCGCATAAATGATGATTACAGAATGCGCCGTCATGGGTCCGTTCGTCACAGAGCAAAGTACCGTGGGACCGTACACCGTGTTGGTATTCGAATCCCCGCTGCCGCAGAAAAGGGCCGGTTGCCCCGGCCCTTTAGACATTAACACCTGCGTTGCCCGCGCTTCCAAAGTTGACCGACTGAGGAGCGGGTTCCGCGGCACACCTTGATTTTGCCCGGTGGGGCGGCTCTTTTGCAGCCGTCCCACCGTTTATTTAGATCTACCACGACGGACAGCTCGCACTACTGCGCACTGTCCCGTACCGTTCCCCTACTTCCCAAAGATCGCTGCAAGCAGCCCCTTGCGTTTGGGCTTTTCTTCTCGGTAGGAACCCTCGGCAACCGCTGCCACCTGACGCGGCTGTTCGCCGTCTCCACGACGCACGATCTGGTATAGGAAGGGCGATTTAACGTATTTGACCTCGATGGGCGTGGCATGCACGGTACTTTCGTTCGATAGATGCAGGCTCGGGTTGAGCGGCGCCACCACATGCGTCTCACGCTTGTCGCTAAACACCGCCGCGGCCGCGCGGCCCGTCTGGCCGTTTACGGCAATGCGCACCTGCTCGCCATCGCGGCTGTCCGTCGCCGGGCGATCGACAAAGTAGACCGGCACCATCACCAGGCCGTCCTTATGCTTGCGAGCCTTGCGCGCCCAGGTGCGGATGCTCTTTTTATTGAGCCCCAGCACCGCCTCGGCATCGTTGCCGGCAATGTCGAGCGCCAGCTTATCAATGACCACCTGGTCCTTGGTAGACGCATCGACGGAGACAACGCGGAAGTCGCCTTCCTGCATAGCGGGATCAAACGGCCCAACCTTGGCAAAGTCCCACGGCTCCAAAATGCCCATAAGGCGAACGTCCAGGTAGTTTGCCCGCGGATACGCCCAGTCGAGCACCTCGTAGTACACCAGAGTCTCCTTGCTTAGCCCCTTGCCCGGGAAGGACGCCATCATGCGCAAATCCGCGAGCGCCATGGGGAAGTAGAAGAGCATCATGTCATTTTGAATCGCGTCTTCCACGTCGTGCCCGGCAAAGGCATCGGGATACTGGCGCACCAGCTGCAGCGCGTTGGCACGTGCCTGCTGCGGCGTTATCTCGCAAGGAATACCCTGCTCAGGCACGTACTCGGCACCAACGCCCATGGTCAGACGCTTGCTAAAGGTACCGGGCTTGAGTAGGTCGGCAACGCCGATCTTATTACCGCAGGACGGGCACTCAAACACGCGCTGGGTCGATGACCCCTCAAAGGACGCACCGCAGAAGGGGCAGGGAATGCTCACGTGCGCTGCCTCTTGAAACTCCTGCGCCGTGCCGCGGTCCTCCCACAGCAGATGCTCCAGAACCGACTGGTTGCGCCAGTACGCATTAAAGAAATACCAGTCGGGGTCCACCGGACGCTCGAGCTGCGACACATGGGTGAGCTTAAGCAGTCCATCGACAACCGTCAGCGGCGTATGGCGAATGCCCAGGGCGCTCTTGGGCTCCCCCGCATCGGCCTGCCACGGGATGACCGTGCCGCAATAGGCGCACTCAAAGCTGCGTTTAGCCTGGTGTGAGTACATAGGACCGCCGCAGTTTTGGCATTTAATGGCAAACATCTCGTCCATAGAAACGTCCTCCTTTGCACAGGGGCTGTCAACATTAAGTATGTCGGGCAGGCAGGCACATGCCCATACCCATGTGGCCCAAAATGGAGCACCCGGTCGGACAAGAAGGGCCGCTCGTTAGCTCGCGCAGACCATTGCTGCATTTTCTGAGCATCGGCGCACGGTGCGCTCATGCGAGCTACACTATCCCCTTAAACGAGGATGCGAGGAGATACGCCATGCTATTTGTAAATCGGCTGGTACATACGCTTGTTCCCGGCAGCGAGGACGAGCCGGTCGATACGGCTTGCCGCACCAACGCAGGCTTTGCCGCAAGTCTCATCTGCATTGGCCTCAACATTACCCTGTGCCTAGCCAAGGGCATCGCGGGCCTGCTCGCCGGCTCCGTCTCGCTCATCGCCGACGCCTTCAACAACCTCTCCGATGCCTCGAGCAACATCGTCAGCCTGCTCGGGTTCCGCCTTGCCAGCCGCCCGGCCGACGAAGGTCACCCCTATGGCCACGGCCGCTACGAATACCTCGCCGGCCTGTTTGTCGCCGTCCTCGTTTGTGCCGTCGGCATCAACCTGGTGCTCGAGTCCGTTACCAAGATTATCAAGCCCTCCCCCACCGCCTACACGCTCGTTTCCCTTGCGGCACTGGCTACGTCCATGCTCGTTAAGCTCTGGATGGCTGCATTCAACCGCACGCTGGGGAATCGCATCGACTCCGAGACGCTCATCGCCACGGCGCAGGACTCCAAAAACGACGTCATCACCTCGGGCTCGGTCTTGGTGGCGGCGCTTATTTCGCAGACGACCGGCTTTGACCTCGATGGCTGGGCGGGCCTGGGCGTGGGCATCTTCATCTGCATCAGCGGCCTGGGCCTGGTGCGCGACGCCATCAGCCCGCTGCTGGGACAAGCGCCCGACCCCAAGCTCGTCCAGGAAATCCGCGACAGGATCATGTCGTACCCCCAGGTCCTGGGTACGCACGACCTCATGGTGCACGACTACGGCCCCGGCCGCCAGTTTGCCAGCGCACACGTCGAAATGCCCGGCGAGGGCGATGCCTTTGAGCACCACGAGATTCTGGACACCATCGAACACGACATCAAACGCCAGATGGGCATTGGCATTACGCTGCACTGCGACCCCATCGCAACAACCGGCGATGACTTGCGCGGCTGGGTCAAGCGCGGCGTAGCGCAGATCGACCCCGCACTTTCCATCCACGACTTGCATGAGCACGACGGCTTTGTTTCGTTTGACCTGGTGCGCCCCGACGGCTTTGACATATCCGACGAGGAGCTGCTGGAGCTCGTCACGCGCATTGTGCACGAGCGCAGGCCCGATGCATCATGCGTCGTCACGTTTGACTCGGGCTTTAGCTCGCCCGACCGTCCGGCCGAGCAGCTGTAGCCCCGCTCCGCTCGGCCGCTAGTTTCCCTGTGCGCCCGAAATGCCGTTTTGCAGCGCGTCCCAGGCGTTCGTTGCCATATCGCCCAGGTTCTGTGCGGTATCGCCGAGGTTCTGAGCCGTGTCGCCCAGCTCTTGAGCCTTATCTCCAAGCTCCTGGGCCTTGTTGCTCAGGTCCTCCAGCGTGTTGGAGCTCGAATTGTCGGTGCCGCTTTGGCCGTCGGACGAGTTGCCCGAGCTGTTCTTGTGCGTGAGTTGAATTTCGAGGTTACCGTTGTCGTTATAGTAGGCAGAAGTAACAACCCAGTTGGCATCGACAACAGGCGTCGAGCCGTCGTCAGTCAGAATCACAGCATTCGAAAGATCGGCGCCGCGCGACTTGAGGAGCTTCTTGGCGTTGGACCAGTACCGCCCCGGGATATCGCTCAGATCGACGGTGCTAGACGAGGCGGACTCGGTTTGCTCGGCAGTGGTATCGGCCGTTGAACTCCCTCGCCTGTTGAGCATGCCCGACACGATGGCAAACACAATCGAGAGGGCAAAGAAGATCGCCAGCACAATGAGAATCTTCTTGATCACACTCGACGAACGCGACGGCGTCTCTTCCTCGTCCTCACCATATTGCGGAATCGACTTGGGG
>CAKWZF010000091.1:3171-7670 GCA_934865005.1 uncultured bacterium | reverse complement strand
GGTTGTTGCCGAGGGCGTTGCCGCCAAGGGCGACGACAATACGATCGGGCTTGCCAAGAGGCTTAGACATTGCTGGAATCCTTTCTGTAAAAGGCCTACAACCCATTAATAACCCGCGTCCGTGCGATACGCGAGTTTATTAAGGTTTATATTCTCTTTATCGCTCATTTTATTCATTTTGAAAATAGCGGAACGGTGAACGGTCGTTTTTGTCCGCTCAGCGTACAGAACTCCAGCTCAGACATATCTACGTAATTTACGTGCGACTTTATTTAAATGAAGCGAGGATTATGTCGGATTATGCAAACTACATCTCTGCTAAACACAAAACGGACAGCGCAATATCTTACTCGCGCTATACGAGATTCTATGCACTTATAAGTCGAGTATGCACCCCTGCAAAAACAAGGGGCTTTTCATCCAGCAAAAGGAATAAAGAAGCGCTCCGAAAAGGCGGCAACAACCACGCCCCCATCCATCCCCAAAGTGGCGCGAGGTTTCGCGGCAAAGCCGCGAAACAGCGAAGGGGACGGAATACCCGGCCAACTACGTCCTTCATCCGCCCACACAATCCGAGGACGTAGTCGTAGCAGGATCTGAGGGCTGACCTTCGCGGACACTCCGCAGGACGAAAGAACCCCCGCCGCACATAGTGCGCAGCGGGGGTTCTTTCATGTCCGAGGACGTCCGCGAAGGTCAGCCCTCAGATCCTGCGGTGGGAGACCTAGGCCTCGTTATACACCGTTTTGAGCTTCAGCAGGTGCTGATAGCGGTCCATAGCAGCCTGCTCATTCTCCTTGAAGAGCTCCTCGGCGCGCTCGGGGAAGGAACGCGTCAGCGAAGCGTAACGGGCCTCGTTCATCAGGAACTCCTGATAACCGCCCGCGGGCTCCTTGGAATCGAGCGAGAACTTCTTGCCGGCAGCAGCCTCGGGGTTGAAGCGGAAGAGGTTCCAGTAACCGCACTCGACAGCCTTCTTCATCTCGGCCTGGCAGTTCTGCATGCCACCCTTCTTGATGGAGTGCATCTCGCAGGGGCTGTAGCCGATGATGAGGGACGGGCCGTCGTAGGCCTCGGCCTCGTGAATGGCCTTGAGGGTCTGAGCCGGGTTGGCGCCCATGGCGACCTGCGCCACGTAGACGTAGCCGTAGCTCATGGCGATCTCGGCCAGGGACTTCTTCTTGGTCACCTTACCGGCAGCGGCGAACTGAGCGACCTGGCCCAGGTTCGAGGCCTTGGAGGCCTGACCGCCGGTGTTGGAGTAGACCTCGGTGTCGAAGACGAAGACGTTGACGTTGTGGCCGGAAGCCAGGACGTGGTCCAGGCCACCGAAGCCGATGTCATAGGCCCAGCCGTCGCCGCCGAAGATCCAGAAGGACTTCTTGGTGAGGTAAGCCTTGTCGGCGAGGATCGCCTTGGAAGCGTCGCAGCCGCACTTCTCGAGCTCGGCAACGTAGGCAGCGGCAGCGGCCTTGGAGGCCTCGGCGTCGTTGACGGAGTCGATCCAAGCCTGGCCGGCGGCCTTGAGCTCATCGGACGGACCATCGGCAGCGATGATGTCCTGGGTAGCGGCGATCAGCTTCTTCTGGACGGCCTCGTAACCGACGGCCATGCCCAGACCGTGCTCGGCATTGTCCTCGAACAGGGAGTTGTTCCACGCCGGGCCGTGACCGTCCTTGTCCTTGCAGTAAGGAGCGGTGGCAGCGGGGTTGCCCCAAATGGAGGAGCAGCCGGTGGCGTTGGAAATGAACATGCGGTCGCCGGCGACCTGGGTCACCAGACGTGCATAGGCGGTCTCGGCGCAGCCGGCGCAGGAGCCGGAGAACTCCAGGTAGGGCTGCTTAAACTGGCTGCCCTTGACGTTGGCCGCGATGAGCTCCTTCTTCTCGGAGACGTTCTCGACCATATAGTCCCAAACGGGCTGCTGGTCCATCTCCTGCTCGGTGGGAACCATCTCGAGGGCGCCCTTGGGGCAAACCTTGACGCAGTTGGTGCAACCCATGCAGTCGAGCGGGGACACAGCCATGGTGAACTTCATGCCCTTGGCCTTGGGGCCCATGGCGTCGAGCGTGCGGGTAGCCTCGGGCGCGGCAGCAGCCTCGTCCTCGGTCATCGCGAACGGACGGATGGTGGCATGCGGGCACACGTAGGCGCACTGGTTGCACTGGATGCACTTGGTCTCGTCCCAGTGGGGAACGACCACGGCGACGCCGCGCTTCTCGTATGCGGAGGCGCCCAGCTCAAACTGGCCGTCGGCGCAATCGACGAAGGCGGAAACAGGCAGGCTGTCGCCGTCCATGCGATCGATGGGCTCGAGCAGGTTCTTGACCTGCTGGGCGATAGCGGACTTGGTCTCCTCGGAGAGCTCGACGGGAGCGGCATCCTCGGCGGTAGCCCAGTCGGCCGGAACCTCGAACTTACGGAAGGCGGTAGCGCCGGCATCGATGGCCTTGTGGTTGGCGTCGACGATAGCCTGGCCCTTCTTCATGTAGGACTTGGTAGCCGCGTCCTTCATGTACTGCAGGGCGTCCTCGGCGGGCAGGACCTTGGCCAGCGCGAAGAAGGCGGACTGGAGCACCGTGTTGGTGCGCTTGCCCATGCCGACCTTAGCGGCCAGGTCGATAGCGTCGATCAGGTAGACGTTGACGTTGTTGTTCGCGATGTAGCGCTTGGCCACGGCGGGCATGTGCTCGGCGAACTCCTCGTCGCTCCACTGGCAGTTGACCAGGAAGGTGCCGCCCGGCTTGACGTCGCGGACCATCTTGAAGCCCTTAACGATGTAGCTGGGGTTGTGGCAAGCGACAAAGTCGGCCTTGGTCACGTAGTACGGCGAACGGATCGGAGAATCGCCAAAGCGCAGGTGCGAGACGGTGACGCCGCCGGTCTTCTTGGAGTCGTACTGGAAGTAGGCCTGGACGTACTTGTCGGTGTGGTCGCCGATGATCTTGATGGAGTTCTTGTTGGCGCCGACGGTACCGTCGCCGCCCAGACCCCAGAACTTGCACTCGATGGTGCCGGGGGCTGCGGTGTTGGGCGCATCCTCGGCCTCGGGCAGGCTCAGGTTGGTCACGTCATCGACAATGCCGATGGTGAACTCGCGCTTGGGCTCGTCCTTCTTGAGCTCCTCGAAGACAGCGAACGCGGACGCGGGAGGCGTGTCCTTGCTGCCCAGGCCATAGCGGCCGCCGACGACCTTGATGCCCGTCTTGCCGGCCTCGTAGAGAGCGGAGACGACGTCCTGGTAGAGCGGCTCGCCGATGGAACCCGGCTCCTTGGTACGGTCCATGACGGCGATCTTCTGGACGGTCTCGGGGAGAACGTCGACGAAGTGCTTGATGGAGAACGGACGGAACAGACGAACCTTGACCAGGCCGACCTTCTCGCCGTGAGCGTTGAGGTAGTCGATGACTTCCTCGAGCACGTCGCAGAAGGAGCCCATGCACACGACGACGCGGTCGGCATCGGGAGCGCCGTAGTAGTTGAACAGGCCGTAATCGGTGCCGAGCTTCTCGTTGATCTTCTTCATGTAGCCCTCGACGACGGCAGGGAGCTCGTCGTAGACCTTGTTGCAGGCCTCACGGTTCTGGAAGAAGATGTCGCCGTTCTCGTGGCTGCCGCGGGTGTGCGGGTGCTCAGGGTTGAGCGCGTGGTCGCGGAAAGCCTGGACGGCGTCCATGTCGCACATCTCGGCCAGATCCTTGTAGTCCCACATGGCGACCTTCTGGATCTCGTGGCTGGTGCGGAAGCCGTCGAAGAAGTTAAGGAACGGGGTCTTACCCTCGATGGCGGCAAGGTGAGCCACCGGCGAGAGGTCCATGACCTCCTGGACGTTGCCCTCGGCGAGCATGGCGAAACCGGTCTGGCGGCAGGCCATGACGTCGGAGTGATCGCCAAAGATGTTCAGGGCGTGGGAAGCGACGCAACGCGCGGAGACGTGGAAGACGCCCGGGAGCTGCTCGCCCGCGATCTTGTACATGTTCGGGATCATCAGGAGCAGACCCTGAGAAGCCGTGTAGGTGGTGGTCAGAGCACCGGCGCCCAGCGAACCGTGAACGGTACCGGCTGCACCTGCCTCGGACTCCATCTCGACGACCTTGACCGGGGTGCCGAAGATGTTCTTGCGACCCTGGGCCGCCCACTGGTCGACATGGTCGGCCATCGGGCTGGACGGCGTAATGGGATAGATTCCCGCTACCTCGGTGTACGCATACGAAACATATGCGGCCGCCTCGTTGCCGTCCATAGACTTAAACTTACGCGCCATATACCCCTCTCCTCTCATATAGGTATACAGGCCCCGGCGATCGCCGGGATGTTGGCGTGATGGGATTTACGCTGTTGCTTCCAATCATCTGGCAGGCAGGCTCAGCAGCAGGTACGTGGCGTGGAGAGAAGACATGCCGAGGCGAGGGACAGCTGATGCGCCCCACAGACCCGACCGCCCGTCTTGCACATGACCGAGCGCCGCAAAGGCCGCATGCCGGATGCTCCCGGGCACG
>CAKWZF010000091.1:0-3161 GCA_934865005.1 uncultured bacterium | reverse complement strand
CGGGCACGCCCCGGCGATGGGAAGCGCCCGCAACGGAAATCCGCATGCGGGTTTATTGTACCCCGCCGTCAAGTGTAATTTCGTCAAATATAGGCGGGCGGTAAAGGTTTACCTCGGGTGACCGCCAAGGGCCAAAATGGCCCCTCCATCCCCGGGCGACCGGCTCTGGCGCGCCAAGGAGTGTCCCCAGCCGGCAGAGAAAAGGAACGTCCCTATCTGCCGGCTAGAGAGCACCGAAGAGGATGGCGTAGGTAGTGGATTCGCCGAGCTTGAGCTCGTCGCCGGGATTGAGTTGGGCGGAACGGCCGGGCTCGACCTGAATGCAGACGCGCGTGGCCCCGTTTACCACCACGGTTCCGTTGGTGGACGACAAGTCCTCGACGTGCCAGATATTTTGAGCATCGCACCAGATATGGGCATGGCGGGCCGAGACATCGTCGCCGACGTCGGTAATATCGCCCTCACCAGTGGCCAGCGCGCCAATCTCAACACCCTGCTCACTCGGCTGAATCCAGCGCGGGGCGCTCACGACAAAACTGTTTTGCACGCGCAGCAAGCCCAAGGGGTGCGCCGGGGCGGGTTCGCGTTCGCCCGCAGTCAGCGACATGCCAAGCGAACGCGGCGTGGATGTGCCTCCGCCACAGGTCGCGTGTGCGTAGTCGATGGCATAGTTCACCGAGGACCGCACATCCGCCGAACAACCGACGGCGACAAACAGCACCAGCACGGCCTCGGCGCGCTCGGCGGGCATGAGTTCCGCCGCCTGGGACAGGCGATCGAGCGCGTTGCGATAGAGATTCGTGTCCTGGTGGCACTCTTCGAGCGCGCGTACCATCGGTTCACCTGCAGGACCGCACACCATATTGATCACAGCCGTGGAGTCCATGGGATTGCGCTGGCGCAGGGCCAGTTGCGACATAATACGCGCAGCCGAGGTACCGTATTCGGCAAAGTAGCGCTGCTGAAGCGTGCCGACCGGCGCGCGAACGATAAAGCGGGAAACCCAAGAGCGATCGGCGGCTCGGCTCTGCGGGCTGCGGCCGTCGGCGAGCGGACGGGACGAAAGCACCAAGCCGCACAGCTCGATATGGCTCAGATGCGCCGCGCGCTTAAAGATGTCAAACATGGCCCCGCATGGGGTGAGCTCAACTTGAGATGCCATGACCTAGGCCTCCTTGGTCGTAGAAATAGAATCGGACGATACTTCGACAGGTCCGCCAAAAGTACGGGCAGCTGCGGCTCCACCGGCAAGCGGAGTCGCCATCTGGGCTTTTGTGCGTCGCGGTGCCGAAACGGGAAGTTCAAAGGCAAAGCCCATCGCAAGCAAAAACCACGTAAGCGTATAGGTTGCAACCAGAGCGGCAACAAGGCCGCCCATCACGGCGCGTTGGGAAAATACGCTACATGCAGCCACAACCAACACCGGAACCTCGCAGGCAGAAAGCGCAAGCACACCCTGCAGGAAGCCCGAGCGCCGATCACGCGCAAGTGCCCCCGCGGCAACGCCGGCTATGCCGGGCAGCGCCAACGCCAGTGCGGCAATAATACCCGGTAGCGACCCAGACCACACGAGCGATCCCAAAGTCGCCGTCACGCGAGCGCCCGACGCCAGCAGCGCGGCCGAAACCACGACCACAGCCCAAACCACGCCACAGACGACCGTCGCGCCGACCATCAGCGCGCGACGAACCGCGCGGCCGGACGCATCCATGGGGCACGGCGTGAGCGGCTCGCCGCGGAGCGAACGACCGACATTTTGCGCATAGTGGTCACAAAACGCCGAGAGCGCCGCCTCGACCGCCGCCGGCTCGGGACGATCTTTTTGATGGCTGGACAGACAGGCTGTCACCACGTCGAACAGCTGGGCATCGACAAACGCCAGCGCATCGCGTAGCTCCTCGGAATCCGGCTCAAGCCCCAGCTGCTGGGCCTGCTCGGCCGCGGCGAGCGCCACATCGGGCTCACGACGAAGCAGCTGAGTCAAATCGCAACCGGGCGCATGGGCACCAATGGGATAGCCGGGCCGCGTGTCCATCTTGAGACGGTAGGGGCTCGCGATGTCGCGCGTCTTTTTGCGCGAACCCGAGGCACCCGAAGTGCTCGGCGCGGCTTCGTATGGCGCGACGCCGGCAATGAGCTCGTAAACCGTGCTTGCCGCGGCATAGACGTCAATCGCCGGCGACATACGCAAAGCGCGCAGGTCGGGAATATCGTCGGTGAGCATCTCGGGCGGAGCGTAGGCCACCGTCGCGCGACGCAGCGTGGCATAGCGCTCCGTAAACGACGCCTTGCCGCCGGTACCGGCCACGGCCGACGCAGGCTCAAGCGCCAGCGACGAGCCAAAGTCGATCAGGCACAGGTCAAAGGTGCCCTCGGCAAGCTGCCGGTCAAGCGGTAGACGCGCCGTACGCACCATAATATTAGCGGGCGAGATATCGCGATGGACAAAGCCCTCGCCCACCAGACTCATACGGCAGAGCAGATCGAACAGGTCGCGACCCAGACGCGCCGCCACAAGCGGCGACAGGCGTCCGGCATCGTCCACGGCAAGTCGCGAACGCAAGCGGGCAAGCGTCTCGCCCTCGACCCATTCCATGACAATTGCAGGCACACCGTCGACCTCGCCCCAGCCATAGAGGCGGGGAAAGCCCTTAAGGCCCGAAAGGGCACGATGACATTCGTATTCCTCGCGAAACGCCGCCTTGAACTTGGCGACCAGCGCCTCGTGAGCGGCATCGTCGTCGAACTCATCGCGCGCCGGCAAGATGAGCTGCTTGAGCGCCACGGCCTCGCCTTGGGCGTTGACGGCACGCGTCACGCGGCCGATACCGCCACGGCGCATGGTGGCATCGTCGGCAAACAGCATCGTAAAACGACGCAGATAGGTAGGCAGTTCGTCCTGACCGAGCGCAATGGCCGGCTCAAACCCGTCGACACGCGCCAGGCGCAGGCCGACCATGGGATCGCGACCGAGCGATTGTGGTGTGGTAGATGCAAGATCGGTCATCATAGGGCAAGCGCCGCCACGTTATTGTTGAAGTTACCGAGCGCGACGTCATCATCGCCGTAATGGCCGACCCATTGACATAGGTTGGTGTAACAGCCCCACAGATTGGCATACTGCTGATACCACTTTGACCGGGGCGAGAATGTCTGACGAC
>CAKWZF010000090.1:5681-7702 GCA_934865005.1 uncultured bacterium | reverse complement strand
CGCGTCATCACGGGTATCGATTATCCGGTCATCTGCGTACCAACAGACTATGAAGTAGAAGGCTTTTGGCCCCACAAGGACACTGACCTGTTCTGCGTGGCCAACGAGTTTATGGCCGAAACGCTGCGCCCGCGCAAGGTTCCCGAGTCAAAGATCCGCATAACGGGCATCCCCATTCGAGCCGGTTTCGATACTGATTACAAACGCGAAGATGAGCTCAGCAAGTTCAATCTCCCCATAGACAAAACCGTCGTATTGGTGATGGCCGGCGCCAGTTTACCCCAACCATACGTGCGTTTCCGAGCAGCGATGGACCACACGCTCCCCTTCTTACGCAGCTTTGAGGACATGCATTTTGTCTTTTTGCCGGGCAAGGATGAGGAATACGCCACCCGCCTCAAGACGCTCTTCGACGCCATGAAACTCGACAACGTCACGGTTCTGGACTACGTGGACGACATGGCGGCCCTCATGCACGGCTGCGACCTCGCAATCCTCAAATCGGGCGGACTCACCGTCACCGAATGCCTGTGCGCGCATCTGCCGATGATCCTGCTGGGCAAATCATATGGCCAGGAAAAGGCCAACACAACGATGCTCACCGGCATGGGCGCCAGCATGCATGTCACCACCGCACGAGAACTCATCGTGACGTTGCGCCATCTCCACGATCATCCGGAGTCGCTCAAGGCACTGCTCATCAATGGCGAAGTGCTGCGCCGTCCCCACGCAGCCGAAGACATAGCCATCGCAACCATGGAGCTCGTAGGCAAACCCCAAAAGCGCAAACGAGCCTTCTGCCGCTTCTACTGGGGCGGAAAACCTGCTCATATCAGGTAGACGAAAGTCCGCTGCTCAGTGGGAGCCGCCCATATATCATTCCATGCTCAAACATTCTCGCTGCGCTGCGAAACTGCGCGTGGAACGATATATGGGCGGCTCCCACTGAGCAGCTACGTTTACGTACTAGCAGCTATAACAGAATCCCCAACACTAGAACCTGCAAAGCAAAACCGGAAAGTATAAATACAGTAAGCCGACGCGACAAAGGAGGTGTCCCTTTATCGCGTCGGCTAACTAGAATCTAAAACACATTTCCGGTTAGGATTTGCAAGGATGTAATCCAGCTAATTGAGAGTAAGAACAACAAGCAAATCGTAATTATATTGATGAGGCCCACCGCGCAAGTCGAAATACATATTCAAGTATGTGGCCTCTCACCCGGGGCCCACACATATCGTCCCGCGCGCAGTTTCGCAGCGCAGCGAGAATGTTTGAGCACGGGATGATATAGGCGGGCGCCCCGGGGACGGACAAACCTACTCCGTCTCGCCCGGTCGAGCGCCGCGGGCCAGGGCGTCCTGGTACTCCTTGACGGCCTTGATCCTCTGCATGGGCTTCAGTCGCTCGAACATGGTGTTGCCGTGCAGGTGATCGATCTCGTGCTGCAGGCACACGCAGAACAGGTCGCCCGTGGCCTCATAGCGAATCAGGTTAGCGTCCAAGTCGTACGCCTCGACGACGACATGGTCGGGACGCTCGATTTCGCAGCTAATGCCAGGAATGGAAAGACAGCCCTCGCTAAAGGGCACCAGATGGTCGCTCTGCTCAACAATGACGGGGTTGATGAGCACGTACGGATCGTAGTCGTTCTTGTCGCTGTAGTCGCAGTCGATGGTGACGAGCTGAATGAGCTCGCCGATCTGCGGAGCAGCCAGGCCGCAACCGCCGTTCTCGAACATCATCTTCTTCATCTTCTTGGCAAGCACCTCGATCGCCGGGGTAATCTCCTCGATGACGGCGCACTCCTGGCGCAGACGAGGGTCGGGCGACAGTACGATTCCGTTGGCTTCCATGGCCATCCTTTCGAGTTGTTACATCAAATCATAGGCGTCGACGTCAACGCTCACGCTCACGCCGCGCACAGAGCCCACCTCTTTGAGGCAGGCGTCGATATCATCAGAGACATGGTACCCCACGGGCGACTTCACAAGCAGATGGAAGCGGTAACGGTCCTTGGC
>CAKWZF010000090.1:0-5671 GCA_934865005.1 uncultured bacterium | reverse complement strand
TTACACACGAAGCCGGGCCCAGCACCTGCGGCACCGCGCTGCCCGCCCGCAAAAAGTCGGGCGCGGCGGCATGCCAGCGGCGCTTAAGAAGCTTTGCAATGCGCCCGATGTAGTCCTGCGCGTCGTCTCGGTTCGCCGACCACACCAAGATGTTGACCAAGCGAACAAACGGCGGGTACAGCGCGTCGCGGCGCTGGTCCAGGTCGTAGTCGGTAAAGATCGAACGGTCGTGCTCAGCGACGGCGCGAATTACCGGGTCATCGGGCAGGTAGGTCTGGATGATCACCTCGCCGGGACGATCGCCGCGACCGGCACGGCCCGCCACCTGTTCCAGCAGGTCGTAGGCGCGCTCCCCTGCGCGGAAGTCCGGCAGCTTGAGGGCGAAGTCCGCATTGACCACGCCTACCAGTGTGACCTCGGGAAAATCGAGACCCTTTGCGATCATTTGGGTGCCCAGCAACACGGCGCAATCCGCCGCATCGAACTGCTCGAGCAGCTTTTTGTGCGCATCCTTGCCGCGCGTGGAATCGGCATCCATGCGAATAATGGCGACATCCTCGGGAAGCATCTGGTGCAGTGCGTCCTCGATCTGCTGCGTGCCCAGACCCATTTTTGCCAGGTAGCGACTGCCACATTTGGGGCAACGGCTTGTGGGCGCGGGATAGGGCTGCACGCGCCAAGACGAACCGCAGGTGTGACACTGCAGCGTGTGCGTGCGCTCGTGATACGTAAGCGCGGTGGAGCAGTGGTTGCAGGTGGGGACGCAGCCGCACTCGCGACACATCAGGAACGGCGCAAAGCCGCGGCGGTTATGTAGTAGCACTGCCTTCTCGCGGCGCTCGACCACACGCTCCAGGCCTTCCATCAGCGGTTTTGAGAACATGGAGCGACTGCCGTGAGAAAACTCACGGCGCAGGTCGGCGATTCGAACCGTAGGCAGCACAGCGTGTCCAGGCCGCTCGGGCATCTCGACGCGCGTCCAGATGGCACCGTTATACGTGCCACGGCGGCAACGGTCGAGGGCCTCGGCAGAAGGCGTAGCAGAGCCCAACACGAGCGGGCAGCGGTAGCGTCGCGCCATCTCGGCCGCCACCTCGCGCGCGTGGTAGCGCGGACTGGAGCCTTGCTTGTAGCTGGTCTCGTGCTCCTCGTCGATGATGATGAGGCCCAAGTCAATGAGCGGGCAAAAGAGCGCCGAGCGGGCGCCTACGACCACGCGGGCCGCACCACTGGCGACCATATCCCACTGGTCCAGACGCTCGCCGGCCGAAAGGCGCGAATGGAACACGGCAACCGTCTCGCCAAAGCGCGAGCGAAAGCGGCCGACGGTCTGGGCCGTCAGTGAGATCTCGGGCACCAGAACGCATGCCGAACGGCCGGCGGCCAGCACGCGCTCAATCGCCGAAAGGTAAACCTCGGTTTTGCCGGAGCCGGTGACGCCGTCGACCAGCACCACGTCGCCATGAGCGTCTAGACGGGCGCGCTCAATCTGCGCGAGTGCCTGTTGCTGGCCGTTCGTGAGCGCGACCGGCGCCTTGCCGCTTGCCGAGGACAGCGTGGTCTGCTCGCTGCAGCCACGCCAAGCACGGCGCTCCTCCACCACCACGACGCCGCGCCTTTCGAGCGCCTTGATGGTCGCTGACATGCTGTTGTAGAGCAGGTTGAGATCGCGCGTCGTGACCGGGCCGCACTGGAGCGCCCCGATGAGCTGACGCTGGCGGACCGCGGTCTTGGGCGGCGTGTAGTCGAAACCCTCGGGCGTGAGCATGACCCAGCGATTTTGGATAGGCTTGACGGCGGGGCGCTCAACCGTCCACACGCCGTCATCGCCCTTGACCACGCGCGGACTTCCACCCGGGGGCAAGAACAAACGCAAGCACTCGGAAAGCGTCGCGACATACTCGCGGCTCATCCAGCGTGCGATACGGGCAGCCTCCGCGGTAAAGAGCGGTTTGCTGAGAATCGCCTCGACGGGCTTGATGCGCGCAGGATCGAAGACCCTGTTGCCTTGCAGGTCGCCCAGCTCAGACGCAATGTCAATGATATAGCCCGCGGCCGCACGGTTGCCAAAATGGACCAGGACCGTAGACCCGACTTGGGCCTCGTTGGCGAGGGATTGTGGAATGCCGTAAGCAAACGGCTCGGACAGCGCGCGGGTGGGAATGTCGAGGACCACGCTCGTGTAGGCGGCAGTGGGCTCGGGTGCAGGCTTAGGCTGAGCCGAGGCAGCGGCAGGCAGGGGCTTCACCGGAGCCTCCTCCGGTTCCGGCGAACCAAACAGCGAAAGTTGCTCGGCCATGGCCCCAGCACCTCCCATCCCATTCGTCTACAGAAACAAGAACCCCGCTCAGGGTGAACGGGGCTCGGATACAAACGTTTGCGCAGCGATTAAAGCGCCATCGTGCGGGCGCGATCGATGCGCGCCAGGCAGTCGTCGCGGCCGACGAGCGCCATGGTCTCGCCCAGCGGAGGGCTCACCATGTTGCCGCAGACGGCTACGCGCACGGCCTGGAACACCACGCGCTTCTTAAGGTCCATCTGCTCGGGCAGCGGTTCAAGCGCGGCGTCGATGTTGGCAGCCGTCCACTCGTCCACGCCCTCGAGCGCGGCCTTGGCGGCATCCAGAATGGCACCCATGCCCTCCTTGGCCAGGCCCTTGTTGACGGACTTCTCGTCATACTCAAGCGTCTCGGCCGTAGCGAAGATGGGAGCGGCGACGGTCACGGCGTCGGCCGGCATCTTGGTGCGCGGCTTGACGATGGCAGCGAGCGCGTCGATCCAATCCTCGCCGTACTCGACATTACCCTCGATGAGACCCGCCTCGTGCAGCTCGGGGACCATGATCTCGTCGGCAAACTGAGCATCGGACATGCCATTGATGTATTCAGCGTTGACCCAATCGAGCTTCTTGGGGTCGAAGGTCGCCGGGTTCTTGGAGATGCGATCGAGCGAGAACTTGCTGGCCAGGACATCGCGCGGGATGATCGTGGTCTCGCCGTCGAGCGACCAGCCGAGCAGCGCCAGGTAGTTGACGAAGGCATCGGACAGGTAACCGGCGTCGCGGTACTCCTCCACCGAGGTGGCGCCGTGGCGCTTGGAGAGCTTTTTGCCGTCGGCGCCCAGGATCATGGAGATGTGGGCGAACGTGGGCACGGGAGCGCCGAGGGCCTCGTACACCATGACCTGACGCGGGGTGTTGGACAGATGGTCGTCGCCACGGATGACATGGGTGATCTTCATCATGGCGTCGTCGACGACGGTCGCGAAGTTGTACGTGGGCGTGCCATCGGAGCGGAAGATGACAAAGTCGTCGAGCTCCTTGGCGTCGAAGGTCACCTCGCCGTGAACGGCGTCGTGGATGACGACATCGCCGCGGTCCTCGGGCACCTTGATGCGCAGGACGTAGGACTCGCCGGCCTCGATGCGGCGGCGGGCCTCCTCGGGATCAAGATCGCGGCAACGGCGCTGATAGCCCTGGAAGGGGTCCTTGCGCTCCTGCGCGGCCTTGCGGTCGGCGTCGAGCTGCTCCTTGGTGCAGAAGCAGGGATAGGCCTTGCCCTCGTTCCAAAGCTTCTGGGCGGCCTGCTTGTACAGGTCCAGGCGCTCGGTCTGGGCGTAGGGTCCAAAATCGCCGCCCACCTCGGGACCCTCGTCCCAGTCCAGGCCCAGCCAACGCATGGCGCGCAGGATGATCTGTGTGTTCTCGTCGGTAGAGCGGGTAGGGTCGGTGTCGTCGATGCGCAGGATGAACGTGCCGCCGTTAGCACGGGCGAAAGCCCAGTTATAGATAGCGGTGCGGGCGCCGCCGATGTGCAGCTTGCCCGTCGGTGAGGGTGCAAAGCGGACGCGAACGTCTGATGCCATGGAAATCTCCTCGATTGCAGGATGGATGTCTAACCGCACCAGTATAAAGCATCAATGCAACCTCCGCACAAAGGGCACCGACCTACTCATTGGGGACAGACTTAAATGACCAGTCGTTGGAGACGTTCTTAGTTTAAGGCTGCTCATTTAATGTCTGTCCCCAATGAGTAGGTGCGGAAAGGGTGTGAATGTTTGATTTACGCGCTATGATGTGCCCTTGCATATAGAGCCTGGCGGAATGGTAACGGTCGCCGGGACACGTTTTTGAAAGGACAATCATGTCAGAAGAACTTCGTTCCATCCCACCCCAACACGGGTCCTTCGTATTTACGTCGGAGTCGGTGACCGAAGGTCATCCCGATAAGATCGCTGACCAGATCAGCGACGCCGTCCTCGACGCAATCCTCGCCAAAGAAATAGAGCTCCAGGAGCAGGGTTACATCGCCCCCAACGGCGTGCCTGCCAACGTGGAGAACGTCCGCTGCGCCTGCGAGACCCTCGTGACCACCGGCACCGTCATCGTCGCCGGCGAGATTCGCACCCAGGCCTACGTCGACGTGCAGGAAATCGCTCGCGGCGTTATCCGCCGCATTGGCTACAACCGTGCCAAGTTCGGTTTTGACTGCGATACCTGCGGCGTTATGAGCCTCATCCACGAGCAGTCGCCCGATATCGCCCAGGGCGTCGACGAGTCCTTCGAGACCCAGACCGGCGCTACCACCGACCCGATCGACCTGATCGGCGCCGGCGACCAGGGCATGATGTTCGGCTATGCCTCCAACGAGACCAAGACCCTCATGCCCATGCCACACTACCTGGCAAGCCGCCTGGCCGAGCGCCTGGCCGCCGTGCGCCACGACGGCACCCTCGCCTATCTGCGTCCCGACGGCAAGACCCAGGTCACCGTGCGCTACGAGGAAGGCAAGCCCGTCGAGGTCACGACCATCGTCATCTCCACGCAGCACGCCGCCGAGATCGAGGACATGGGCAAGATCAAGGCCGACCTCATAGAGCACGTCATCACCCCGGTCATGGCCGCCGAGAACATGCCGTGGGACAACGCCGACATCTACGTGAACCCCACCGGTCGCTTTGTCGTGGGCGGCCCCATGGGTGACACGGGCCTCACCGGCCGAAAGATCATCGTCGACACCTACGGCGGCTACGGCCGTCACGGCGGCGGTGCCTTTAGCGGCAAGGACTGCACCAAGGTCGACCGCTCCGCCGCGTATGCCGCGCGCTGGGTCGCCAAAAACGTGGTCGCCGCCGGTCTGGCCGACCGCTGCGAAGTCGAGCTTGCCTACGCCATCGGCGTTTCCAAGCCCCTCTCAATCATGGTCGACACCTTCGGTACCGCCAAGGTTGCCGAGGACAAGATCGTCGAGGCCGTGGAGAAGACGTTCGACCTGCGCCCGGGCGCCATCATCCGCGACCTAGACCTGCGTCGCCCCATCTACGAAAAGACGGCAGCCTACGGTCACTTCGGCCGCGAAGACCCCGACTTCACCTGGGAGAAAACCGACCGAGTCGAAGAACTCAAAGCAGCCTGCGGACTGTAAGCTTACCCGAAAAGCTACAGCCAAAAACAACGTACCAAAAGAAGTACCGGCTCCAACCGGTACTTCTTTTTTATTTAAAGGTGGTGAAGATGAGCCTACCTGGGACATGGAATAGGTCATAGGCCGATAAATTTCGCAGCAGAGCGACTCCAACCATGTATCCTAAGTTCCGAGGGCTTTGGTATTTGGTCGGTCGCGAGTTCCGCACGAGCCGGAGAGCACTTAATGTGCTCTCCGTGCGAGTCAGG
>CAKWZF010000089.1:0-7709 GCA_934865005.1 uncultured bacterium | reverse complement strand
CTGTAACATCTAATCGGCAAATTAGGGTCTAACTGTAACAGATCGAGACAAACCGAGAATCACCGCAAAGGGGGCAGGCACCTTTGCGGTGATTCTCGGTTTCGACGGCCAGCTGTCACACGTTATGAGATTAAAATTGAATTGTTAGCTGAGATTATTCATTTGTCATCGAGCTTGCCTGCTCTTTGTCTCGAGGAGCGCATATGAAGCCGCCTCATTCCACCGGTCGCAACGTCATCGCCATTCTCGCCGTACCCATCGTGATGCTCTTCCTTATCGCCATCACGCCTTTTTCCCTTGGCATCGCCTCGCCCTTCGATTTATGCGGAATGGTCGACGCCGGCTCGCGTGCCACCTCGCTCTCCTTTGTCTGCCGTGGCGTGTTCTACGAATATGCAATTCCCACCGGAAGTTGGCAGTCCAAGTTACCGTTGCTCGGCAAGGTCGACGGATGCTCCCCCTATTTCTGCCTTGAACCTCAGGCGCTAAACTATCTGATCGACGACCAGCCACTCGACTCCATCACCCTCGCCTACGACTACGCGCCAAACACCGATGAGCGCCACATGAACCAAGTCCTCGACAAGCTGCTTGGACAGTGCGGGCTCACCGCGGAAGCCGGTCGAACCATCTATAGCAACCGGAAATTAAAGCGAACAGAACTCCGCCGTGTCGGAAAAATCAAAGGGCGAAACGGGGCCGCCTACTGGGATGCCTGGGCAACACGCGACAAGGGCGAATTCGGACACAGCACCTATATGGTCACTGTCTACACCAAAGACGGAATTAAGGACAATGTTGACGATTTCGCGTCATCCAAACTCGGCATCCCCAAAACAACCAAACCCGCCAGCCCGGATGAAATCCTGTAGGGACGCTCATTAACATACCGCTCAACAATCACAACAACATCGAGCTCGTTCCCCACCACCACAAAGGTGCCTGTCCCCTTTGTGGTGGTTTTCGACAAAAAGAAGCCGCCCCGATAACAGGGGCGGTATCAAGCGAGTCTATTTATTAGCGTCCCTCAAGACCCAACGAGAACGCAGAAATGTAGTCCGGGGCTTACCCTTTCCCGAACGCGACCCTCGCGAAGCGCGTGAGCGGGCGGGAAAGAGTAAGCCCCGGGCGGACAATTAAGTGCGTTACTCGGCAGCGGTCTTGAACTTGTTGTAGTTGATCAGGCAGCCGGCCTTGACGATGGCACGCTCCTCTGCCGTCATATCGGCAATGTAGAGCTCAATCTGCTCGACCGTGCCGTCGGCGCGCACCACGTAGGCAGCGATGTCCTTTAGGTCGCCATCGAGCGCGGCGCGGATACCCGGCACAAAGACGTAATCGCCCACCTCAAAGTTGGGCTCGGCCTCCATCTGGAAGGGCACCATGCCCCAGTTCATCACGTTGGAGCGATAGCGCTTGGTGGCGTACTCGTGGACGATGTTTGCCAGACCGCCGATCACGCGCTGGCAGCTCGCGGCCTGCTCGCGAGCAGAACCGTCGCCGGGCTTCTTGGCGTAGAGCATGGAGCCGTACTCAGTCGCCTTGGCATCGGCAGCGACACCCGCGCCGGCCAGCGCCTCAAACACGCCCGCAAGCTCGGCATCGAGTGCCGCCAGATCGCCTGCTGCCTCGCCGGCAACGCGGCGCTTCTCCACGGCGTCGACCTCCTTGGAGCGGCCCACGTAGGCCGGATCGCGGCGGCTGAGCGTAAACTCGGCCAGGCCCAGCGGGTTGGAGCGGAAGGAGCTCGTCTCGCCCGAAGGAATGAGCTCGTCGGTCGTAGTGACCGGATCCATGATCTTGGAGCACACCTTGAGCAGGATGTCGTCGCCGAGCGGCTCCATCGCGGGCCACGGCTTGATGTTGGGGCCCTCGACCAGCTCGTCGGCCGGCTCGGCCTTGCCAAAGCCCCAGTACACGCGCTTTTTGTACGGCGCGTCGTCGAAGGTGTACTCGCAGGCCTCGTCCCAAGTCTCCTCGGGCAGATCGGTCGCCGGCGTCAGGACGCCGCCGTTGGCAGCCGTCGCCGCAATGGAGCGGGCGTCCATCAGGGCCACGGCGCTCAGCTGACCGTTGCCCGGCTTGGAACCCTCGCGATTGGGGAAGTTGCGCGTGGTGTGGCGGATGGACAGGCCGTTGTTGGCGGGCGTGTCGCCGGCGCCGAAGCACGGGCCGCAGAATGCCGTGCGCACAATCGCGCCGGCCTCCATAAGGTCGTAGATATAGCCGCGGCGTGTAAGCTCGAGCGCCACGGGCTGGCTTGTGGGATAGACCGACAGCGAGAACTCGCCGCAGCCGGTGTTGGCGCCCTTGAGCACGCGGGCAGCCTGGACCACGGAGTCGTAGTTGCCGCCCGAGCAGCCGGCGATAACGCCCTGCTGCACATGCAGCTTGCCGTCGACGATCTTGTCGAGCAGGCTAAAGTGCGTCTTGCCCTCGCCGATCTTGGCGGCCTCGAGCTCCACCTCGTGCAGAATATCCTCGAGGTTCTCGTTGAGCTCGTCGATCTCAAAGCCGTTGGAAGGATGGAACGGCAGGGCGATCATGGGCTTGATGCTCGACAGGTCGACCTCGACGCAGCCGTCGTAGTAGGCGACATCGGCGGGCTTAAGCTCGCGGTAGTCGTCGCCGCGACCGTGCATGGTCAAAAACGCGTGCGTGTCCTCGTCGGTGGCCCAGATGGAAGAGAGGCAGGTGGTCTCGGTGGTCATGACGTCGACGCCGTTGCGGTAGTCGGTCGTCATGCTCGCGATGCCGGGGCCCACGAACTCCATGACCTTGTTCTTGACGTAGCCCTTGGCAAAGACGGCGCGGATGATGGCGAGCGCCACATCGTGCGGGCCGACGCCGGGGCGCGGGGCGCCCGTGAGGTAGATGGCGACGACGCCGGGATAGGCAACGTCGTAGGTGTCGCGCAGCAGCTGCTTGGCCAGCTCGCCGCCGCCCTCGCCCACGGCCATGGTACCCAGGGCGCCGTAGCGGGTGTGCGAGTCGGAGCCCAGAATCATCTTGCCGCAACCGGCAAAGTTCTCACGCATAAAGGAGTGGATGACAGCGATATGCGGCGGGACGAAGATGCCGCCGTACTTCTTGGCTGCGGAAAGGCCAAAGACGTGGTCATCCTCGTTGATGGTGCCGCCCACGGCACACAGCGAGTTATGGCAGTTGGTGAGCACGTAAGGCAGCGGGAACTGCTCCATGCCCGAGGCACGCGCCGTCTGGATGATGCCGACATAGGTGATGTCGTGGCTCGCCATGGCGTCGAAGCGAATCTTGAGCGCCTCGGGGTCGCCGGACGTGTTGTGTGCCTGAAGGATCGAATACGCGATGGTGCCGCGCTTAGCATCCTCGGGCGTCTGCGTAATACCGCGCTCGGCAGCCTCGGCCACAGGCACAACCTCGCTGCCGCCGCGCAGGTAGATGCCGTCCTCGTACAGCTTAACCATACTGTCTCCCACTCTGCCCGAAAGGCTCGGGCGCATAGCATACATTCGTTCAATATCGTGCCATAGAACGGTTGCAAGTGGGTTACGAATCTGCGCGTTCACTTTATCTCAGTAAAGCAAAGGACGAGCCCAGTGTGGGGCCGGCAGATTTGGCGCAAGAGCGTCCCTTTCGACTAGTCATTTAAGAACGTCCCCAATGACTACCCATACTGATGTTTTGGCACCGACAGCGCGCGACGACCAGGGCGAAAAAGTTGCCATTAAAAAGCCACGCCATAGACCTTCTGGTCATGCCTTGCCTTTTCAATGAAAAATTGTCGCCCTGGACGTCGCGCAGCGTCGAGCCGTTACGCCGTTCGGCAGAACGGCGTAACCTACAGATCCCCGCCGGCGCCCAGCAGCTTGCGCATGACCTGTTCGGGGTTAACCGAGCCGTCGCGCGGGGCCAGGGCGGTGATCTTCTTCTGCATCTTGTACTCGTGCAGCTCGTCCTCGAGCTGGCGTACGCGGGCACGGAGCTTTTCGTTCTCGCGCTCGCGCTCCTCAGCACGCTCCTTCATATCGAGGATACGCACCACGCCGGCGAGGTTGATGCCCTCGTCGGTCAGCTGGTTGATGAGCTCCAAGCGCTCGATATCGGCACGCGAATACAGGCGCGTGTTGCCGCCCGAGCGCTGGGGGTTCACCAGGCCCTTGGACTCGTAGACGCGCAGAGTCTGCGGGTGCATGCCGGTCAGCTCGGCCGCCACGCTGATCATGTACAGCGGTTTGTTCCTATTGTCCTCGGCCATGCTACCTGACCCCTTTCCGTCTCGTTATCGTCCATCATAAGCCCGTGGGCGCGGGCGTGCGCCGCGACCGCCCTAGTACGTCGCCTTGTAACGGTTGACCTTCTCGCGATAGTCGCGTGTGTCGGTCTCGCGCAGCTTGGTCATGGCATCGCGCTCGTCATCGGATAGGTTCGTGGGGACCTGCACCTTGATCTCGACGAGCAGCGCGCCTGTGCGGCCACGGTGCTTAACGTCGGGCGCCCCCATTTCCTTAAAGCGGAACTTCTTGCCCGTCTGGGTACCCGCGGGCACCTTCAGACGAACCGTCGCACCGCCGGGCGTCGGCACGTCCACCGTGCAGCCGAGCGCCGCCTCGTAGACCGAGACCGGTACCTCCATGGTCACGTCGGCACCTTTGCGCTTAAACAGCGGGTGCTCCTCCACATGCGTGGTCACGACCAGGTCGCCGCGCTCGCCACCCGCAACGCCATACTCGCCGCGACGCTTGTAGCGCAGCTTGCCGCCGTCGACCGCACCCGCAGGCACCGAGACCGTAATGGTCTGCTGCTCACCTGTCGAGGGAATGCGATAGGTGACCTTGTGCGTCACACCGCGAAACGCGTCCTCGGCCGTCACATCGACGGTCAGCGACAGGTCGCCGCCCTTGCGAGCACGGCTGCGGCCAGCGCCGGCACCGGCAGCGCCCGCAGCCCCGGCAAAGCCCGAGCCCCAATCGCTGCCCCAGGCGCCGTTGCCGCTAAAGATGCTGTCGAAGATGTCGCCCCAGCCGCTGGCACCCGCGCCGGCACCGTAGCCGCCGCCATACGCGCCGCCCGCGCCCGGCATACCGCCAAACATGAGCATCTGGTCGTACTCTTTGCGCTTCTTCTCGTCCGAAAGCGTCTCATAGGCCTCGCTGATCTCCTTAAACTTGGCCTCGTCGCCGCCGGCATCGGGGTGATATTTTTGCGCGAGCTTGCGAAACGCGCTCTTGATCTCTTTGTCGGAGGCGCTCTTGGATACGCCCAGGATGTCATAGAAGGTTTTGCCTGCAGCCATCGTAGCTCCTCTCCTGTTACGTCCGCCGCCCATGCAGACGACGGTTCATGCTTTCATATGGCACTAGGCCAGAAAGGGCCCCGGGTGTTGCCCCGGGGCCCTTCTCAATTACTCCTCGGTGCTCTCGGCCGTATCGGCCGTAGCATCCTCGGGCGCCGCTTCGGGCTCCGGTGCGGGGCGCTTCTCGCCACCGTAGGTCACCGTCACCATCGCGGAACGCAGGATGCGATCCGCCATGCGGTAGCCCTTCTGGTACACATCGTTGACGGTCTCGTCGTACTGCGACGCGTCCTCGACGCGACCCACGGCCTGGTGCTCGAGCGGATCGAACGCCTCGCCCTTGGGGTCGATTGGCTCAACGCCCTCGTGCGCGAACACGTCGAGCAGCTTGGCATGTACCGCGTCAACGCCATCGACGAACTGCTTAAAGTCGTCGGAAAGCTCTTGACTGCGGGCATGGTCAATCGCGCGCTCGATATCGTCGATCACCGGCAACAGCGCGGTGACAAGCTTCTCGGTCGCGCGCTCGCGCTCGGCGATACGCTCATTGGCGGTGCGGCGACGGAAGTTCTCCCAGTCGGCCTGCAGACGGGCGGTGCGCTCGGTGGCGTCCTTTGCCTTGTCCTCTGCGGCCTTCTGAGCCTCTGCCGCAGCATCGAGCTCGCTGCGCACGTCGGCGAGCTCCTTTTGGGCCTGCTCGAACTTGAGCTTAAAGTCGTTGTCGGCGGCTTCCTCACCGGCGCGGATAGCAGCTTCCACCATCTCGTCCTCGGTCATCGTCGCCTCCTTGTTGGAATCCTCTACCTGGTTCTCGGCAGCCTCGGCGGCCGCGGCCTCGTTGGCCTCGGTATCGTCGACGGCCTCTACGGGAATCTTCACGTCCTTCTCCTCAGAGTCAACGGGGGCGGCGCCAGCGGCAGCCGCCTCCGTGCGAGCTTTACGGGCGGACATGATTACTTGTCCTCGTCGTCCACAACCTCGTAGTCGGCATCGACGACGTCATCGTCGGCAGGCTGGGCGCCGGCGGCACCGTCGGTCTGCTGCTGAGCGTCGGCGTAGACAACCTGGGCCAGCTCATAGGCCACGGACTGCAGGGACTCGCCGGCGGCCTTGATGGCCTCGACGTCAGAGCCCTCGAGCGCCTTCTTGGCGTCGGCGATAGCGGCCTCGGCCTTGGACTTCACGTCAGCGGAAACCTTGTCGCCCAGCTCGTTGAGGGTCTGCTCGGTGGAGTAGCACAGGCTGTCGGTCTGGTTGCGGACCTCGACCTCTTCCTTCTGCTTCTTGTCCTCCTCGGCATGAGCCTCGGCGTCCTTGACCATACGATCGACTTCGTCGTCGGACAGAGCAGTGGAGCCGGAGATGGTGATCTGCTGCTCCTTGCCGGTGCCCTTGTCCTTAGCGGAGACCTTGACGATACCGTTGGCGTCGATGTCGAAGGTGACCTCGATCTGCGGCACGCCGCGGCGGGCAGCCGGGATACCGGTCAGCTGGAACTTACCGAGCGACTTGTTGTCGCGGGCAAGCTCACGCTCGCCCTGGAGCACGTTGATCTCGACGCTGGTCTGGTTGTCGGCAGCGGTGGAGTAGACCTCGGTCTTGGAGGTCGGGATCGTGGTGTTGCGGTCGATCATCTTGGTCATGATGCCGCCCATGGTCTCGACGCCCAGCGAAAGCGGGGTAACGTCGAGCAGCAGGATGCCCTCGACGTCGCCGGTGAGCACGCCGCCCTGGACGGCAGCGCCGTCGGCAACGACCTCGTCGGGGTTCACGGACATGTTGGGCTGCTTGCCGGTCATAGTCTTGACGAGCTCCTGGACGGCGGGCATACGGGTGGAGCCGCCGACGAGGATGACCTCGGTCAGATCGGAGAGCTTAAGCTTGGCGTCGCGCAGGGCGTTGGTGACAGGCTGCTTGCAGCGCTCGAGCAGGTCGCGGGTGATCTTCTCGAACTCGGCGCGGGTCAGCGTGTAGTTGAGGTGCAGCGGGCCGGACTGGTTCATGGTAATGAACGGCAGGTTGATGGTGGTCTGCTGGGCGGCGGAGAGCTCCTTCTTGGCGTTCTCGGCGGCCTCCTTCAGACGCTGCAGGGCCATGGGGTCCTGACGCAGGTCGACACCGTTCTCCTGCTGGAACTTATCGGCCATCCAGTCGATGACGCGCTGATCCCAGTCGTCGCCGCCCAGGTGGTTGTCGCCCGAGGTGGACAGAACCTCAAACACGCCGTCGGCGAGGTCGAGGATGGAGACGTCGAAGGTGCCGCCGCCCAGGTCGAAGACCAGGATGCGCTGGTCGGTGCCCTGCTTGTCCAGGCCATAGGCAAGAGCAGCAGCGGTCGGCTCGTTGACGATACGCTTGACGTTGAGGCCGGCGATCTTACCGGCGTCCTTGGTGGCCTGACGCTGGGCGTCGTTGAAGTAGGCCGGGACGGTGA
>CAKWZF010000088.1:0-7741 GCA_934865005.1 uncultured bacterium | reverse complement strand
GCATCGCCCAAGCGAGCCGTATAGGTATTCCAGGCACGGCGACCGCGCTGATCGAGCATCTCCAGGTCGACCTGGGCCGACCCAATCATCGATGCCATCGCGGCACCCAGACGCTGATAGCGCGCCTCGAGCACATCGGCCAACTCCGTCATAGCCGGCGCCACCGATTCGGCCGCCGCCGTAGGCGTAGAGGCGCGACGGTCGCTCACCATGTCGCAAATCGAGGTATCGGGCTCATGGCCAATGCCGGTCACCACGGGCACGGGACAAGCCGCCACCGCGCGGGCAAGCTCCTCGTCATTAAAGGTCATGAGGTCCTCAAAGGAGCCGCCGCCGCGCACCAGCAAGATGCAGTCGGGCGCCGGCGTGACGGCGGCGGCACGGCGCAGGCCCTCGATAAGCTCGGCCGGCGCACCCTCGCCTTGAACCCTGGCGCCCACGCAAACGAGCTCGACGAGCGGGTTGCGACGACGCAATGTGCGCTTGACGTCGTCGATTACGGCACCCGAAAGCGAGGTAACGACCGCCACGCGTGAGCAGAACACCGGAATGCGACGTTTGCGCGCTTCGTCCATCAGCCCCTCGCGGCGTAGCTTTTCGGCCAGTTGCGCCACTTGTTGACGCAGCAGGCCCTCCCCCGCCAGCGAGAACGAGCGAGCGACAAAGCTCATGCGGCCCGTGGCCTTATAGAGATTGAAGCTGCCCTTAAAGCTCACCTGCATGCCGTCGCGCAGATCGAACGTGCGCTTGAGATAGGCGCCCTTCCAGATGATGCAGTCGACGGCCGCCGAGTCGTCCTTGATTTGGAAGTAGCAGTGGCCGCTTCGGGCATTGGGACCACGGAAGCCCGTGACCTCGCCCAGGACGCTCAGCTGCGGAATGGCATCGAGCGCACCGGCAGCGATCTCTACCGCCTGACTCACGCTGAGCTCCTTGCGCTCCTGCTCATCCGAACCGTCGAACTCGGCGGAAACGGCATTGCCGGTCAGATTCCAGCCTGCCACGCAGCCTCCTTTCGTCATCGTGCACATGGGCTCCGGCCCTGCGCAAATTCAAGTCCAACACATAGTACAGCGCCGCGGGGACACAAATCTCCGCGGCGCCTGTCAAGCCAATTTGTTATCGGTTGGAGTTTCTGTTGTAGCGAGCCATAAGATAGAGCAGCTGAATGATCGAAGTGAGCGCTGCGGCAACATAGGTAAGCGCGGCTGCCGTCAGGACCTTCTTGGCACCGTTGACCTGCTTGGAGCTCATACCCGACTGCTCGATATACGCCACGGCGCGGCGGCTGGCATCAATCTCGACCGGCAGCGTAACCAACTGGAACAACACACTAAACGAGAAGAAGATCAGCGCGAGGGTCGTGAGTCCCGCGATGTTCATAAACAGACCCATGAGCAACACGATGGTCCAAGTGTTCTGGGTAAAGTTGACGACCGGCACGAGGGCTGTGCGTACCTTCATCATGGCATAACCACTTTGACGCTGGGCGGCATGGCCCGCCTCGTGGCAGGCGACGGCAACGCTTGCGACCGACCCGCCTGAACGGTTGGCATCCGACAGATACAGGTTGTTGTCCTGCGGGTTGTAATGATCGGTGAGCTCACCAGCGACGCCCTTGATACCCACGGCGCTACAACCGTTGGCATCGAGCATGCGGCGAGCGACTGTGGCACCCGTATCGCCGTCCGAGCGAACCTTGGACCAGGTTTTGTACGTCGAGTTGATATAGTTCTGTGCGGCAAGGCCAAGCACCGTGCAGACAAGAACAACCAGCAGGTACAGCGGGTCGATGCCAAAGCCGTATCCATAGTAATAAGGCATGCGAATTCCTCCGAATCGAGTTACACGTTGGAGGCATTTTACCCACTCAAACGGCTAGGCTTCCTTACAGCAATTCGATTTTTCCGTCCTTCACCGTCAACCCCATATTGCCGGAAAGCAGATCGTCCAGGCGCGAGCCCACAAGCTCAAAGCGCCAGCCTTCGCGCAAGGGGCTCTGCTCGGGATGCTCAATATAGTCAGCCAGGTCATCGCGCGAGGCAATGACCGAGGTCGCCACGCCCGAGCGCTCGGCAACCAGGCGAATGAGCGCATACATCAGGTCCGTCACGCTCTCCAACTCCGGAGAGATCTGGCGATGCCCGCGCACCAAGAGCGGCAGGCGATCGTGCGGGCAGCTCGCGCCGCGCTTGATGGCCATGAGCGCACCGTCCACGTCGCGCTCCCCCAACTGATCGGTACCGCGAATGCTACGGAACTCCTCAACGCGTACGGGATTGCGCTTAACGAGCGCAAGCAGCGTGTCGTCGGACATGACCCACTTGCGCGGGATGTTACGGCGCTCGGCGCGGTCCTCGCGCCAAGCGGCGAGCTCGCGCGCGATGCCCAACTGGTGACGGCTACACGAGTTGATGCGCTTGACCTTGCGAAATGCCTCATGGCGATCGGCACGGTAGTGCGACTCGTCGGCCAGAGGACGCAACTCGTCGAGCACCCAATCCACACGGCCCAGCTCGCGCAGGCGGCTCATCATCTCGGTATAGGCGACGATCAGGTACTTGACGTCATCGATCGCATACTCAATCTGCTTATCGGTCAGCGGGCGGCGCGACCAGTCGGTCAGCGACTCGGTCTTGGGCAGCGATACGCCGCAGAACGTCTGAACAAGCGCGCCATACGAAATCTGCTGGCGCTCGCCCAAAAAGGCGGCGGCGACCTGCGTATCGAAAATCGGTCGTGGCAGCACGCCCACGGTATGGAGCATGACCTCCATATCCTGCGAGCACGCGTGGAAGACCTTGGTCACGCTCTCGTCGGCCATAAGCTCGGCCAGCGGCGATAGGTCGTCGATTACCAGGGGATCGACCGCGACGCTCTCGGCAGGGGTGGCAATCTGAACCAAACACAGACGCGGGTGGAATGTGCGCTCGCGCAAAAACTCGGTATCGACGGCAATCGCGTCGAACTCACGGGCGCGCTGGCAAAAGGCGAGTAGAGCCTGATGTGTGGAAATGTACATATCAACCCATCGAATAAGGTTAGGCCCGAAAAACACGGGTAGGATAGCGGCATTGCCTTACAACTATACTCGGTTAGTCACAGAACGGGAACGTAAGTATGCGCTGCCTTATCATCCACAACCCGGCATCGGGCCCCAGCTCAGATGAAATCTACGCATTCACGCACGCCCTCGCGCAGGGCGGCGACGAGGTCGTGATGCGTTTTATCGGCGATGGCATGGAGCCCGAGGATGCCGTGGCAGACGTGCGCGAGTTTGATCGCGTGGTCGTTTCGGGCGGCGACGGCACCGTCTCCAACGTGCTCGACCAGATGCGCGGGTGCGGTGTCCCCACGCTCGTCTTCCCCTCCGGCACAGCCTGCCTGTTCTTCAACAACATCGGCAATGCCCCCGAGGCAGCGGCGCTCGCCAAGGCCTGCCGTGCCGGTCGCACGGTCAAAGTTGACATGGGTGAGCTCTTTTGGCTCGACGAGAACGGCAACGAGAAGCGCCACGGCTTTATCATCATCGCCGGCTCGGGCTTCGACGCCGAGATCATGATGAAGGCCGCACCCACCAAAAACGACATCGGCGAGATCGCCTACTTCCTCTCTGCACTCGCCACGCCCAACCCTACGGTAGCGCACTTTACCATTGAGCATGACGGCATTGTCGAGGAGCTCGACGGCATTTGCTGCATGGCCGGCAACACCTCGGTCATCCAAAACGACATCAACCTGTTCCCCGACTGCCGCATGAACGATGGCATGGTCGACATTGCGGTCATCGAACCCGTGCGCACCGTGCAGCTGCTGTCTACCGTGATCACCGCCGCACTCGACCCCGCCGGCAAGGTACTCGGGCGCCCGCAGTTCAAGATCATCCAGACCAAGGAAGCCAAGATCACCTGCACCCCGTCGCTGGGCATGCAGTTCGATGGCGAGATTATCTCCAGCAATTCGGGCGTCTTTGGAGCCCGCGCGCTTCCACAATGCCTCGACCTCATCGTCGACGAATTCTCCCCGCTCGGAAAATAGGAGGACCCTATGAACGACAATCCCCTGCTCGGCTTTATCATCATCGTTTTGGCCATGCTCGTCGGCTATGCGATCAACGTGATCCACCGCCGGAAGAAGTAATTCCACATTGGTATGATATTCATCCAATTATCATCTCCCCTGCTGTTTATGCATTTGCCAAACGGCGGGGGATTTTCTTTGCGCCCCGTGCAAGGCGCTTTATTCAGGTACAGTAATTGCAGGGCGTCTTTATTAAAGTAAAGCTACAAACCGAGTATAATTAACCGCTCATCGTATATTTCATCACGCTTATCGAGTAAGTTTCTTTCATAAATGAATATTGTTTCCAGTTCGTTACGCTAATGAGGTGTCTTTATTGGCTGAAGCCCTCTGACGACAGAGGGCTTTCGCACGCTGGGAGGGAAAATGAGGAAAACTCACCCCGTCAACGCGCTCAAGAAGCTAGGCATAGGCCTCGCCTTTGGAGCTGCAACCATCATGTCCATGCCGACATCTGCACTCGCCTGCACGCAGATGTACATGGGCAAAAACCTTACGGCCGGCGGCAACACGTACTACGGCCGCGCCGAGGACTTTGGCAAGCGCTATCTTAAGCACTACGGCATCGAACCTGCCCACGAACCTGGCTTTAAGTACAGCTCGATTGAATCTGCTTTTGAATACACTTCGAACAAGCCTACCTATCGTTACAGCTATGTACGCGACCACCCCTCCAACTGGATGGGTCGCACCGACGCCTATTCCGAGGCCGGAATCAACGAGAAGGGCGTCTCCTGCTCTGCCACGCTAAGCACTTCCTATAACGAGGAGGCCGATGCAGCAGACCACATCGATGAGGAAGTGGGGCTGGGCGAGTACAGTTACGGCAGCATCATCCTGGGCGAGAGCGCCACGGCCCGCGAGGGCGTCGAGCTTCTCGGCAGACTGATCGATGATCAAGGCGTCTGCACCAACGACCAGATCATCATCGCCGACAACAACGAGACCTGGCTGTTCGCCACACTTTCCGCCCATCAGTGGATCGCCATGAAGCTTGCTGACGACGTCGCGTCGCTCAACCCTAATATCGGGAGCCTCAACTACGATGTCAACCTTGATGACCCCGAGAACTGCCTACACTCCGAGGGCATCGAGTCCATGCCCGTGGAGAAGGGCTTCGCCAAATACTCCGCTGACGGCAAATTCGATGTCGCCCAAACGTATGGCGAAAGCCTCGCCGATTCCGGCGTAAACCAGTGGTCCCGCTATGTGCAAGGCCGCGATTATTTTGGTAGTCAGCTGACCGAAGGCACAGATTACGACATTATCACAGTAAAGAAGGATGGAAAACCTGACCAAAAGGGAGCCATGGTCAGCGAAATCCAGCCCCTGTTCTTCAGGCCTGGCAAGTCTGGCTGGAGCACCTTTGAGCTGATTCGTGCCTTTGGCAACCGCGGCGAGAACGTCCCTGGCCTCAACGCGAACACTGATGGTGTTTATTGCATCGGCAGCGAGCGCAACACCGAGATCAACCTCTTCCAGATTCGTCGCGGGTATGACCCCGAAGTCGCTACCATCCAGTGGGAAATGCTCTCCCGCGCCGCGTACTCCGTCGCCATCCCGTTGTACTCCGCTCTGATAACTGAGGTCAGCCCGTACTTCAGCGATCAGACCGTCTCCTTCGATCACTGCAACCAGACTGACGTCGTGTACAACGAGGAGCCCGAGAACTCAATCAACTACGTCCTTATGGACATCAGCTCGCTCTGCTTCGAGAACCCTGACACCCTTGGTGTCAGCGTCCGTGCCTACCTCGATGCGCTCCAGAACGAGCTTATCGAGCAGAACAAGGAAGTTGACGCCGCCATGCTGGCCGAGACGACCACCGAGGGCCGCACTGCCCTGGCCAACAAGGCCGGCAAGGCTGCTACCGAGAACACCTACAAGAAGTGCAAGGCACTGCTCCAGGAGATGCGCGCCTATCAGAAGGCCGAAAACTTCGACCAGCCCTTCACCCCGAGCGACCTGAACACCGAGACCCATGGCCTCAAGGAGTCCATCACCTACGCCAAGGACGCTCTTGCCACCGACCCGGTAACCCCGGATCAGCCTGGCACTCCCGAGCAGCCTGGTACCCCCGAGCAGCCCGGTACCCCCGAGCAGCCCGGTAAGCCCGAGCAGCCCACCACCAAGCCCGAGAAGCCTGGCAAGTCGGACACCACGACCACGGTAACCACCAACAAGACGAACACCAAGGGCGGCCTGCCCACCACCGGTGATCGTTTTGATGGCCGCGTGGTGGTTGCATTCGCCATCGCTGGCGTTGCCGTCATCTCCGCGGGCGGTTACTTCCTCTACCGTCGCAATAAGGAGTAACGTCTTAGCTGGGCGGGCAAGGCAGCAATGGCAGTCTCGCCCGCCCAGCCCGCTCTTTTGACCGGCGGGAAACCCGCCTGAAATCTTTTCAAAAAAGATTTCCCCGCACGCACTTCGCTGTGCTATAGTGCAGCGCAACAGCAACTAGGTGCGACCGTGCCACGGTATCACGAAAGGAGCCACCAACATGAAGAACACGATGAAGTCTCTCAACAACTGGTGGTGGCGTGATGCGAATACGATCGGTCGACAGTGAGTCCCTCACGCCTGTTTTTGCGCTCTAGGTGATTGGAAGGCCTCCGGTTTCGACCGGGGGCCTTTTTCTATCTCGAGCCCGATCGCATTCGCATCACGCGCCCCCGCTTTTCTCTTGCACCCCCCTTCCGAAAGGATTTTCACCATGTCTCAGAACACCACCGCCACCCAGCCCCGCACCGTCCAGACCGCCGACCGCGGCAAACTCGACGTCCGCGCCCTCGTCCTGCTCGCCATCCTGCTCGCCGCCGGCTTCATCCTCAACTTCACCGTCGGCAAGGCCATCTCAGGCATCTCGGGCGGCATGATCAGCCCCGAGTTCATCATCTCGGCCTTCTGCCTCACCATCCTGGTCGTTCGCCCCAACATCGGCCAAGCGCTCGTCATTGGCCTCATCTCGGCTGCCGTAATCCAGATCACCACCACTTCGCCGTTCGTCGATTTTGCCGCTGAGGGCATCGCCGCCATGCTCATGGCCGGCATCGTCAACGTCGCCGGCAAGAACGGTCAGGTCAAGCCCGCGATCGCCATTGTCGCAACCTTCCTGACCACCTTTGTCTCCGGCGTCATCTTCATGGTCATCAAGATGGCCATGCTCGGCGTGGTCGGCGAGCTCGCCGCCGCCATGTTGCCCGTCGTCGCCATGACCGCCGTCTTTAACGCCATTCTGGTCGGCGCCCTCTACTTGCCCATCCAGAAGGCCCTGAAGCTCAACTAACCCGCTCGGCTTTACGAGCCACCCCATCTTGGCGTTCATTCGTCGCTCGCGTACCCAAGTACGCTTCGCTCCTCTTTCGCGCCAACCTGGGGCCCCTCGTAAAGCCGTCTCCGTGCTTCACCACCAAAGACCGTCCCAAACAACGAGCTTTTTTGGGACGGTCTTAAACAACTGGTCATTTAAGACTGTCCCCAATGACTATGAAAGGTATCCATGGAAACGATCATCAACGTCGACGATGTCTCGTTCTCCTATGGCACGCAGACCGAGCAGGCGCTCAGCCACATCTCGCTCAGCGTGAACAAGGGAGATTTCATCGGCATCATCGGGCCCTCGGGCGCCGGCAAGTCCACGCTTGCCGCCTGTCTGTCG
>CAKWZF010000087.1:0-7804 GCA_934865005.1 uncultured bacterium | reverse complement strand
GACCTCGATTGGCCTGGTGCAGTTTATGGACCAGGCTGCCGATGGCGAGACGGACAATGCGTTCGACTTTGCGATCAACACTGCCGCCGACGAGATTGTGCCCAAGGTCATTCAGGGCGATATCGATATCGCCCTGGTGCCCGCCAACGTGGCGAGTGTGCTCTACAACAAGACCGAGGGCGCGGTGCAGGTCATCGACATCAACACGCTGGGCGTGCTGAACGTTGTGACGGGCGACGCGAGTGTGGCCTCGTTTGGCGATCTGGCGGGCCATACCGTCTATATGACGGGCAAGGGCACCACGCCGGAGTACGTCATGAACTTCCTGCTGGAGCGCGCGGGCCTGACCGGCCAGGTGACGCTCGAGTTTAAGAGCGAGCCCACCGAGGTGCTGTCGGCGTTGCTTGTCGACCCGTCCGCCGTGGGCGTGCTGCCGGAGCCGTTCAAGACGGCGGCCATCGCCAAGAGCGAAGGCAAGCTGTCGGCGCCGGTAAGTCTGACCGATGTGTGGGATGAGCTGGCGGGTGACACGGGCTCCCGTTTGCTGACGGGCGTGACCGTGGTGCGCCGGGCCTTTGCCAAGGAACATCCCGAGGCCGTGGCGGAATTCTTGAGCTGCCATGCGGCGAGCGTTGAGGCCGTGAACGCGGCGCCGGCAGACTGGGCTCAGGCCGTGGTCGATGCGGGCATCGTCGATAACGCCGCGATTGCCGAAAAGGCGATTCCCGGGTGCATGCTCGTGTGCCAGACGGGGAAGGATATGAAGGCGGCGCTCGACGGGTATCTGCAGGTGCTGGCTGATGCGGACGCGAGCGCCGTGGGCGGCAAGCTCCCGGCCGATGATTTCTACTACATGGAGTAGCCCGTGCGTGTGTTTGCTCGACAAATGACAGTGCGTGTGAAGGCGGTGGCGGCAGCAGGTGCCGTTGCCGCTTTTTGGCTTGCCGTGTGGGTGCTGGTGGCGGGTCTCGTGGCGCAGCCGTTGATTTTGCCGGGGCCGGGCGCTGTTGTGGTGGCGTTGCTGCGGCTGGTGTGCGATGGCGGTACCTGGGCGATTTTGGCGGGCTCGGGCGCGCGGATACTGGGCGGGCTGGCTCTTGCTGCGGTGTGTGGTGGCGTGCTTGCCGGGATTTCGTCGCGTTCGCGGGCGTTTGCCCGCCTGGTGGCACCGGCGCTTTCGTTTGTAAAGGCGACGCCGGTTGCCTGCGTGGTGGTCCTGCTGCTCATTTGGCTGGGGTCGGCGCGCGTGAGCATCGCCGCGGTCTTTTTGATGGCGCTGCCGGGTGTGTTTTTCTCGCTGGTCGAGGGTTTGACGCAAGTGGATAAGCCGCTGGAGCAGATGTTTCGTCTGCATGGCGTGCGGGGCTGGCGACTGTTTTGCGCCCACACCTGGCGCGAAGTCCTGCCGTTTGTGCTTTCGTGCGCCCGCGCCGTGATCGGCATGAGCTGGAAGGCCGGCGTGGCGGCGGAGTTGATCGGCATGGCGGCGGGCACCGTGGGCGAACGCATCTATCAGGCGAAGCTTTTGATTGAGACTGCCGATTTGCTGGCCTGGACCGTGCTGGTTGTTATGGCTTCGTGGGCATGCGAGCGCGTGCTGGTGTGGCTGCTGCGGGCTTCGGGGCCTGCGGCGTGGCGTGCGGCGGTGCTGTCGCATGGACGCGGCTTGCACGGGCGTGCGGGCGGTTCTGCTGGCGGCAGGGCTGCGGCGGAGCTTGCGCTTGCTGTGGGCGACCGGGCGCCCTGGGCGCCGGCGCTCGACGGACTGGTGCTTCATGTGTCTGCCGGTGGGCGCGCCTGCGTGATGGGCGCCTCGGGCGTGGGCAAGTCGACGTTGCTTGCGCTGGCGGCGGGGGAGCGCACGCCGTGCTCGATGGTGTTTCAGGATACGCGCCTGGTTGAGGACGCCTCTGCTTTGGATAACGTGCTGGTGTGCGCCGACGCGCGCGTGGATGCCTCGAGTGCTGCAGCCCTGTTGTGCCTGCTGGTACCGGGGATCGATGTGCATGCCCGCGTGGCCGAGCTCTCGGGCGGGCAGCTCCGTCGCGTCGAGATTGCCCGAGCCCTGCTGTGTCCGGGCGGCGCAGTGATTCTGGACGAGCCCTTTACCGGTCTAGACATCGCTGCGCGCGACGCATGCACCGAGGTCGTGCTCGACTTGCTCGACGGCCGTATGCTGTTGCTTGCCACGCACGATTCCGCTGACGCTCGGGCCCTCAATATCTCGGACATCATCACGCTCTAAAGACTTACTCAGCGACAAATTGATCCGTTTTTTCTCCGTCCCCATGGGGTCGGGTATGGTATTCTATCTGCGGGGTAATACTTAGGGATACCAAGTAATACCAACGCCGTAGAACAAACTCCAGATGCGGGCCAATCGGGTTGCCTTCACAGCCCGTCGCCCAGCCGCGTGGCCCGCATCCATCCGCACCACCGTCGTTTCAAAAGGGAAGCGCCATGGCAGAACACATGACCCCGGTTGTCGCGAAGGTCTTGCCCGAGGAAAAGGCGGCCTTCGCGGCGGCAACCCAGCTCGTGGGCACCACGCCGTCCAACGCCATCCGCATGTTCATCGCCGCCTTCAATCGCTGCGGCACCTTTCCGTTCGACATCTCGCCGAGCGGGGCTTTTGGCGCTGCGCCCGATTCTCATCAACAATGACTGTCCCAAACTGCCGGCACTTGGGGACGTTCCTTATCTGCCGGCAGTTAAGGAACGTCCCTAAGTGCCGGGTTTTGAGGAGGTTGGCATGCTCAACGCGATGATTTGGGCACTTGCCTGTTTTGGCGTCGTCGCTGCCGATATTGCCCTGAGCGTCGTTTTGTTCTCCGCCCTTGGCGTCGCATCGGTGCTCATGGGTTTTTCGCCCTATGACCTCAACATTCAATTGCTTCAGGCCGTCGCGCAGACGGCATCGTTTTTGATGGCGCTGCTGTGGTGGCGTTATCTGTGGCCGCGTTCGTTTATGGCACGCCGGCAAAGCGAGCACCCGCTCGGCGGGGGAGCGCGTGGGGCGTGGAAACGCATCGCCTGCGTTGTCGTGATCGGCCTATCCATGCAGGTGGTCATTAGCTACCTATGCGACGGCGTGCTGTCGTTGCTGCCCGAGGTCGCGGCAGACTATAGCGAGCTCGTCGAGGAAACGGGCATGGGCGATACCGGCCTTCTTGCCGTCCTGACCACGGTGCTCGGCGCGCCGTTTTGCGAGGAACTGCTGGTGCGCGGCATCATCTTTGAGTTTTCGCTGCGTGCGTTTAATCCACAGTGCCGTTCGCTCTGGAAGCGCCGGCGCCGCGCGAACGCGCAGGACGGCGCCATGGTGCCCTGGGCGGCCCCAAGCACGTGGGGTATCGCAGCGGCGATTGTACTGCAGGCGGCAATCTTCGGTTTTATGCACATGAATTGGGTGCAGGGTTGCTACGCGGGTGCCGCTGGCCTCATCTTTGGTTGGGTGCTCGTGACGACCGGAAAGCTCCGCTACACGATCCTGCTGCACTTTGCCTTTAACGCCGGGTCGTACCTCATGGGCCTGCTGTGGTTTGTGAATACACCGCTCGACGTGGTGGTCACGGTTGGCATCGCCGGCTTTGTGCTGGTAGAGTCGATGCGCTCGCTGCTACGATTGTGCATTCCCGTGTCGCGCGAAGCTGATCGGTCTGAGTAATAACGCCTTTAACTAGACCGATGCGTCCTGAACGCACCTGGCGTTTCGCCGAATGTTTCTTTAAATTTTGAGTAAAAGAATGACATGTTGGATATGCCGACTTTTCGGGCTACATACTGCACGCTGCGCTCGGTGTTATTGAGAAGATATGCCGCCTCTGTGAGCTGCTGGTTGAGCTTGATTTGCGAAAACGTTTTGCCGGTTTTTTGCTTGATCAAGCTGCTGAGATAGCTGGTGCTATAACCCGTATCGCTCGCAATGCTTTCGAGCGTGCAGTCGCCGTAACTTCGCTCAATATGATTCAGAATCGACACGATGCGTTCGTCCGACATGATCGCCTGGTTATCAGTTGCGGAGCGTCGGTACAGTCCTCGAATGAGAACAAGGAATAGGCTGACGGCGAGGTGCCTCATGAGTTCATTGGAATAGGCATCTTTAAAGTGATATTCGATAAAGAGCATCTCGATGAGGCGTCGCGCATGTCGGGCGTATTCCTCTGGAAGAATGAGATATTTTCGGGCCTCGCGGTTTTTGGACACAAAATCAAATAGAAGATTCGTTAATGGTGACGCGCCGGGTAGCTGGCTCAGGAACAACGAATCGAACATTTCTTTTTTGAAGACGATCGAAATGACGATATCATGCTCGCCCTTAACGTATGGAACGCTTCTGACTACGCCGGTGTTGCAAATGAGCACGTCGCCCTTTTTAAGGAGTAGTCGCCGTTCGTTGACGATAAACGTGCAGACGCCGTCGTACACGTAGTTAAGCTCCATATCCCGATTGATATGAGGAGGAATATCGGTAAAGCGCGACTCCTTGATAAGGCCCACGGGGTTTTCGTCGAGAGTTTCTTTCCAATCAAACAGATAGACCTCTTCGCCGTTAATGGTTGTGGTTTCCACCCTGTTATATCGCGGGCTGAGCTCTCCCGGATGTGTGCGATGCCACTCTTCGGTCTCGGTATGCGTATAGAGCAGCTGTTTGAGATTCGAATCCATGGGGTGCTCCAGCGGTGAACGGTAGAATCGATACCTTGAACGGTATTATATCTAAAAAAATGTTATAAAGCCACGCTTTCTATGCGATATCTTATGCATCTTGTTCTTCCTAGTATTGGGTTATCCGCTGGAGCATCCGATCAAGGAGGGCAAATGGGTAAGTTAAAACATGGGTTTGACTCCGACTTTTTATGGGGCGGAGCCATATCGTGCTCGCAGGCCGATGGCGCCTGGAATGAGGGCGGAAAGGGAAAGTCGACGCAGGATTGTCGATGGCTGGATGGTACCTGGACTCATGACCAGATTGAGGACAAGCATCAAAACAACTCATTCTGCCATGACGAGCTAATGAACGCTCTCGCAGATGATGGCGTTGAGTTCTACCCGTTTAGGCGTGGCAACGACTTCTATCATCACTATCGTGAGGACATCGCGCTTTTTGCGGAGATGGGCCTCAAGCTGTTCCGCACCTCTATTTGCTGGAGCCGAATCTATCCTAACGGAGATGACCTTGAGCCTAACCGCGAAGGCATCGAGTGGTATCGAAGCATGCTGGGTGAGTGCAAAAAGCACGGCATTAAGACCTTCGTCACCATGCTCCACTATGACATCCCGGTAAATCTTGTCACCACATATGGGGGATGGAAGAATCGCAAGACGATTGACTTCTTCGCCCGCTATGTCGAGACAATCGTTACGGAATTGGGCGATCTGGTCGATTTCTGGCTGCCTTTTAACGAGTTCAATGCAGCGCGTTTTTCGCCTTGGGACGGGGTCTGTCTGGTCAAAGACGAAGAGGGGGAGAACTTCGATCGAGCCATCTTCCAGTGCCTGCACCATGAGTTCGTTGCCAATGCGCGTGCCGTCGAGATTGTCCATCGTCTTTCGCCCGATACTCCCGTTGGCGGCATGATCGCTCGATTCTGTACGTATCCCGCCACCTGCCGTCCCGAAGATAACATGCAGGCTATTCACGACGACCAGTATTCCAACTGGTTCTATACGGACGTGATGGCTCGCGGAAAATACCCCGCTTATATGAATCGCTATTTCGATGCGTGCGATATCGAGATTCAAATGGAACCGGGCGATGAAGAGCTCATCGCTCGCAACACGGTCGACTTCCTGGCCTTCTCGTACTACTTTTCCCAGGTATCCACCTGCGATCAGGGATGGGAGAAGACTGCGGGAAATCTGGTCATGGCAAACAAGAACCCTTATCTCGAGACGAGTGAGTGGGGCTGGCAGCTCGATCCCATTGGCCTGAGGGTTACCCTTAACCAGATGTATGACCGCTATGGGCTGCCCCTGTATATCGCCGAGAATGGCCTCGGTACATCTGATGTAGTCGAGGAGGATGGCAGCATCCACGACGAGTATCGAATCGATTATTTGCGCCAGCACATAAAGTGCCTTAAAGAGGCAGTGATCGATGGCGTTGACGTGCGCGGATATATGATCTGGGGATTCATTGACCTTGTTGCCTGCGGTCCTCTTACGATGGACAAGCGATACGGGCTTATCTATGTCGATCTGGATAATTGCGGCAACGGCACTGCGGAGCGCTTGCGTAAAGACTCTTTCTATTGGTACCAGAAATGTATCGCCACTAATGGCGAGGATCTTGGATAGGAGTGATTGTTGTGGCAGACAAGAAGGAACTAGCCGCTCGTGTCCTCGAGCTCGTGGGCGGCGCCGATAACGTTGTTATGGCAACGCACTGCATTACAAGGCTCAGATTCAACCTGAAGGACGATAGCAAGGCAGACCTGGAGGCCCTTAAGACGCTTGACGGCGCCTTGGGCGCGCAAGTTAAAGACGGGCAGTGGCAGGTTATCATCGGCGCCAGCGTGGGGTCGGTATATGACGAATTGGAGCCCATGCTAGGCGACAGGATGGGTGGCGAGGTCTCCGCCGACGCCGAGCAGCCTGAGCTCCAAAAAGGTTCGGCTCGCGTATTCGATATCATCACCGGCATCTTCTCCGCTATCATTCCCGCACTGGTGGCGGGAGGCATCGTAAAGGGCATCCTGGCTGCTATCGCGGCTTTTGGAATCGACACGGGTGCCGGCGACTTTGCGATATTCAATATGATTTCGGATATCCCGTTCTACTTCTTGCCGTTTTTGCTGGCAATGTCTACGGCTGATAAGTTCCGAGTCAACCGCCCGCTTGCGCTTTGTGTTGCCGGATCGCTGATGTACCCGACCATTGTCAACGCTGTCGGTACGGGCGAGACGCCTCTTGCGTTGTTCGGTTTTACGGTGCCGATTTTTAGCTACGCCGATTCCGTGTTTCCGGTTATCTTCGGCGTCATTGGCTTGTCTTTTGTATATCGCGCAATCGACAAGGTCGTGCCGGATCTTTTTAAGCTCGTTGTCGTTCCGGCGCTCTCCCTTGCTATCGTGATTCCGGTCAACCTGTTTGTGCTCGCTCCGATTGGTGCCTGGTGCGGTCTTGGTCTCGCCAACGGTATCGTTTGGCTATTCTCGACGTTGGGTCCCGTTGCCGGTTTTCTGCTGGGCTTCTTTATGCCGCTTATCGTGCTCTTCGGCATGCATCAGTCGACGAGCCCTATCCAGATTTCCAATATCGCAACGCTTGGGTATGACTATCTGCTCCCGATCTCTTTTTGCCATAACCTCGCCGAAAGCGGCGCGTCTTTTGGTGCGGCCCTGCGCATGACCGACGAAAAGCTCAAGTCCGCTGCAATGACGTGCGCCTTCTCGGCATTTATGGGAATTTCCGAGCCCGCCTTGTTTACCGTTCAAGTTCCTAACAGGACTCCGCTTATCGCTGCGATGATCGCGGATGGCATTGGCGGTGCGCTCACCGTTGTTCTGGGCGCAAAGTGCTTCGGCTTTGTTATGCCTGGCATTACCTCGTTGCCCGTTTATGCCGATCCAAGTGGCAATCCCATGAACCTGATCATGATTGTCGTCTGCATCGCTTTGACTTGGGTTATTTCCGCGACGCTCTCGTTTGCGCTCTATGGTCGTTTTGACAAAAAGTAACGACGTTTTGAGATAGACAATATTAATCGGCCCCCGGCCCCGGGAAACATTTTTGGATTACCCCGCCGCCGGCATTTTTTGTTTGGGGGGGGGTGTGCGCCCCCCGCGGGAACTCCCCCAAC
>CAKWZF010000086.1:6230-7875 GCA_934865005.1 uncultured bacterium | reverse complement strand
AGGCGGGAGATGTCGTGGACGTTGTTCGCGTCGACCTGCCCGAGGGCACCGTGTTGTAGGAGGAATGCTGTGGAGTTGAAGATATCGATTGTGACGTGCTCGGACACGCGTGATCTTGCCCAGGACGAGGCTGGAGCCGCACTCGAGGAACTTATCGAGGCACAGGGCTGGACGGTCGCCTCGCATGTGGTCGTGCGCGATGACGTCAGCGAGATTGGTGATGCCATTGTGGAAGCCGCCGATGAGTGCCACGCCAATGTCGTGCTCACCTGCGGCGGCACGGGGCTTTCGATGCGCGATGTGACGCCCGAGGCGACGCGTGCCGTCTGCGACCGCGATGTGCCGGGTATTGCAGAGGCAATCCGTGCGTACTCGATGACCAAGACGCGCCGCGCCATGCTCTCGCGCGCTATTTGCATGCAACGAGGTCATACACTTGTCGTAAACTTTCCCGGTTCTACGAAGGCCGCCCGCGAAAGCTGGGAGGCCGTGAGTGACCAGCTGGAGCACGCGGCTCAGATGACAGCGGGCGGCGGACATACCAACTAAGCTATTTACCTGCGGCGGGGCGACCTAAACGGCTGCTCCGCCTTTGTTTTCCGCCGAAGCGACGCCGAGGTGCACGCTAACTCGAAACTATATTCTCTGACGAGAATAATTTCTCACTATCATTATTCGCGCGAAAGTATAATCTGATTGCAGATTATAGCCCGCGGTGGGGTACCCGGGCACAAGGTCCGAAAGGGTTGAATATGTTCGATATGGTTTCTCGCCGCGGATTCGTCTCGCTTTCTGCTGTCGCCGCTGCCGGCCTTGGTCTTGCCGGCTGCTCGGGCAGCAAGACGTCCGAGCCGGCCGGATCCGATGCCGGTTCTGCCAAGGCATCTTCCAAGAAAGCTGTCGAGCTGCAAGTCTTTGCCGCCAACTCGCTTGAGAAAGCTCTGCCCGAGGTCCAAGAGCTTTACACCGACCAGACCGGCACCACCTTTGCCGACACGCAGTTTAAGGCCTCCGGCGACCTCGTTGAGCAGATGCGTGCCGGCGCCACGGTCGACGTGCTCATCACGGCCTCCAAGGGCACCATGGATGACGCTGAGACCGCCGAGCTCGTCGACGCCGACACGAGTGAGGACATGTTCGTCAACGACCTCGTGATCATTCGCGCCGAGGGCTCCGACACCAAGGTCGAGGCCATTGCCGACGTTGCGAACCTGGAAGGCATGATTGCCATTGGCGACGCCAAGACCGTTCCCGCCGGCAAGTACGCTAACCAGGCCCTGGCCTCCGTGGGCCTCTACACCGGCATCGAGGGCGACAACGGCGAGTATGCTCCCGAGATCGCCGACAAGGTCGCACTGGCCGATAAGGTCGGCACCGCTGCCGCCTACGTCTCTACAGGCGACTGCGTGGCCGGTTTTGTCTACAGCTCCGATATCTTCCGCTACGACGGCATCGAGGAGGCTTTCGTGTGCCCCGAGGATTCGCACAAGCCCATCGTGTACCCGGGTGCCGTTGCCGAGAGCTCCGAGCATGCCGACGAAGCCAAGGCGTTCATCGACTTCTGCCTGTCTAACAAGAAGGCTCAGAAGATTTGGGCTAAGTACGGCTTTGAGCTTTCCGCGTAGTGCGGCTTGGCGCGATAATT
>CAKWZF010000086.1:4401-6185 GCA_934865005.1 uncultured bacterium | reverse complement strand
ATCGTTTTGTGTTTCACTCCGTCCTTGTATTCGCTTGGAGCTTTTCGTGCTTAATAGATTCCGCGTGCTTGTCGCCTGTGCTTTGACCTTCGCGCTTTGCTGGGTGCCGGGATTTGCGTTTGCTGGGGACGCTGAGGACGGGGCCCAGGTTGCTGCGACCGCTCATGGGCTTTCCTATGGGATTGAGGGTTTTGAGCGGTTAGCCAAGGGGACCGCTCGTGCCATGGAGGGCCAGCCTGAGGGCTACCGGTTTCCCGTTGCCGAGGACGTGGACCTTGTAGTGGCGCCTGCTGCCGATCGCGTTGTGGTGTGGATATCGCCCAAGGCGGTCGAGAAGTATGGATTGGATCCGCAGGACAACGAGTGCGTATCGGGTCTCAAGGCCCTCGTCTGTGAGCTCGACAGCGCAAACTGCATGGGAGGTGCGCAGCTAGGGGACGTGGATCTTCCTTGGTATGTCACGGCGGAAACAACGTTTGATGCCGGCGGGTATACCTATGGCTTTGACGAGCGTGGTGCGGATGGGGGCCGCTATGTTGTGATTGCATCGGCCTCGGGTGATGCCAAGGGCGGAGCGCGTTGGCTTGATAGCGCTCAAATGGTAGAAGCATCGTCTGTCGTGATGCGGGATGAGCAGGGGCCCTTGACCTCTCTGGCTTCCTTTTTGGGCGACATCGACTATCGCCCGTTTTGGGTGTCCATAAAAACGAGTGGCCTTGCCCTGCTGATCTCCTTTGCGCTGGGCCTGTTCGCCGCGTGGAAGACTATGGGTACCTCGAGTCGCATCAAGGGCCTGCTCGATTCGGTCTTTACGGTTCCTATGGTGCTGCCGCCCACGGTCTGCGGCTTTCTGCTCCTCATGCTGTTTGGCCGCTCGACCGGGGTGGGCCAGTGGCTCATTGCGCACGGCATCTCGATCGTCTTTACCTGGCCCGCGGCGGTGATCTCTGCCGTCGTCGTGTCGTTCCCGCTCGTCTATCGTACGGCGCTCGGAGCCTTCGAGAGCCTTGACACGCAGATGCTCGATGCGGCGCGAACCCTGGGCTGGTCCGAGCGTCGCATCTTTACCAAGCTTATGATGCCGCTCGGCTGGCCCTCCATCGCCGCCGGCACGGTGCTCGCCTTTGCCCGCGCGATGGGCGAGTTTGGCTGCACCCTGTTCTTTGCGGGCAACTACGCCGGCATTACCCAGACCATTCCCATCGCCATCTACTTTGAGTGGATGGGGGGCAACACGTCGGTAGCCCTCTTTTGGGTCGTGGTCGTAATTGCGTTCAGCTTCCTGGTCATTCTGTTCATCAATATGTACACCGCTCATTCGCAAAAGTACCGCGAGCGGGGCCTTTCCCGTGCGGAGCGCAAGCAGGCCAAGCAGCTGGGTGGCCAGGCCGATTCGCTCGACCCAGTCGGCGGCGATGCGCTGCGTATCGATCGCGAGGCGCTGGCCGAGCTCATGCGCGATGACGCCGTCTCGAAGGGAGGTCGATAGGCCGTGTCGCTTGTCCTGGATATCAAAAAGCGCTTTCCGGGGTTTATGCTCGACATGCAGCTTGAGGCCGGCGAGGAGCGTGTGGCGCTGCTGGGCGCCTCGGGTTGTGGCAAGAGCTGTACACTGCGCTGCATTGCCGGTGTGGAGACCCCCGACGAGGGCAAGATCGTTGTCAACGGCGTGACCTTTTTTGACTCGGCGGCGGGCATCAACCTGTCGCCCCAGGAGCGCAAGTGTGCCCTGCTGTTCCAAAACTATCAGCTTTTCCCGAATTTAACCGTACGACAAAATGTTG
>CAKWZF010000086.1:0-4391 GCA_934865005.1 uncultured bacterium | reverse complement strand
AGAGCTACGCCCTGTTTCCCAACATGACGGTGGCCGATAACGTGTGCGCCGGTGTAAAGGACGCGGGCGACGCCGCCGCGCGCAAAAAGCTCGCCGAACGCTATCTGGGCATCTTTGGCCTGACCGATTTCGCCGACCGCTATCCCGCGCGTCTCTCGGGCGGCCAGCAGCAGCGCGTGGCGCTTGCCCGTATGGTGGCGGCGCATCCGGGCATTTTTATGTTCGACGAGCCCATGAGCGCGCTCGATTCCTATCTTAAGAGCGCACTCGAGCAGAACATGCTCGACCTGTTCGATGTATGCAACCGCACCGTGCTCTACGTGAGCCACGACATCGACGAAGCGTGCCGCCTGTGCCAGCGTATCTGCGTGATGCACGACGGGCATGTTGAGGAGATCGGCTCCATTGAGGACGTGGTCCGCCGCCCGCAGACGCTGGCGGCGCTGCGCCTGACGGGCTGCAAGAATACAAGCCGGGCGCGCAAGATCGGCGACGAAGAAGTTGAAGCCCTCGACTGGGGCATGACCTTTAACGTGGGCCGCGAGGTTCCCGATAATGTGGTGTACCTGGGCATTCGCGCAAGCTACTTCCATGTTGACAATCGTGCTGAGCGGGGTCGCAACAGCTACGACCTGCACGTGGCGCGCGTGAGCGATTCGCGTTTTGAGCGCCTGGTGCTGTTGGATGCGCCGCGGGCCGATGCGCCCACGCGTCTGCAGTGGAAGGTCAACAAAGTGGGCATGCCTGTCGACGAGCTACCGCAAGCAGGCGAGACGCTGCGCATGCATTTTGATGCCAGCAGGATCCATTTGGTTTGTCGATAGCGCCGGGTAATGCCGTCGGGGATATAAGCCTCGGCGGCTTTGTTTTTGTCGTTCGTCGAATGAGAGATGACAAACTCTTATCAACACAGATAATTATTTATTAAACGACGGCACACGACGCTGTCGTACGCATGTCGGCGGTGTTCGTCTGGACGACAACCGTTGATATAGTTACCTTCGACGAGAAAAGGAGGGTGCGCCGGTGCTGCAGATGACATATTCGTGTCGCGTTGCTGCGCGCGCCCTGTATATGGCTCGGAGCCGCATATGAGCAGGTATGTTCACGGCTCCGGGAGAGACGACGCACAACTAAATAATCAGCTGCAAAGCGGGTTCCCCAAAATTCCGGGTTTGAGCGCGGCTGGGTTTTCGCCACCCACCGTGCAGCAATACCGTAGCTATTCATTTTTGGTTCGAGAGGGGAACCGCCATGGCTGAAGAATTTGATTTCCATCCGATGTGGGAGAGCCTCGGCATGAATCTTGCCGACCACGACATGCTGCTGGGCGCCGTGGGTCAGATGTACGGCGATATGTTCCTGACGCAGAACAATCGCCCCAAGTCCACGTCCTACCTGGATTTTGTCGCCACCAACATCCACAGCGGCCGTATTAAGGAGATGCTCGACAAGAAGGAGGCCGGCGAGGCCACCAAGATCGTCGGTTCGTTCTGCGTGTACGTGCCCGAGGAGATCGTACTTGCCTGTGACGGCATCCCCGTGGGCCTGTGCTCGGGTGCCGATTGGGCAACCGATAAGGTCGAGGAGCACCTGCCGCGCAACACCTGTCCGCTCATCAAGAGCTTTGCCGGCTTTAAGCTGGGCGAGGTCTGCCCCTACATTGAGTCGAGTGACCTGGTGGTGGGCGAGAACACCTGCGATGGCAAGAAGAAGGCTTATGAGTTCTTTGCCACGCAAAAGAACATGTACGTCATGGATATTCCCAACGTGCACGACGAGTCGACGCTCGTGACCTGGAAGGCCGAGGTCAAGAAGCTCGCCGCCAAGATCGAGGAAGAGTGCGGCGTCACGATTACGCCTGAGCGTCTGAAGGCCGCCATCCACGCCGTCAATGAGAAGCGTCGCGCCCTGCAGCGCCTCGCTGCCACGCGCGCTGCCGACCCTGCACCTATTAGCGGTCTCGACAGCCTGCTGACCGTTCAGGCCGCCTTTATGGACGACACGCCGCGTCTGACCGGAGCCATCAATGATATGGCGGCTGAGTGCGAGCAGCGTGTCGAGGCCGGCGAGGGCGTGGCGCCCAAGGGGACCAAGCGTATCCTGTACACCGGCACGCCCATGGCCGTGCCCAACTGGAAGCTGTTCAACCTCATCGAGAAGGCCGGCGGCGTCGTGGTGGGCGAGGAGTCCTGCACGGGCTCGCGCTACTACAAGGACCTGGTCGACGAGTCCGGCGAGACGGTCGACGAGATGCTTGACGCCATCGCCGAGCGCTACTTTAAGATCAACTGCGCCGTCTTTACGCCCAACGACCAGCGCATGAAGGACATCGTCCAGATGGCCAAGGACCTGCATGCTGACGGCATCGTCGACGTGGCCCTGCAGTTCTGCACGCTCTATGAGATGGAGTCGTTTGCCGTGGAGAAGGCCGCCGAGGAGGCAGGCATTCCGTTTATGCACATCACGACCGACTACGCCGGCGAGGACGCAGGCCAACTGCAAACCAGGATTGAGGCCTTCTTGGAAACCATTTAGGGCTATCTGTCCCGGCGGCTTTCCCAGGCACCCGATATTTCCGTTCAAACCGTCGCTTGCGTGCCAAAGTGCGCGGCGCTCCTCATTAACGGCAACCTCGGGCACCTGGGAAAGCCGTTTCCTTGGTTGGTTAAAAGGTTTCTTAAGGAGTTATATGTCGGAAAATATTGAGCAGCCGTTGCCGTCCACGTTTGAGGAGTTCAACGAGCAGCGCAAGGCCGCGTTTATTCGCGTTAAGGATTACAAGCAGGCGGGTAATCGCCTGGTCGGTTTTTTGTGCAGCTATACGCCGCTCGAGATTGTCGATGCCGCGGGGGCTGCGAGCGTGGCGCTGTGCGGCACGTCCGATGAGGTGATTCCCGAGGCCGAGAAGGTGCTGCCGGCAAATCTGTGTCCGCTCATCAAATCGACGTACGGCTTTGCCTACTCGCAAAAGTGCCCGTTTACGTACTTTAGCGACATGATCATCGGCGAGACCACCTGCGACGGCAAGAAGAAGATGTACGAGTTACTCAACGAGCTCAAGCGCACGCACATTCTGCACCTGCCGCAGGGTCGCGATCGCGCCTACGAGCGTGAAGGCTGGTACGAGGAATGCCGTCTGCTTAAGGAGGAGCTCGAGAACTTCTACGGTATTACGATTACCGATGACGACTTGCGCGCCGCCGTCCGTCGTCGCAATCGCCTGCGTGCTGCCCAGCTCGAGATGTTTGCGCTGCAGGCCAACCAGCCGGCGGCCATGAGCGGCGTCGATCTGATGAGCACCATGTTTGCCGGTACGTTCAGCTTTGATATCGAGGCCTATACGCAGCAACTGGAGCAAAAGGTTGCCAAGCTGCGCGAGGCCTACGACGCGGGCGAACGCCCGGTCGCGGCGGATGCCAAGCGCATTCTGATCACTGGCTGCCCGGTGGGCGGTGTGATCAACAAGATCGGCCGCACCATCGAGTCCAACGGCGGTGTGGTCGTGTGCATGGACGACTGTTCGGGCGAGCGCACGGCGGCCATGATGGTCGACCCGGACGCGCCCGACATTCTGCGCGCTATCGCCGACCGTTATCTGGATATCAACTGCTCGGTCATGACGCCCAACGACAGCCGCATGGAGAACACACTGGCCATGTGCGAGAAGTACCATGTCGATGGCGTGGTAGAGAGCGTGCTGCAGGCATGCCACACCTTTAACGTTGAGAGCGCGCGCATGCAGGAGGGCGTCGAGGGTGCGGGCATTCCGTATATGAAGATCGAGACCGACTACAGCAATGGCGACATGGGCCAGATCGAGACCCGCATCGCCGCCTTTATCGAGACGCTCTAGCTTCCTCAGGCACCTGAGAAACCTAGAGCTAAGGCGCCTGAACGCGCCGCTGTCTTTGATGTTTAGATTGGGAGAGAGCCATGATAGGGATCGGGATCGATATCGGGTCTACGGCGGCTAAGGCCGCTGTGGTCGATGGGGAGGGTTCGGTGGCGTGGACGTGCGTGCAGCCAACCGGGTTCTCGTCGGTCGATGCCGCCGAGCGCTTGTGCGGCGAGCTCGCTACAGCCGGCTATGACGTGACGGCCGACGATGCTCGCGTGGTCGCGACCGGCTACGGCCGTGTCGCCGTGCCCTACGCGCACAAGGTTGTGACCGAGATCACCTGCCACGGTACCGGTGCTGTGCGTCTGTTTGGCGACCATGGCACCGTGATCGATGTGGGTGGTCAGGACACCAAGGTCATCCAGCTTAAAGGCGGCCGCGTGGCCAAGTTTGCCATGAACGACAAGTGCGCTGCCGGCACGGGGCGCTTTTTGGAGATCATGGCCGACCGCCTAGGCATTTCCCAGCATCAGATGGCAGACCTGGCGCG
>CAKWZF010000085.1:505-7897 GCA_934865005.1 uncultured bacterium | reverse complement strand
GCCCGAGGACGATTGGGGGACTAAGCCCTCGTCCCTCCCCGGGATATGTAGCGAGCCGGAGTACCCTTGCTGTTACTCTGCTTTGCCCACGGAGTTGAGGTTGGTCATGCGGATCTTAACCAGCTCGGTGATCTCACGCATGCCCTCCTTGGCCGGCTTCTTGGGATCGAAGCAGGCGGGGTTCTCGGCCATGTAGGCCATGAAGCCCTTGGTGTAGGCCTGACGCAGCTCGGTAGCGTAGTTAACCTTGCAGATGCCGTTCTTCACGGCCTCGGCGACCTGCTCATCGGGCACACCGGAGGTGCCATGCAGAACCAGCGGCACGTCGACGGCGTCGCGGATGGCCTTGACCACGGACTGCTCGATGTGCGGATCGCTCGTGTACACACCGTGGCTGGTGCCAACGCCAATAGCGAGGGAGGTGCAGCCAGTGCGCTCGACGAACTCCTTAGCCTCGGCAGGATCGGTGTAGGGGCTCTCGCCCTCAACCGCGGGACCGTCGTCCTCCTTGCCGCCAACCTTACCGAGCTCGGCCTCGACGGGCACGCCCATGGCGCAGCCAGCGTCGGCGACGGACTTGGTCAGGGCGATGTTGTCCTCGAAGGACTCGTGCGAACCGTCGATCATGACAGAGGTGTAGCCCGTGCGGAAAGCCTGCATGCAGCGGTCATAGCCATCGCCGTGATCGAGGTGCAGAGCGACGGGCACGGAAGCGCGCTCGGCGGCAGCCTTGACCATACCGTAGAAGTAGTCCAGACCAGCGGTCTTGATGGTGCCCGGGGTGGTCTGCATGATGACGGGGGACTTGGTCTCCTCGGCGGCGGCCAGAACGGCCATAACAAACTCGAGGTTCTCGACGTTGAACGCGCCGACGGCGTAGTGGCCAGCCTGAGCGTCCTTGAGCATCTTTTCGGTGGTAACAAGTGCCATGAGCGTTTGCTCCTCTCCCTCGCCCGCATCCGGACATCGGGCGTAGTTGTTCACAAGGCGTTTTACCTTGCGTTTTGCTGCGCTCATTGTATGAAAATCGATGGTGTCGCACGCATGAGATATCACCGGCACACAGGTCAAGACGCTCGTTTTTGAAAAGCAAACGGAAGAGATTCGCACCGGATTCCTCTATACGACATTGCAGTTTTCAAGCGAATCATCTTTCTTTTATAGAAAAGATAAGTAATCGAAAGGTGTTTTCTTACTCAAAAAGAAAATGAACGAAAATGGACTCAACACAATTCCTGCAAATTTCAGTTGAGGATGGAGCAGCTATGGCCCATGTAACAACCCGAGCCTTCGCCGATGAGCGTCGTGCCGCCATCATGGAGATGCTTGAGCATAACGCCTCGGTGCAGGTAGCAGAAATCGCCCAGACCTTTGGCGTGTCCTCCGTCACCGCCCGCGCCGACCTAGACGCGCTCGCCGAAGCAGGCAAGCTGCGCCGCACACATGGCGGCGCTGTGTCGCTCCACAAACGCCTAACCGTCTCCACGCAGGATCGCCGCATCAATGTCAACGTCGCCGCCAAGCAGGCCATCGCGCAAAGCGCCATCGAGCTCGTCAGTGACGGCGACACGTTGCTCGTCGACTCGGGCACCACGGCGCTCGAGTTCGTCCGGCTCCTCGATCAGCGCGACGGTATCACCGTCATCACGGCCGACATTACCATTGCCGATTACATCGACGAGAGCATGCCCTCAGTCGATGTCGTCATGCCGGGCGGGGCGCTGCGCAAAGGCCATCGTTATCTGTACGGACCGCTCACTATGCAGGCGCTCCAAATGGTCCACGCCGATCTTGCCGTCATGTGCCCTGGAGCTTTTGTTCCCGGCTGCGGCTTTACGACCGACTTTCCCCAGATGGCTGAGACCAAAACGGCTATGATCGCCGCAGCCCATCAAAGCGTCGCCCTCATGGACGCCAGCAAGGTTAACGGACGCGGTATGTATCGTTTTGCCGAGCTTGCCGACGTCGACACCATCGTGATGGACTGTGATCCCGATGGCGCCGTCGCCACCTCAATCGCCGAGACCGCCGACGACGCCCGCCCGAATCTCGTCATCGCCGGCGCTTAAACAAAAACCACCACAAAGGTACCTTTGTGGTGGTTTTGCTCGTTAAAAGCGAGATATCGCTACTTGGACAGCTCGTCAGCAAGGACCTCGATCTGAGCGCGCGAGGCGTCGTTGAGCGAACCCAGCACGGTCACCTTGTTCTGCGCCAGGGTGATGTCCTTCATGCCCTCGAGCTCCTTGGTCATAACCTTGGCAGCGGTGGGCGCCCAGGAGCCGGCCTCGACGAGTGCCACCGTACGGTTCTGATAGGCGTGCTCGGCAAGCGTATGGATAAAGGTGCTCACGAACGGGAAGATCTCGCCCTGATAGGTAATGGAAGCGAGCACCAGACGGTCATAGCGGAACGCATCCTCAACCGCCTCGGCCATATCGTCGCGAGCTAGGTCAAAGACGGAGACCTTCTGACCGCGGGCCTCGAGCGCAGAAGCGAGCTCCTCAACGGCAGCCTTCAGATGACCATACACACTCGCATAGGCAATCGTGATGCCCTCGTCCTCGGGCTGATAGCTCGACCAGGTGTTGTAGGTGTCGAGGTAATAGCCCAGGTTCTCGCTAAGAACAGGACCGTGAAGCGGGCAAATAATCTGGATGTCCAGATTGGCGGCCTTCTTAAGCACGGCCTGCACAAACTTGCCGAACTTTCCCACGATGCCAAAGTAGTAACGGCGCGCTTCGCAAGCCCAGCCCTCGGGATCCTCGATGTCGTTGGCGCCAAACTTGCCAAAGCCGTCGGCGCTAAAGAGCACCTTGTCGGTGGACTCGTAGGAGAAAAGCACCTCGGGCCAGTGCACGTTGGGGGCGCCGACAAACGTCAGGCTGTGACCGCCCAGATCGAGCACGTCGCCATCTTTGACGACCATCTTACGCTCGGGGAAGTCGGTGCCAAAGTAGTTGACCATCATGCGGAAAGCACCCATGCTGGCCACAATCTGCGCCTGGGGATAGCGCTCCATAAAGGCGGCGATACCGGCGGAGTGATCGGGCTCCATATGATGGACAACCAGGTAGTCGGGCGTGCGGCCATCGAGCACGGTCTCGAGGTTACCGAGCCACTCGTCGACAAAGCCAGCGTCGACCGAATCGACGACAGCGATTTTATCGCCCAAGATAACGTAGCTGTTATATGCCATACCGTTCTCGGACACGTCGTACTGGCCCTCGAACAGGTCAATGTCGTGATCGTTGACGCCAATGTAGCGGATATCCTTGGTGATCTCCATCAGGCAAAGCCTCCTAGATAGACAAAAGAGCTCGTCTATCATAGCACTCGTCTTTAGAGCCACAGCTATCTGCCGGCAACCTTACCGATTGTTATTTAGGCGGAATATACCGCCGTTGACCTGCAAAAACTATACGCGATGAGCTGCCGTGGTATGTCGAACGATGAGCTGGCCGGGAATACGAATAGCAACGGTTTTGCCCGCCGTACCTGCCTCGGGAACCGCATGCTCGAATACCTCGCGTCCGCGCTGATGCAGATCGAATCGCACAGTCGTGAGCTCGTTATGCGCGACAAAGTCGTCGAGCGAGTCATCGACGCCCACCACGCTCACGTCCTCGGGCACGCGCAGACCGCTATCGCGCAGCGCTGCAATCGCGCCATTTGCCATCTGGTCGTTTGCCGCATAGATCGCCGTCATGGTGCGGTCGTTCTCGGCCAGATATCTGCCGGCCTCGTAACCGCTGTTGGCAGACCAGTCGCCCTCGAGCGGCTCTGCCGGCTCGATGTGTTTACGCTCGAGTGCATCCTGCCAACCGGCGCGACGAAATTGCTCGTCGACCGAGAACGACGGGCCACCGATATAGCGAATCTGCTCGTGTCCCAGCTCAAACAGGTGATCCATAAGCAATAGCGAGCAGCCGTAATGGTCGGAATCGACCGTGGTCACGCGCGGATGCGCGTACATGGTGACGATAACCGTGCCAATGCCCGGCAGTGGATTGAACGTCTCAAAATCGGGAGCCATACGGCTCATGCCGATAATGATGCCGTCCACGGGCAGCGCGGCCATACGACGCGTGGCCTCGGCAAGCGAAAACTCCTCGGTCTTGGACATCTCGACCAGCGTGATGGCGCAATTATGCTCGCGAGCAGCGCTGGCGATCCCGTCGATCATTGAGAGGTTGCCAAACTTGGTGACATCGTTGACGCACAGACCGACCGAATGGTAACGGCCGTCGCGCAGCGAGCGACCGGCATAACTCGGACGAAATCCGAGCTCTTGCATAGCGGCCTGCACGCGCTGGCGCGTCTGCTCGTTGACGTTAGGAAGGCCGTTGGCAACGCGCGAAACCGTCTGCTGCGAAACACCGGCAGCGCGGGCAACGTCGGCCATGGAAACCGGGCGCGTACCTGTATCGTTGGAAGGGCGCCTTGCCACAAAATCACCTTCGCTCTCGCAAGATCTGAATAGCGTGAATGTCGGCCCGAGCGGAAGCACGCCCCGCACCGAGGCCCGCTATCGTCGGACGCATGTTAACGTACTCTACTTTTTCTATCAGCGGTTCTTTTGCTCCATATGTCCATACGGCTACACCGTTCACGGCCGAAAATCTACCGATTACCAGATTCTCAGAAATAGATATGCGTTGTGTTATGAGTACGTTAACATACCTATTAACGTGCAGCGCTGCGACCGTCTGGTTTGTGGTGCTCAAAATTGTTAACGTACTCATAATGACACGGACCAATCTCTCCCGCGTCAAGGAAAGGACCCATATGACCGCCCCCGACGAAAAGACACTCACCACGCTCACCAGGCTGTTCGAGGAGGAGTTTGGCCCCATCGGCGACCGCCAGGTGCTCTACGTACACGCGCCCGGGCGTTCCGAGATCAGCGGCAATCACACCGATCACGAGGGCGGTCACGTTATCGCCGGCTCGCTCGATGTCGCCGTCGACGGCATCGCCGTGGCAACCGACTCCAACAAGGTCCGTGTCGCCGACGAGGGCTATCCTACGTTTGAGATCACGCTCGACGCGCTGGATGTTCAGGAGTCCGAGAAGGGCACGTCCGCAAGCCTCGTGCGTGGTATGGCCCACGAGGTCGCAGCGCTTGGTGTTGAGCCCAAGGGCTTCGACTTTGCCTTTACCTGCTCCGTCCCTTCGGGCGGCGGTCTTTCGAGTTCTGCTGCTGTCGAGGCGGCATACGGCCGCGCCATGGAAACCCTCTGGGGCTCACCCGCAATTGAGCCCGTCGCACTCGCCCAGATGAGCCAGCGCACCGAGAACAACTACTATGGCAAGCCCTGCGGTCTTATGGACCAGGCCGCCGTTTGCTTGGGCGGCCTTGCCTACATGGACTTTGAGGACCAGGCTCAGCCTAAGACCCAGAAGCTCGAGCTCAACTTTGAGGATCACGGCTATGCGCTCGTGCTCGTTAAGGTCGGCGCCGACCACGTGGCAGCCACCGACGACTACGCCGCCGTTCCGCGCGAGATGCAAGACGTCGCCGCCGAGTTTGGCAAGGCACGCCTGTGCGAGGTAAACGTTGCCGATTTTGACGCCAAGCTCCCCGAGCTGCGCGCCAAGCTGGGCGACCGTGCCTGCCTGCGCGCCGTTCACTACTGGTACGAGAACGGCCTGGTCGATAAGCGCTGGGCGGCCCTGAACGCCGGTGACATTGACCAGTTCCTGGTCCTGACGCGCGAGTCCGGCGCCAGCTCTGCCATGTACCTGCAGAACGTTGTTGCCAAACTGGGTGCCGAGCAACCTTCCATGTACGCGCTTGCTCTTGCCGAGCATGTGCTTGACGGCCGCGGCGCCGTCCGCATCCACGGCGGCGGCTTTGGTGGCACCATCCAGGCCTTTGTGCCGCTCGATCTGGTCGACACCTTCATTACCAAGATGAACGGCTGGCTGGGCAAGGGCTCTGCCCGTCACTACGCCATATCTGACAAGGGGGCTTACGCGGCATGGCTGTAATGACTGACGTGCGCGAGGCCGCGCAGAACCTGATCGAATACGCTATCCACCGATCGATGATCGGCCAGGACGATCGCATCTGGGCATACAACACCATTCTGGAGTGCATAGGCGCCACGGGTCCCGCGCTCAACATGACCTGGGCGCTGCAGAACGAGAAGCTCTCGCTCTTGCACCCCGATACGCTCCCCGATTTTGACCTGGAGGGCACGCTTGCCGCGCTTTCCGAGGTCGCCGTTGCCAGCGGTGCCGCCGAGGACACGGCATCGGGCCGCGACCGCATCGCCATGCGCATCATGGGCGCGCTGATGCCGAGACCTTCGGTTGTAAACGAGGAATTCAACGGCCGCATGGGCGTCAACGAGCCCCGCGCCGCGACCGACTGGTTCTACGGCCTGTGCTGTGACGCCGGTTACGTGCGCCGCGCCGCCATCGCGCGCAACATCAAATGGAGCACTTCCACCAACTGGGGTGACCTGGAGATCACCATCAACCTGTCAAAGCCCGAAAAGGACCCGCGCGATATTGCCGCAGCCGGTGCCGCCAAAAACACGGGCGAGAAGTATCCCGCCTGTCAGCTCTGCATCGAAAACGAGGGCTACCCCGGACGCTCCGCCGCAGCCGACGGCGGCGCTCACCCCGCCCGCCAGAATCTGCGCGTTATCCCCATCCAGCTCGACGGCGAGCGCTGGGGCTTCCAGTACAGCCCGTACGCGTACTTTAACGAGCATTGCATTGCCATGAGCTCCGAGCATCGTCCGATGCACGTGGATCGCAAGAGCCTCTCCTGTTTGCTCGACTTTGTGGACCTGTTCCCGCACTACTTTATCGGCTCCAACGCCGACCTGCCCATCGTGGGCGGCTCGATTCTGTCGCACGACCACTTCCAGGGTGGCGCACACGAGTTCCCCATGATGCATGCCGCCGAGGTCTTGCAGTTTAGCGTGCCCGGTTTTGACCAGGTCAGCGGTACCGTGCTGCGGTGGCCGCTCTCGGTGCTGCGCCTGCGCTCGCATGACCGCGCTCAGCTGCTCGACGCTGCCGAGAAGATTATCCTCGCCTGGCGCGAGTGGACCGATGAGTCGGTTGGCGTCGTCGCGCACACGGCCGACGGCGTAGCGCACAACACCGTGACGCCCGTCATCCGCCGCGTCGACTCCCGCGGCAACGCCGGCGGCGAGATCTACGAGGCCTACCTGGCGCTTCGCTGCAACATCACGACCGACGAGCATCCGCTGGGCGTTTTCCACCCGCATGCCGAGTATCACCACATTAAGAAGGAGAACATCGGCCTGATCGAGGTTATGGGCCTGGCCATTCTTCCGCCGCGCCTGGTTCCCGAGCTCGGCGCTGTCCGCGAGCACCTGCTGGCGGCCAAGGCGGATGCCAGCTACGACC
>CAKWZF010000085.1:0-495 GCA_934865005.1 uncultured bacterium | reverse complement strand
ACCTTGCCGGCGCGCTCGAGGGCGATGATCTTTGCCGCAGCCATGCCGCGTGGGCCGAGGATGTCTATGCCCGCCGTTCCGACGAGCTTACGGCGGACAACGCCATCGATATCCTGCACGAGGAGGTCGGCGTGGTGTTTGGCCACGTGCTCGACAACGCCGGCGTCTTTAAGTGGGACGAAGCCGGCCGCGCCGCCCAACAGCGCTTTATCGACTCGCTATAGAGCACGGGCCCGAACGTTCAACAGCAGCCCGCACGACATAACCACCTACACGACAACGGTGCCCGCCGGCAACATCGCCGACGGGCGCCGTTTTATGGGATAGTCGTTGGGGACGCTCTTAAACGACTAGTCATTGGGGACGTTCTTGTTTGACTAGTCGTTTAAGAACGTCCCCAATGACTACTTGCGACCAAGGCAACGCCGATATTTTGGCAACGACAGACACTATGACCCAATCCGAGGGCACTAAAAAGATAGGAGCCCCCGCTCG
>CAKWZF010000084.1:0-8011 GCA_934865005.1 uncultured bacterium | reverse complement strand
GCGGGTGGTTTAAAGCTGGCCGCTGCGCGGCCAGCAGACTAAAGTCTTGAAACAAGGCCCGACTCCGCCACAACGGAGCCGGGCCTTAGTTGTTAGAACGACGGAACTCGATTACTCGACAGTAACGCTTTTCGCCAGGTTGCGAGGTTGGTCAACGTCGCAACCGCGCAGGATGGCCACCTCGCGGGCGAGCAGCTGCAGCGGAACGCTCGCCGTGATGGGGCTGAACACGTCGCGGACTGCCGGCACGCGGATGATGCAGTCGGCGATCTTGTTGATCTCCTCGTCGCCCTCGGTGGCAACGACGATGACCTTGGCGCCGCGTGCCTTGCACTCCATAAGGTTCGACACGGTCTTGTCGTAGGTGGCGCTCTTGGTGGCCACGGCGATGACGGGGAAGCCCGGGTCGATCAGGGCAATGGGGCCGTGCTTCATCTCGCCGGCGGCGTAGGCCTCGGCGTGCAGGTAGCTGACCTCTTTGAGCTTGAGCGCGCCCTCGTAGGAAATAGCGGCACCCATGCCGCGACCCACGAACAGTGCGGACTGCGCGTCCTTGCACAGCAGGGCGGCCTCATGAACGGCCTCGGTTTGGGTATCCAAAATCCACTGGATCTGCTCGGCCGTATCGGAAAGCTCACGGAACAGCATGCGCGCCTGCTTGGTGGTCAAGCGGTACTTGACCTGCGCCAGCAGCAGAGCCAAAAGCGTGAGGCTCACAACCTGGCCGATAAAGCTCTTGGTCGAAGCGACCGCGATCTCCTTGTTGGCCTTGGTGTAGATGACGCCGTCGCTCTCACGCGCCACGGGGCTGCCCACCACGTTGGTGATGCCGAAGACCTTGGCACCCTTGATGCGTGCGTCGCGAATGGCGGCAAGGGTATCGGCCGTCTCGCCCGACTGGGACACGGCAACGACAAGCGTCGTCGGCGTAATGATGGGATTGCGATAGCGGAACTCGCTGGCTGCCTCAACCTCAGTGGGGATGCGAGCCCAGCCCTCAATGAGATTCTTAGCAATGAGGCCAGCGTGATAGCTGGTGCCGCAAGCGATCACGTAGACGCGGTCGATGTCGTTGAGTTCCTCGAGCGAAAGGCCCAGCTCGTCGATGTCGAGCTCGCCGGCCGGCGTCATACGACCGACCAGCGTGTCGCGCACGACGCGCGGCTGCTCGTGGATTTCCTTGAGCATAAAGTCGGGATAACCGCCCTTTTCTGCCATGTCCAGGTCCCAGTCGATGTGGGTGACCTTGGGCTCGATAACGTTGCCGGCCTCGTCGGTGTACTCGACGCCTGCGGGCGTAAGCTTGGCAAACTGACCGTCCTCGAGCACCACGACATCGCGGGTGGCGTCGATGAGCGCGATGACATCGGAGGCAACATAGGCGCCGGTCTCGCCCGCGCCGACCACGATCGGGGAATCCTTGCGGGCCACGGCGATCACGCCGGGCTCGTCAGCGCACACGGCGGCCAGACCATAGGCACCGACCACGTGGGTGCACGCCTCGCGCACGGAGGCCATCAGGTCGTGCGTCTCGGCATAAGCCTCTTCGATCAGATGCGCGAAGACCTCGGTATCGGTCTCGCTCTTAAAGTGGTGGCCGCGACCCTCCAGCTCTTCGCGCAGCTCGGCGAAGTTCTCGATGATGCCGTTGTGGACGATGGCGATACGACCGTCGCAGCTGGTGTGGGGGTGAGCGTTAACGACGGAGGGCTTGCCGTGGGTGGCCCAACGGGTGTGGCCGATACCGCAGGTAGCGTCGCTGTCGATGCTGGAAAGCTCGCTCTCCAAGCCCGCGACCTTGCCCACGCGGCGGATGACATCGAGGTGCGCCGCGGCGCCCTCGCCCACCTCGAGCGCGACGCCCGAGGAGTCATAGCCGCGATACTCCATACGCTTGAGGCCCGTGACCAGGATGTTCTTTGCAATATCAGAGCCGGTGTAGCCGACAATTCCGCACATAGGATAAATCCCTTCGTCCGCTTGACTGCAAAACGTCCACGCACAGGGGGCGCTGAGACGCATAACGTTCGAGTATTGTACTCACGCAAACGCAAGCTGATATACCAGAAGTGGTATCTCAACTTAGATACCACCCGATGCACACACGTCCAGCCGGTCCAAACCACCACAATGGGGACAGGCACCTTCGTGGTGGTCGCGCTGGCAACGGCGTTTCCCCAGATAAAACCTGCCAAAATAAACCTGTCCCTTTTTGGTAGGTTTAGGATGCTACAATCTGGCTTGTACTTGAAACGCATCAAAGGGGCCGCTATGGCAAAGGTAAAAATCAGCGACGTCGCGCGCGAGGCCGGGGTTTCGTTGGGCACGGTTTCCAACGCGCTCAACCACCCCGAAAAGCTGCGCCCCGAGACCCTCAAGCTCATCAACGAGACCATCAATCGCCTTGGCTACCTGCCCAACCAAAGCGCTCGTCAGCTCGCGGGCGGCGCCACCAAGTCCTTTGGTCTGGTGCTCCCCCGTCTCGATCACGGCTTTTCGCTCCAAATCGCCAGCGGCGCCCACAACGAGGCCCGCAAGCACGGCTACGACTTGCTCATCGCCAACGCCGATAACGACGATATTCTCGAAGACCATTACCTGCGCTATTTTATGGGCACGCAGATGTCCGGCGTCATGGTTCAGCCCATGGCGTCCCCCGACTGGCATCCGGCCATGACTAAAATGCCCGTGCCGATCGTCCATCTGGACATCCATTGCTCCGAGCCCGGCTACTACGTAGCGGCCGACAACGAGGCCCAGGGTCGCATCATTGCCGAACTTGCCATCGCCCGCGGCGCACGCCATATCACCGTTGTGGGTAGAGCAGCATTTATGCAACTCACCCTGCGCGTCCTTGGCATTCACAAGGCCCTCGCCCTGCACCCCGATATCAAGATCGAAGTCATCGACGCCGGCGAATGGAATACCGCCGCCGACGGCTACGGCATCGGCGCCCAAATCGCCGCGCGCCCCGCCGACGAACGCCCCGATTTTGTCGTCGGTCTGACCGACGTGCTGGCCTCGGGCGTCATCTCGGCGCTGGTCGACAAAGGCATCGCCGTCCCCGGGCAAGTACGCGTAGCAGGTTGCGATGGCAACCCACTCGCTTGGAGCGGATCGGTCCCGCTCACTACGGTAGCGCCCCCGGGCTACGAGATTGGCCGCAAGGGCGTTCAATTGCTCATGGAGCAAATCGAGAACAAGGTCCCGACAAAGACCAGGCATATCCACGTCAGCTCTGCCGCGCGCACCGTCACCGCGGTCACGGCCATCGAGGACATCAACCGCCTAGAACTCGTGCGGCCGTTCCTGCTGGAACGCGCCAGCACCCAGGCAAGCAGCCAGACCGACGCCACGGCCATCAACCTCGGTGCGTATCTATAGCACGCCCGCAAGTATGCTAAGTCGCCGCTCAAGCAAAAGGGGCCCGACCATTGCCGGACCCCTTTTGCTTGAGCGCAAACGTGGGCAATTGCTCGTTTCAACACCGCAATTGTCTAGCGCACGGCCTTGACCGCCGCCGCCAGATCGAACAGCGTATCGAGCACGGCCTCGCAGCCATCCACCACGTCCTGCGGCAGCGGCACGATATCGGGGACGGCGAAGACATGGCATCCGGCCGTGATGCCCGAGACGCAGCCGTTGCGCGAATCCTCGACCACGGCACATTCCTCGGGAGCAAAGCCCGCGCGCTCGCAGGCGAGCAGATACATCTCGGGGTCGGGCTTGCCGTGCACGACGTCCTCGCCACACGTTACCGTTTCAAACTTGTCAAAAAGACCGACCATCTTAAGGTTGCGCTCGGCCGTAACGAGGCGCGACGACGTCGCTAGGCCCACGTGATAGCCCGCAGCTAGCAGCTCGTCTAGGCACTCGGCGGCGCCGGCCTTAAGTTCCAGTTCGGTCTTGACCATCTCGTCGCGAATCTCCTTGTGGCGACGATAGATCGCCTCGGTGGTTTCGTGGCTGCCATAATGCTTATCGAGGATGTCCATAACATCGGGCAGCGTGCGGCCGATAAACTGATGGATCAGCGCTTCATCAATCGCGAGCCCCAGCTCAGCGGCGCCTGCCTTCCAGGCCTTAATCCCCAAACGCTCGGTGTCGACCAGCGTTCCGTCCATGTCAAAAATAACAGCCTTGATCATATCGGCCCCCCATCGACTCTCGCTGTCGCGTTGCTGCAACTCTACCGCATTTGGCAACTTGTATATAACGTATATGCCATATTGCACTTTCGTTACACAGATAGAAGTCTTATGGCAAGTAACGCATTAGGATTATAGTTTTCGATCGAGTACTCAACGATAAGGATCGTTTCATGCTTTCAGACACCGCCGCACCCGCAGAGGAGCTTCAGGACAAACTCGCAGCACTCGAGCAGCTGCTTTTGGCATACGGACGCGTCGCCATCGGCTTTTCCGGTGGTGTCGACAGCAGCTTTTTGGCCGCGGTCTGCGCCCGCATCATGCCTACCAATACCCTCCTCGTCCATCTCACCACGCCGCTCATCGGCACGCCCGAACAGACTTCGTTTGAGCAGTCCGTTGATGGGCAAGCTGATGAAGGGGCGCATTTTAAGCTCCCCGTGCTCAATCTTTCGGTCGATCAGCTGCAGCTCCCCCAGGTAGCCTGCAACGATGCCAATCGCTGCTACCACTGCAAGCACGCCGGCTTTACCGCCATCGTCAACCACGCCAAGTCGCTCGGCTTTCCCACCGTCATCGATGGCAGCAATGCAAGTGATCGCGGCGACTACCGCCCTGGTATGCGCGCGGCAAAAGAGCTCGGCGTACGCTCCCCTCTTATGGAGGTCGGCTTTACCAAGGACGAAGAGCGCGAGCTGCTGCGCGCATGGGGCTATCCCGTTTGGAACCTGCCGGCGGGAGCATGTCTTGCCACGCGCGTCCCCACGGGCGAGGAGCTTACGTTCGAGAAGGTCTCCCTGATCCGCGCCTGCGAGGATTACCTGCACGATCTTGACCTGGCACAGGTACGCGCGCGCTTGATCGGTGGCTGCATGCATATCGAGGCCGCACCCGCAGATGTCGCCAAGATTGCCGCCCTCGGCGGTGCCGCTGTCGACGACAAGGGCAAGACCCCGCTGCCCGCCGTTATCGAGTCCGCGCTGCGCGAGCTGGGCTGCGACCATATCTCCCCCGAGGTCACCCCCTACATTCACGGTGCCATGAATCAGTAACCTGCCAATAAGGGACAGGTTTATTTTGGCAGGTTTTATCTGGGGAAATATCGCGGGGCAGTCGCCCCTCTAGCACCCATCAAACTTCGAGAGACGATAGAGGGGCAATTCGGCTGCATCTACTTCTTCCGATAGCGGCGGTTGCGGCTCGTCGATGAACCCATTACTTCGATGAGCCCTTTATCCGCCATTTTTGGCAGATGGTAGTTGACGGACGAATTTTGGCATTCCGTCTCTCTAAAACAATAGATTTATCTCTCTCTAACGTTTCGTATATCTCTCTAACTTTAGAGAGATAAGCGCCTTGTTTTAGAGAGACATTAAGAGAGATATATCGAATTCGCTGCTAGATTGCCTAATGCTATCTCTCTAACCAACCTTCTCTTTAGAGAGACATTTAGAGAGACGAGCGCGACCTCTCTAATCATGGGCTCCACTCTTTAAGGTGCACACTTCCTAACCGTGCCCTAAGTTGCGGTGAAATAGTCCCCGATTAACCTGCCAAAAAGGAACAGGTTTATTTTGGCAGGTTTTATCTGGGGAAACGCAAATAGGGCCGTGACACCCATACGGCGTCGCGGCCCTTTTCCTTGGAGAAGGATCAATTGATTGAACGGGATGACCGTTCTAGTCTTCGAGTCCGCTATTGATGAGCTCCGCAATCTCAACGGGATCGGTGCTCGCGCGCACCTTGTCACGGAAGCCGGCGTCCATCAGCATCACGGCAGCCTTGGAAAGCAAGCGCAGGTGCGTGGTTCCTGCCTCGCCGGCAGGCACGTACAGCGCGAGCGCAACATCGACGGGCACACCATCGAAGCTCGGCCATTCAACGGGCTCGACCAGCTTAAGCACGGCAACGCCCGGCGTGTGGATAGCATCGCTTTTGGCATGTGGAACGGCAAAACCGGCGACAAGGCCAGTCTCGGCCTCGTTCTCGCGAGCCATGAAGGCAGTCTCTACGGCAGATGCGTCGTCAGCAAAGCCGAGCTCGACGGCCTGATCGGACAAATAATGCAGGGCATCCTCGCGCGAGGCGGCGGTATACCCTATCGTCACTTGGTTGGCAGATACAAATCCCATGGAAACCTTCCTTACAACACGGACCTGACCGCAGCTTCGATGCCGTCGGCGTCCAAACCGTACTTGTGCAGCAAATCGACCGCAGGGCCGGACTCGCCATACACATCGCGCACGCCGACGCGACGCATCGGCACCGGATGCTGCTCCGCGAGCACCGAGGCCACGGCCTCGCCAAGACCACCGATAATCGAATGCTCCTCGGCAGTGACCACGCGACCGGTCTTCTTGGCGCTGGCAACCACCAGGCGCTCATCAAGCGGCTTGATCGTGTGCATATTGATGACCTCGGCATCGATACCATCGGCAGCGAGCGCCTCGGCAGCCTCAAGCGCCTCGGCGACCATAAGGCCACAAGCGATGATGGTCACATCGGACCCCTCGCGCACGACCACGCCGCGACCAATCTTGAACTCATAGTCCTCGTGATCGTTGATGACCGGTGTTGCCAGGCGGCCGAAGCGCATGTAAACCGGGCCCTCAAACTCATAGGCGGCGCGCACGCAAGCGCGAGCCTCGATGTCATCGGCGGGAACGATTACCGTCATACCCGGGATCGTGCGCATGAGCGCGATGTCCTCGCAGCACTGATGCGTGGCGCCGTCTTCACCGACCGAGATACCCGCATGCGTGGCACCGATTTTGACGTTGAGGTGCGGATAGCCAATGGAATTACGCACTTGTTCGTACGCACGGCCGGCGGCGAACATGGCAAAGGTGCTCGCAAAGGCGACGTGGCCCGTGGTCGCAATGCCGGCGGCGAGCCCCATCAAGTTGCTCTCGGCAATGCCGGCATCGTAGAAGCGCTCAGGGTGCGCAGCCTTAAACTTACCCGTCTGCGTAGCGGCAGCCAGGTCGGCATCGAGCACTACAAAGTCATCGTGCTCATTGCCCAGCTCGACGAGCGCCTCGCCGTAGCTTACGCGCGTGGCGACTTTTTTGACCTCTGCCATTAGAGCTCCTCTCCTGCTGCCGCGAGCTCGGCCATGGCCTGCTCAAACTGTTCATCGTTGGGCGCCTTGCCATGCCAGCCAACCTGGTTCTCCATAAAGGAGACGCCTTTGCCCTTCACCGTCTCGGCGATGATAGCGACGGGCACGCCGGTCACCTCACGAGCCTCAGCGAAAGCCGCCTCAATCTGCGCCATGTCGTTACCGTCGGCGAGCTCGATCACATGCCACTTAAAGGCGCGGAACTTGTCAGCGAGCGGCATGGCCGAGTTGACCTCATCGATCGTGCCGTCAATCTGCAAGCCGTTGTGGTCGACGACGGCAACAAGATTGTCGAGTGCATGGTTGCCGGCGAACATGGCCGCCTCCCACACCTGGCCTTCCTCGCACTCACCGTCGCCCAGCAACGTGTAGACACGGCAGCCGTCGCCCCAGTGCTTAGCGGCAAGCGCCATTCCAACTGCAGCAGAGATGCCCTGACCGAGCGATCCGGTGGACATATCGATGCCAGGGGCGTCGTTCATGTTGGGATGGCCCTGCAGTCGGCTGCCAATATGGCGGAGCGTCTCGAGCTCTTCGACGGGAAAATAGCCGCGATTTGCCAACACCGAATACAGGCCCGGCGCCGCGTGACCCTTGGAGAGCACAAAGCGATCGCGATCGGCCTTGTGAGGGTCGGCAGGATCGATATTCATTTCCTCAAAGTACAGATACGTCATGATGTCGGCAGCACCGAGCGATCCACCCGGGTGTCCCGACTTGGCCGCGTGAACCGCAGTCACGA
>CAKWZF010000083.1:4757-8266 GCA_934865005.1 uncultured bacterium | reverse complement strand
ACCCAGCAAGGAGCAAATCGACCATGACGAAGACCAAGGCACAGCAGATTATGGCGGCGACCGAGGCTCGCGCGGCTGACGACGTCACCGCAGCCATCAAAGATATCGCTACCGAGTTTGAACCATATATCATCAAGCAGCGCCGGCACTTCCATAAGCACCCGGAGCTGAGCCTTGCCGAGGAGCGCACGACCTCCGACATCGCCAACCAGCTCGACGCCATGAATATCCCCTACGAGCGTCCGCTCAAGACCGGCTTGGTGGCAACGCTTCGCGGTACCGCGCCGGATGCCTACCGCGAGGACGGCACGCCACGCCGCCGCATCCTGCTGCGCGCCGACATCGACGCCCTGCCCGTCACCGAGCAGACCGGCGAGGAGTTCGCCAGCGTCAACGAGGGCTGCATGCACGCCTGCGGCCACGACTGCCATATCGCCATGATGCTCGGAACGCTGCAAATCCTGCGCCATATGACCGACGACATCCACGGCGAAGTCCGCATCGTATTCCAGCCCAGCGAGGAAAACGGCCAGGGCGCTAAGCTCATGATCGGCACGGGTGTGCTCGACGGCGTCGATGGCGCCTACGCCGCGCACATCTGGAGTGAGGTCGACGCCGGCACCGTGAGCTGCGAGCCCGGTCCGCGCATGGCCAATACCGACTGGTTCCGCATCGACGTCCGCGGCACCTCGTGCCATGGCGCCATGCCCCAGCGAGGTCACGACGCCGTCATGGTTGCCGCCGAGATCGTCAACGCCCTGCAAACCATCGTTTCGCGCGAAATCAGCCCCTACGAGCCGGCCGTCATCACCGTCGGCGAGCTGCACGGCGGCACCGCGCGCAACGTTATCGCCGGCACGGCCTACCTCGCCGGCACAGTGCGCACCTACGGCGATTCGACCCACGAGGAAATGCCGGAGCTCATGCGCCGCATCGTGGAGCATACCGCGGCCGCCTTGGGCGCCGAGGCAGAGCTCACCGACTACACCATCGCCAACTACAAGGTCGAAAACGACGCCGCCTCGAGCGAGCGCTGCCGTCAGGCTGTAATTAAGTGTCTGGGCCCCGCCGGCCAAGGCCATTATCGCGGCACGCTTTCGGGCGAGGATTTTTCGGAGTACCTGCGTCGCGTACCGGGCGTGCTCGCCTTTGTAGGTACGCGCAACCCCAAGATTGGCGCCACGTACGCCCAACATTCCTGCTTCTACAAGATCGACGAGACCGTGCTGGCAAAGGGCTCCATGGTGGCCGCCCAGTATGCTATCGACTTTTTGGCCGAGCCCACGCAAGAGGAGCTCGACGGCCCCACGATCGCCGCGGTTGCCGAGACCAACCCCGACTTGGCCGCCAAGCTGCGCTCTGCCAAGGCCACGGCCGCTGAGGCGCGCGACGCCATGCACGATGCTCGCACCGCCCGCCATGCTGCAATCAAGGGCATCCACGATGCGCGGGCTGCCGCTCGCCACGAGGAAAAGCGCGACGAGTAGCCGTCACGCCCATCCATAACAGCCTGGCTAAAGCAAAGCGGGGGCGGACGTTATCTCAACGTTCGCCCCCGCTTATGTGTCGACCGTTTTTCTAGCGCGTCCTCCGTCACGCCAGGTAAGAGCGAAGGATGGTGAGCCAGCGTGGGGGTTCGAGGTGGATGATATCGTCGGGAACTCCGGCGGGCGCATAGCCGCCAAAGAGCAGACCGGCATCTGCCGGATTGACGAGGCGCACGATCCATACGACGACGACCAGCACGCACAACACGGTGACCGCAATGTCGATACCACGCTTTAGCTTGCTCGATGCCACCTCCTCGCGCACGAACGCGAGCACAAACGCAATCGGCACCACCCAAAACAGCGGATGGTAGGCAAAGGCAGCCGCATAATCGAGGCGCAGCGCCGCCAGCCACGCCCTCGTCATGCCGCATCCCGGACAAGGAATGCCCGTCATCAATCGAAAAATGCAGCCAATGTCGAGCAGGTAGAGCGCGAGCCAGGCGACAAAGAGCGCGCCGGTGCAAAAAAGGGCGCGGCGAAGGAGCTCTGCCGTGCCCCTATGTCCCTGGAAGCTGTTCACGCCGCCCTTATTGTTAGGCACGAGCGCCAAGGCGAGTGTTGTAAGCCGTTGCCATGGCATTGGTATTATTGATGACGATGTTCATAGCGAAGATGGGACCAAGGCCGCACAGGAGCGCGCCGAAGATCTGCCACAGAAGAACGGTGGTGCCGTTTTCCTGGAACACCAGGCCGTAGCGAGGAGCGTTGGCCTGCAGGCGGTTGCCAATCTTGTAATACCAGTAGTACGCGTAGAAGCCGCAGGTCACAAACGATAGAAGGATGAATTCCGCCAGACCCGGCGTGTAATCGCCGTCATCCTGACACAACGTGTTGACGTCGCGTGCCAAGCAATACAGGAAGTAGAACGAATAGATACCGCAGGTCACAAGAGAGAGCAGCAGCCAGCCGATCAGGCTGCGGTCAGCCTTAATGGGGTCATAGCCCATCGGAGCGGATGCGGACTGTTGGGCGTATTGACCGGTGTACTGCTGCTGAGGCTGGGGCGCGGGCTGAATAGCCTGGGCCGGAGCGGGCTGGGGCTGCGGGGCCGCAGCGGCAGAAGCGGCACCAACGGCGGATCCGCAAACAGGGCAGAATTTGGCATCATCCGAAATGGGAGAACCACAAGTGGGACAGAACATGAGCCTCTCCTTTTCCTAAGGCGTCGCACGCCTTCAAACCTTACACGTCTACGTTCTCAACAATAGCCGCGACGTTGTTGCGCAACATTGACCAATTTCCGAGAAATTTTGCTGCAACCGTTTTCCCAGGCATTTTCTTGCTTTCGCAGTAGAAAAAGGCACCCCGGGCTCAGTTGCCCAGGGCGCCTCGACCGGCTATTCGGTTTGATTGTTTTCGGCAGCAGGATTATCGCCCGGCTCATCCGCCGGCGTGGCAACGGCATCCCAATCGGGCTCCGCAGGCGTCGCCTCGGACGCCGGTGCGGGGACAGGAGCAGGTGCCGGGGCAGGGGCAGGCGCGGGTGCCGGGGCAGGTGCAGGCGCGGGCGCCGGGGCAGGCGCAGCACCAGTGGCTGCCGTGGGATTGAATCCCGCAGGAGCAGGCTTCTTCTCACCCGGGAGCACAAAAGTCAAAACGTCGTCCTTGTCCTCATCGGCCCATTCGCTTGCATAACGTGCAGCCCAATAGCCAACGGCACGGTGCTTGAGCATCTTGCCAAAGACCGTAAGGAACACCGTGACGAATGCAATCAGCACCAGGAACAATACGAGCGTGACACCACCGGCGGTAACAATCGCCTCGATACCCGTGGGGCGATAGTAATAGCCGTACGCGCCAATTCCGGCGATGGCACCAAAGACAGCTGTCAAGATCCACGTAATGGCGTTGGAAACCAGGCCCGTCAAAAACTCGGGAAGGAACGAAGCACAGAACAGCTTGGTCTTGTTGTGCTTAAAGGCCGCCCAGACCTTATCGAGCGAAAACGCGCTCTCGACG
>CAKWZF010000083.1:0-4747 GCA_934865005.1 uncultured bacterium | reverse complement strand
GTGCATCACGGCAATGTCGGCGAACATCTTAAAGAAGACACCCAGAATCGCCGAGGCAATTAGCGCCAGGACAAGCAGGCCAAGCGAGCCAAACAGCGCAGCCTCGAGCGCATAAGAGCCGTAATAAGAATACGAGCCCGCGGCGCCAATTACCACGCCCTCCACCAGCGAAAGCACTACACCGATAATGGGAATGGCAGCGATAACCTCGAGCACGACCGAAATAACGCTCGAAAAGATTCCGAGACCAAACGACGTGGAACGCATCAACGGACGACCCATGCCGTCATCGATCTTAAGCGACAGGTCGCGACCCCACTCGATGCCAAAGCCCGAACCGCACACGCTCGCCACGTAGGCAGCCAAAAAGCCGATGGCAGCCGCAATACCGCCGATAACGGGGATGAACAGCACGAGTACCGACACGACACAGATAAGCGCCGGCAAAAAGGCAATCTGGCACACGCGCTGCAGCACGCCCGGAGTCTTGGTCATATCCTCAAACGCCTGAGCCGTGCAGCCCTTGGACGCGTTCGCGACAGGTTGAGGAACAAACTGCTGAGGCTGAGGCTGACCCTGAGGGGCGGAAGCTGCAGCACCGGCATTGGGGGCACCACACACGCCGCAGAACTTGTCGTTATCGCCCATGGGGGCGCCACACTGCGAACAGAACATCGAAATCATCCCTTCGTATCTAGAGCGAATCACCTGGATCGCAAACGATGTCATTGGCATCATTATCGCCCAATGTGGGGACAAATACTCTTAGATGACGTATTTGCAACGCGCGAGGCGCTTTTCGATTGTTTGATGAGTGCGTCCGCGTTAGTTCGTTCCGCGGAAACCCTTGCCGACGATCTCGGAGCTGTCGACGATCGTGATAAAGGCACCCGGATCGACCTCGCGCGCATAACGGCGCAGCTGCACGGCCTCGCGACGGCTCAGCACGCTCATGATCACCGTCACGCACTTGCCCGAGAAGGCACCGTAGCCGCGACTGATGGTCGCCGTGCGGTTGAGATGCTTGACGATAAACTCCTCGACCTTAAGGGGCTCGGAACAAATGATCGTGCAGACCTTACGAAGATGAATGCTCTCGATGGCCTTGTCGACCACAAGCGTCTTGGCAAACAGGCCGAGCACGCAATACAGACCGATACGCGGACCATACAAAAAGGCCGCGATGGTCACGATGCCGATATCGACCAGCAACAGCGCGCGACCAATCTCGAGTGTGGTACGGCGTTTGAGGATCATAGCGAGGATGTCCGTGCCGCCCGTCGAGGCGCCGATATCAAAGACGATGGCGCTGCCGAGCGCCGGCAGAATCACGGCAAAGCACAGGTCGAGCCACATATCGCCCGTCATCGAGACACTGGTCGGGATAAAGAGCTCGAAAAGCGAAACATAGGCGGACAGCGCAAACGAGGCGAAGACACTCCACAGAATTGCCTTGCGCTCCAAAAAGATAAAGCCCAAAACGACGAGAACCGCGTTGATAATCCACATAAAGACGCCGACGGGCAGGGTCGGGAACAGCGTGGACAGAATAACCGACACGCCCGAGGTGCCGCCAAAAGCAAAGTGATTAGGGGTTTTAAACGCAACGATGGCAAAAGCCGTAAGAATCAGGCCCAGATTGAGCTCGGCGAAAAAGCGCGGGAAGCCTGGCTCCTGGCTACGCTTTTGGCCGGCACGCTCGCCGCGCTCGATATCGGTGCGATCAACCACGCGCTCCATCGGCACCACGGGAGGACGATGTACCTCCTCGGCAGCTCGCGATGCCGCCTCTGCCGCGGCAGCCTCAATCGCCCATGCCTGGCTTTCTGTTTCGTGCTCGTCAGCCATTACGGCAACCCCTCGTTAACAATTTGGAAACAATGCGCCCATTAGGGTAACGCGGAACACGACGATTGCAACCCCTAGTTAGACGAGCGGTATGCCTACATCGGGGACATACAAATAACGGCCGGCCGCACATACATCCGTGCGGCCGGCCGTTTGACGTTTTCGCAGATAAAACCTGCCAAAATAAACATCCCTTTTTGGTAGGTTACTCGTGGTTGGTGCGGTGCTCGTACTCCTCGGGGGTGATGACATCCTCGATGCGCAGGTTGACGCCTGCCACCTCAAGACCGGTCATCGCGGCCAGACGCTCGGTCACGCGCGCCTTAACGTCGTCGAAAATCGCGGGCGCGTAGGCGCCGTACTCGATAATGACGGAAATGTTGACGACCACGCGGTTGTCATCGGTGACCTCGACCGTCACGCCCTTGGTCAGATTCTCGGCACCGAACTGCTCCTGCACAAAGTGCATGAGGTTGCCCTTCATGCCCAGGACGTGCGGTACCTCGCGGGTGGCCATGGCGACGATCTTCTCGATCACACCGTTGGAATAGGTCAGCGAGTCCTCGGACTCGTCCGCTTCCCCATCATCCCCATCCGCATCGTCGGCGGGTTCGGCCTCGACGAGCGCCTCGTCCTCGAGCGTTACGTCCTCGGCCTCGGCGGTGACGGTCTCGTCTACCTCGAGCTCGGTATCGGCCACATCGACCTTCGTATTAAAAGCCATGGTTCCTCCTTATGCCTGCCGCGGATGCGACAGTCGAATACATATTAGCGGCCGCTAAACAGACGGCCGAAGAAGTTGACGATCCCGTTCTCGCCGTCGCGAATTTGGCCGATCACGGCGCCGATCAGCACGAAGAATGCAATGACGAGCGTGTCCCACAGACCGAGCGTGAGCACCAACACGGCGAGGATAAAGCCAGCGACGGCACCGAGCGTGGTGTTGGGATGGCGCACAGCATAGCTCCAGATGGCAGCGCCCGTACCCTTGATGAGACCCATAGCCTCGTCAAAATCCGCGGCCGCCGCGTCTTGTAACTCGGTTGCCTCTGCTTTGGAATCAACAGGTTCGCTCGCCGGCGTGGCGCTCTGGTCAATCGTCAGGCGCGGCGTACGAGCGGTCTTATCTTGATTGGTATCACTCACCGGAAACCTCCACGGTCTGGACGGTAGTCTTGGACGGCAAAAAACGGACGCGCGTGGTCGTACCCGGCGTGCCGAGCATGGTGTCGCAGGCCTCCTCGATACGCTGCTGCATCGCGGTAGCCAGAGATGCCACGTCCTTATCGTCAAGCGCGATAGCCTCGACCTTAAATCGGACGTGCGAATCATCGGAGCCTTGGACGCGGGCCTCGACATGCTCGACCATCACGCGGTCGTCGCGCTCGGCAGCAGCCCTGGCACACGAAGAAAGCGCCGCAAGGGTGACCTCGATATTGCGCTCCCCCGCCGGATGCACACAGGACGGCTCGCGACGAGCAAACATCAGGCGGAAGAAGCTTACCAGCACGCCAATCGCCACAACTCCGCCGCATGCCGTCACAACAATGCGCGGCATGGGGTCGCGCATCAGCAGCATAAAGCGATACGTATACGGCCCCCAAAACTGGCAGACAAGCGTACCCAGCGCCACGATGGTGGCGGCAAGATACACGATCGCTAGGGCTCGTTTGAGTACGCGCACGCGGCGCTCCCTTCAAATCTCGGCTCTCGAAATGCAAAACGGTTCGCATCATTATAAAAGAGCCGGGTCCGGTGCTCTACGCACGCGGATCCGGCTCATCTATTCCACGAGGCTTGCATGCTCGCTTCATTATGCCCAGATATGCACGGCTTAACCCGTGCGGACGCTACTCCTCCTCGAGGGCAGCAATGACCTCGTCGGTCATGTCCATGGTGCTGTAAACATCCTGGACGTCGTCGAGCTCCTCAAGACGGTCGATGAGGCGCTGAACCTTCTTGGCGTCGGCGCCGGAGACCTCGGTCGGGGTGGTCGGGACCATGGTGGTCTCGGAGCCCTTGACCTGGACGCCCTGCTCCTCGAGCGCCTTGGAGACAGCCATGACCTCGTTGGCAGTAGTCCAGACGATCCACTCCTCGCCGGCGTCCTCGTAGTCCTCGCCACCGGCCTCGGCGATCGCCATCATAAACTCATCCTCGTCGCCGGCAGCACCGTTGGCGATCATGGTCTCCTTCTTGGCGTTCTCGTCCAGGATCTCCTTGGCGACGACAATCTGGCCCTTGCGCTCAAACTGGAAGGCGACGGAGCCGGAGGTGCCCAGGTTGCCACCAGCGTGGGAGAAGGCGGAACGGACATCAGCAGCGGTACGGTTGCGGTTGTCGGTCAGGCAGTCGACGTAGACGGCGACACCGGCGGGACCGTAGCCCTCGTACACGATGTTCTCGTAGACGGCGGCGTCAGCACCCGAACCAAAAGCCTTGTCGATAGCGGACTTGATCTTGTCCTTAGGCATGGACTGAGCCTTGGCCTTGGCAACGGCAGCGGCGAGGCTGGCGTTGTTCTCGGGCAGCGGGTCGCCGCCGAGACGGGCAGCAACGGTAATGTTGCGGCTGAGCTTGGAGAAGAGGGCGGAACGCTTGGCGTCCTGCGCGCCCTTACGATGCTTGGTTGTGGCCCACTTAGAGTGTCCGGACATACGTGTCTCCTATCGGTTTCGACCTAAAGCCCAGCGCAGATGCTCGGGCAATATAAACAAACGTCGTTATGATATACCTACTGGCCTGCGAGATAAACCCCAAAATGAAGGCGTCGTGATGATGCCCCCCTTTGGTGCAAAGAAACCTGACCCCAATACACCAAGTTAGGATCAGAGGAGGTCGCTGCGGGTGATGGTGGCGCCGATGGCAAAGGGCATGCAGACGATGACCGGATACAGGT
>CAKWZF010000082.1:0-8293 GCA_934865005.1 uncultured bacterium | reverse complement strand
GCCGAGGTCGGCCTGCTTTCCATTCCGTACAAGTACGACACGAATGGCACCGAGACGACCGACGATGACACGGTCACGGTCCCTGCAGACGACAGCGACGAGAAGCTCTACACCGCCAAGGACGTGAACGACCTTGGCAGACCCCGACAAGGGGACCTTCTACCAGAGTCAACTCGATGAGGTTCGCAACAACAAGATCAAGCCACTCGACGACGCCTTTGAAATCGAATCGAACAAGGTGCTTGGCACATCCACCACCAACTATTTTTACGGCGAGGACGCCGTAGGCACGCATGGTTGGGAAATGGTGCGCACCACCGATCTGCGTCCCAGTAAAGCGGGCGACACCACCAAAGCCCAGACCATCGGCCACGTGATTTGCGGCTCCTATCTTGCCTTGACGGACGCGGACCCTAACCTGACGGGCGCGGACCTTGCTATTGAGAACGCTGGCGGCATCCGCGGCGGCATCGCGGCGGGAAACGTGACCGCCGGCGACGTCATCGCCATCTCGCCCTACGGCAACACCTTGGAGACCTGGACCATGACCGGCGCGGACTTCCTCGCAGCGCTCGAGCACTCGCTGGAAATTAGCGACGAATGCAATGACAGTTACGAGAAGCAGCAAGCCTACGTCGCAGCCGGCCACACCGAGCAGGAAGCCCAGGACATGTACAAGTGGCCCGACGACTCCGGCAGCGTTCTTTCCTTTGGCGGCATCAACGTAACAATCGACTGGACGCAGTCCGAAGGCAAGCGCATCGTGAGTGCCACGCTCACCAAAGACGGCAGCACGCTCGACCCCGCCAAGACCTATACCGTCGCCACCAACAACTACATCATCACCAACACGACCGACTTCCCCACCTTCGCAAACGCCAAGAAGCTCACCGAATGGGGTACGTGTGAGGCAGCGCTGAGGGCACTGATCGGGCAGGACGACTGGGAGAACAAGATGGCCTCGCTCGCGGGCACCATCAGCTTTGGCTCCGCTGAGAGCCCCGCACCCCATCCAACCCCAACGCCTGAGCCCTCACCCAAGCCCGGCACGACGACCACGCAGGTCACCACCAAGAAGAGCACCGGCAAGCTTGCCGCAACGGGAGACCGCACGCTGGCCGTGGTCGGTGCATGCCTTATCGGCGGCATCGTCATCATCATTTTCGGCATTATCTGGAAGCGCCGCCGCTAAGCTATACCGCCGGGCTCTGCAGCCCCGCCGCGCAAACCTTATATCGAGCACAGAAGCCCGTCCGGATGTGATCGGACGGGCTTCTGGTGGGTATCATGGTTGAACGATTATGAGGAGGTTTTCCCTACATGGAATTGTTTGAACCGATTCTTCATTTCTTTGAGCAACGGTGGGTCCACAACATCATCTGGGCCAGCATCTTGGCGATAGGCACGGCAATCGCCACCAAGGTCGTATCCAAGACCCTGCGCCACCTGCTCAACCGCGACGACAACCCGCTTCCGGCATCGAGTATCTTCATCAACATCGCGCGTGCCGTCATCTGGATGATCGGCGGCAGCTTTATCCTCGACAACTGCTTTGGCATTAACGCAAACGCGCTCGTCGCCGCTCTTGGCGTCGGCGGCATCGCCATCTCGCGGGGCTTTCAGGACACGCTCTCGAACCTCCTCGGCGGCATGCAGGTGACCTTTATGGGCATCATCAAGCCCGGCGACAATATCGAGGTCGGCGGCGAGTCGGGCGTGGTCCAGGACATCACCTGGCGTCATACGACCATCGAGGACGCCTGCGGGCAGACCATCATCGTCCCCAACTCCAACATCTCCAAGAACACGCTCGTGCATTTGATGCCCTTTGGGCGTGTGGCTGTGCCCGTCGCGGTCAAAGACACGTCCAAGTGGGCTTCACTGGACGCGCTGGCAGATGAGCTCACCGACGCCACCAAGGCCGCCGTGCTTCCCATCTCGGGCTTTGACAAGGAGCCCTACGTGCTCTTTAGCGAGATCGGCGACTTTGGCATCAAGGGCAAGATCATCTTTATCGTCAGCGACGACAGCACCACTTTCACGGCAGCCGACGCCTGTATCCGCGCCATCGCCCCCATCATCGCCTAAAACCACCACAAAGGGGACAGGCACCTTTGTGGTGGTTTCGCATCGTGGTACCATGGTTCATATCGTTGTTTAAACGACTAAGGGAGTAGACACCATGGAAGAGGCCTATCGTCAAGCACGCAAGCGCGGCGAGCAAGGACGTCGACGCGCCATTAGTCAAAGCGAGCATCCGTACCTCACGGACCTCGATAGCTTGGTTGCCCAGCTCCCCTTAGGCCAGCGAGAGAATGTCGGCCTGAGAGACATTCCGCTCGAAATGGTCGTCGGCACGGTTACCAAGGGCCGTCAGTCGGCCTTTTCATGCAACTTTATGCCCTTGCTGCCGTTTAGCACCGAGTTCGCCCGCAAGTGGTCTAACCTCTACGACATCCAGGTGACCGAGGGCTATCGCGATCCCGTCATCGTCACCGAATTCATGCATCGGTTTTACGTCCAAGAGGGCAACAAGCGTGTCAGCGTCCTCAAATTCCTGGACGCCCCGACGGTTTCGGCCAAGGTCACCCGTCTCTACCCCGGCACATGGGATTCCGTCGAAAGCCGCCTATACGGTGAGTTCTGCGCGTTTTGGCGCGTCTGCCCCCTATACGAGATCGAGTTCTCGCGCGAGGGAAGCTACGAAACGCTCGCCAAGATGCTCGGTCAGAACCTTATCGAAAAATGGCCGCAGAAAAAAGTCGACTACCTGCGCCACACCTTCCTGCTCTTTAAGCGCGCCTACCTTCGCGCGGGCGGCGACCACCTGGACATTACGCCTGCCGATGCTATGCTCGTCTACCTCAATGTGTACAACCAGGACCGCCTGCTGGATACGCCGACGGATATCGTCGTAAACCGCCTGTGCAAGATTTGGCGTGAGCTAGTCATTGCCGGCAAAAATGACCAGGACAAGGTCAATCTTGTCGAAGCGCCGAGCGTCGATGAGGAAGAGTCGCCCGCCAAGTCCACCTCCGGCGTGCTCAACTTCTTTATGGGCAAGACCGTCTATTCGGCGGCTAACCCCCTGCGCATCGCCTTTATCCATGAGTTCCCCTGTGCGACGTCGAGCTGGGACAGCCTGCACGACCAAGGGCGCCAGTATCTCGACGAGCACTTTGGCGGTATTGTGCGCACCGAGGCGTTCGAGGACTGTCACGATCCGGACGTGTTCTACACCGCCGTGGAAACGGCTGTCAAACATGGAGACAACGTCATCTTCTCGACCTCGCACCGTTTGATGGAATACACGCTCAGGGCCGCCGTCGAGTATCCCCAGGTACGATTCCTCAACTGCTCTATCGGCCTTCCCCACCAAAGCGTCCGTTCGTACTTTGGCAAAATGTACGAGGCCAAGTTCCTCCTGGGCGCCCTTGCCGCCAGCATGGCGGACAACCACCGCATCGGTTACCACGCGTCGGTCTTCGCCTCGGGCGCGCTCAGCGAGATCAACGCCTTTGCCATCGGCGCCTCGCTGCTCGACCCTCGCGCGCAGGTAATCCTCACCTGGGGCGATGTGCCCGCCGGCGGTCTTGCCGAGGCCATGTGCCGCGAAGACGTGAGTGTTATGACCGGCGCCGACATGTCAAAGTCGCTCGAAGACCCCACGGCCTACGGACTTCACCGCCTGGTCGATGGCAAGGCCGTCGGCATCGCCATGCCGGTATGGAACTGGGGTCGATACTACGAGCTTATCGTGCGAAGCCTGCTGCATGGCACCTGGGATGAGACCAGTGACGACAGCCAGGTTCGCGCCGTCAACTACTGGTACGGCATGAGCTCGGGTGTCATCGACATTCGCTACGCTCCAGGCCTGCCCTATCAGACGCGCAAGCTTGTTCAGCTACTGCGCAATGGCATCGTTGAGGGCTCCATCAATCCATTTGGCGGCGAGCTCCATAGCCAAGACGGCGTGGTGCAGATCGAGGGCTTTCCCCCGCTGCCAAGCACACAAATCGTCGAGATGGACTGGCTGGCCGACAATGTGGTGGGCACCATTCCGCAGCCCAACGATGAGCCGAAGGTCCGCGCCCTATGAAAATCCTTGCCATAGCCGATACCGAAGAACGATGCCTTTGGGAGTGCTTTCGCAAGGAACGCTTTGAGGGTGTCGACCTGATTTTGTCCGCTGGCGATCTGGACCCGGACTATCTTGAGTTTTTGGTCACGGTCATCAACAGGCCGCTCATCTACGTGCGCGGCAATCACGATGACCGCTACGCGCGTCATGCACCAGGCGGCTGCATCTGTGTCGAGGACGCTGTCTACGTGTACCGAGGCGTCCGCATTGCGGGGCTTGGCGGCTCAATGCGCTATCGAGATGGCGCCAACATGTACACCGAGCGCGAGATGGCCAAGCGCATGCGCAAGCTGTCCCGCAAAGTGAGGATGGTCGGCGGCTGCGACATCTTGCTCACCCACGCGCCCGCCGCCGGCGTGGGCGATTTGGACGATCTACCACATCAAGGATTCGAATGCTTTAACACGGCGCTCGAGTCCTGGAACCCCGACTACATGGTGCACGGGCATGTGCACCAATGCTATGGTCACGACTTTCAACGTGAGCGTCAGCATGCATGCGGGGCAACGATCATCAACGCCAGCGGCTATACGCAGTTTGAGCTCGACCAGACGCGCTACCCCATCCGTGGCTGGCAGGCAGCCTGGCTCAATTCGCAAACCATGCGCCGTGAGCTCAAGCGCCACGAGGCCATCGAGTCCTCAACCGCCAGAACACCCTGGTAACCACCTTTAAGGCTTGACGCTGCGCCGGCCCCAAGCACCCCATCTCGCCCCTCAAGCCGTCGCTCGCGTACCAAAGTACGCGTTGCTCCTCTTTCGGGGCGACCTGGGGCACTTGGAACCGGCTCGCTGCGATGCCATAACATTGACGCCAAAGTGCCAAAACCACCACAAAGGGGACAGGCACCTTTGTGGTGGTTTTGGCCCGAGATAGCAAGAAACCCGGTCCTGCACGAGGCAGAACCGGGTTTCTTTAGCAATGCTTGCTTTGCTCAGGCAGTAACTAGCAGTTACTCAGCCAGGAAGTCACGCTGGACAGCGGGATCGACCTTGACGCCAGGGCCCATGGTGGAAGACACGGAGATGGACTTGACGTACTTGCCCTTAGCAGAAGAGGGCTTGACGCGCAGAATCTCGGTGTACAGGGCAGCGTAGTTCTCGACGAGCTGCTGCTCAGAGAAGGACTTCTTGCCCAGGGGCACGTGGCAGATGCCATAGCGGTCAGCGCGGTACTCAACGCGGCCAGCCTTGAGCTCGGAGACCATCTTGGCGACGTCCATGGTCACGGTGCCGAGCTTGGGGTTCGGCATGAGGCCACGGGGACCAAGGATCTTACCGATGCGGCCAACCTTGGCCATCATGTTCGGCGTAGCGATAGCGGCGTCGAAGTTGATCTCGCCCTTCTGAATCTGGGCGACGAACTCGTCGGAACCGATGATGTCGGCGCCGGCAGCCTCGGCCTCGCGGGCCTTCTCGCCCTCGGCGAAGACGGCAACACGAACGGTCTTGCCGGTGCCGTGGGGCAGGGAGATGGAACCACGGATGTTCTGGTCAGCCTTACGAGTATCGATGCCCAGACGGAAGTGGGCCTCGACGGTCTCGTCGAACTTGGCGGTGTCGAGCTCCTTGATGAGCTTGGCAGCCTGAAGGGGGGTGTAGAGCGTGGCGCGGTCGATCTTCTCGGCAGCGGCGTTATAGCTCTTACCATGCTTAGCCATGTGCATTACCTCCTGTGGTTAGACGGGCGTGAGCCCTCCCACATCGTATCGTGTGCCCTATTGCACACATTTAACGGGCACCCCGGTCGGAGCATCCGTTGTTACCATAAGAAATCGCTACTCAGCGATGGTGACACCCATGGAACGGGCGGTACCGGCGATGATCTTCTTGGCGGCGTCAATGTCGTTGGCATTGAGGTCCGGCATCTTGATCTCGGCGATCTTGGTGAGCTGCTCCTGGGAGAGCTGACCAACCTTGTCGGCCTGGGGCTTAGCGGAACCAGACTTGAGGTTCAGCTCCTTCTTGATGAGGTGAGCCGCCGGCGGGGTCTTGGTGATGAAGGAGAAGGACTTGTCCTCGTAGACAGAGATCTCAACGGGGATGATGTCGCCCTTCTTGTCCTGCGTCTCGGCGTTAAAGGCCTGGCAGAACTGCATGATGTTCACGCCAGCAGCGCCCAGGGCGGGGCCGACGGGAGGAGCGGGGTTAGCTGCACCAGCAGGAATCTGGAGCTTAATGACGTTGGCAACCTTCTTCTCAGCCATGGTCATTCCTTTCGAATCACGAGTGTGAAGTACTTGCTATATCGTAAGCACGCACGTGTTAGAAGCACTCCTGAGATGAGCAGTCACAGAAGAAGCACGCTCGCGCGAACGGACGAAAACTTAAGCGATGACAGCGACCTGGTTAAAGTCGAGCTCGACCGGCGTCTCGCGGCCAAAGATCATCAGCGTGACCTTGAGCTTGCCAGCCTCGGTGTTAACCTCGGAGACCTTGCCATCAAAGTCGGTAAGCGGGCCATCGGTGACGCGGACGGACGTACCGACCTCAATATCAACCGAGGTGCGCTTGGGCGAATCGCCCTTACCGGGACGACGAGTCATCTTGTTGTACTCGTCGCGGGAAAGCGGAGCGGGCTTGCCGTTGCCGCCTAGGAAACCGGTGACGCCGGGCGTGTTACGAACACACGTCCAAGCATCGTCATCCATCTCCATGCGGACCAGGACATAACCCGGGAAGATCTTGGAATCCTTGGTCTCACGCTTGCCACCCTCTTTAATCTCGGTGACGCGCTCCATAGGAATCTCGATATCAAAGATACGGTCCTGCATGCCCATAGTCTCGATGCGATGCTCGAGATCGGACTTAACGCGGTTCTCGTATCCAGAGTAAGTGTGAACGACGTACCAACGCTTAGACATGGTTTAGCCCCTCAATCCAGAGAACAGAGCAAGAGCCTCGCCAAAGCCAGCATCGAGCAGAGCGATGACGACGCCGACGACGATCAGAGAAGCGCAAACGACGACCGAGTAGTTCACGAGCTCCTTCTTATCGGGCCACGTGACACGCTTCATCTCGGACTTGACCGAAGCGAAATACTTCTTGGTGCGGGCGAAGAAACCAGGCTTCTCGTTCTTCTTGGACTTCGCAGCCTTCTCGTTCTTCTTGGCAACGGCCTTCTTGGCCTCAACCTTGGAGTTGGCGGCAGCGCTGTTGGCAGGTGCCGGCTGCTGAGCCTTCTTCTTGTTCTTCTTGTTGGCCATTTGGGTTACCTCCGCGCAATGCGCTTATACATGAGTAAACCGTAAGCCCCCAAGTGGGAGCTTACGGAATAATGACTGGCACGCCAGGAAGGACTCGAACCCTCAACACTCGGTTTTGGAGACCGATGCTCTACCAATTGAACTACTGGCGTATGTGACTAGAGACTAGCGAGTCTCTTTGTGCAGCGTGTGGTGACGGCACCAGGGGCAATACTTCTTGATCTCCATACGATCAGGCATGGTCGACTTGTTCTTGGTGGTCGTATAGTTGCGGCGCTTGCACTCAGTGCACGCAAGAGTAACTAGAGTACGCATGTATCCTGAACCTTTCATTTCCGCCCCGTACGGGCACGAGTTGTTACTTTATCAGCTCCACGTAAGTGCTGTCAATGAAAACCTCGAGTCAATTGGTTCTCGGTGGATCCATTCATATTTGGAACACATCAATGAAGCCATCGAGAGCTAATCGACGGTGCATCCAGGACCATTATCGATCCTCTCGACACCAGCAACGGCTCAATATCCATTGCAGAAAAGAACCCGGCACCCATATAAGTGCCGGGTTCTCTAAGTCAGCTATATCAAAGAGCTAATTTACTCAATGATCGTGGAGACGATGCCCGAACCGACGGTGTGGCCACCCTCGCGGATAGCGAAGCGCAGGCCCTCCTCCATGGCGATCGGGTGGATGAGGTCGCCCTCGATGGTGATGTGGTCACCAGGCATAGCCATCTCGGTGCCCTCGGGGAGCTTGACCGTACCGGTAACGTCGGTGGTACGGAAGTAGAACTGAGGACGATAACCATCGAAGAACGGGGTGTGACGGCCGCCCTCCTCCTTGGTCAGAACGTAGATCTCGCCGGTGAACTTGGTGTGCGGGGTAACCGAACCGGGCTTGCAGAGAACCTGGCCGCGCTCGATGTCCTCACGCTTGATGCCGCGGAGCA
>CAKWZF010000081.1:0-8383 GCA_934865005.1 uncultured bacterium | reverse complement strand
CCCGTGGGTTATACCCTAAGAGCAAACCACCCTTTTTAAGGGTGGTTCTGATTTTCGGCTTGGTTGCTGACATTGCGCCGCAGGTTGGGCATACGTCAGCGAAAGCGCGGTTTGTCAAAACCGCGTAACTATTAAAGTTGACGTAAGTCCTCTTCCAGGCCGGTCTTGCTGTCGGTCTTCTCGTCGCGCATCTTGATGACGCAGGCGGGGACACCGGCCACGACGGCGCCGGCGGGGACATCCTCGACGCACACGGCGCCGGCGGCAACGACAGCGCCCTTGCCTACGTGCACGCCCTCCAGGACCACGGCGTTGGCGCCGATCATGACATCGTCCTCGATGATGACGGGCGTGGCGCTGGCGGGCTCCACAACGCCTGCCAGCACGGTGCCGGCGCCGATGTGGCAGTTCTTGCCCACGGTGGCGCGGCCGCCCAGCACGGCGCCCATATCAATCATGGAGCCTTCGCCAATGACGGAGCCGATGTTGATGATGGCGCCCATCATGATGACGGCGCGATCGCCGATCTCGACGCGGTCACGGATGATCGCGCCCGGCTCGATGCGGGCGTTGATGCCCTTAAGGTCGAGCATGGGCACGGCAGAGTTGCGGCAGTCATTCTCGACATCGTAGTAGTCGATGGAGTCGGCATTGGCATCCAGGATGGCTTTGAGCTCGTCCCAGTCGCCAAAGACGGTCTTGCCGCGACGGCCGCCGTAGACATGTGCGTCGCCCCAGGCAACCTTCATGCCGGGCTTCTCGCGCACGTATAGCTTGACAGGTGTCTTTTTGGGCGCGGTGGCGATGTAGTTGATAATCTCCTGGGCATTCATCTCGGCTGCGTTGCTCATTTGCTATCTCTCCTTTGGGTGGATTCGGTTGATACCTGGTTAGGCAAACATGACCTGGTCGAACGTATAGAAGCCGGGTTCGCGGGTGACGAGCTTCTGGGCGGCGGCCAGGGCGCCGTTGACGAAGATCTGACGGCTCGTGGCGCGGTGGGTGAGCGTGACTTCCTCGTCCTGGCCAAAGAAACTCACCTCGTGCACGCCGGCGACGGTGCCCCCGCGCAGCGAGTGCATGCCGATCTCCTTGGGGTCACGCGCGCCGCACATGCCCTCGCGGCCATAGACGGGGTGGTAGCCTGCCTCGGGCTCGGCCTCGACGACGGCATCGAGCAGTAGCTTGGCAGTGCCGCTGGGGGCGTCGACCTTTTGGTTGTGGTGAGTCTCGACAATCTCGCAGTCAAAGCCGGGCAGCTCACGCGTGGCCTGGGCCACTAGATGACGCAGGGCTGCGATGCCGATGGAGTAATTGCCCGAGTGCATAACGCGGGTGTTCTGGCCCAGCTCACGCAGACGGTCCATCTGCTCGGGCGTATAGCCCGTGGTGCCCGAGACCAACGCGGCGCCCGTGCGCTCGACATAGGCGACGACGGCATCGAAGGTCACGACGTTCGAGAAGTCGATGATAACGTCGGCCGCCGGGGCGCTCTCGAGCTCGGACAGATCAAAACCGATCTGGGCGACGATATCAAAAACGGGCTGACCGGCGGCATCAACGGTGCCCTCGGCGGTGGTGCGGATGAGCGAGCCCATGCGGCCCGTTCCCATAATGACGGTCTTAATCAAGCAGACCAGCTCCCTTCAGAGCATCGGTAAGTGCGGCTCGCGTGTCGTCTGCCATGGGGCACAGCGGCATACGGTAGTTTGCCTCGATCATGCCCATCTGGGCGAGCGCTTCCTTGACGGGGATGGGGTTGACCTCACTAAAGAGGGCATTGATGAGCGGCTGGCCGGCAATTTGGATATCGCGGGCACGCGCCACGTCACCGTCCAAATAGGCGCGGCACATGTCATGCACGAGCTGCGGCTGCACGTCTGCCCACACGCTGATGGTGCCCGAGGCGCCCAGGCTCATGAGCGGCACGGTAAGCGCGTCCTCGCCCGAGTACATGCGGAAGTCGTCTGACAGCAGGTGGGCGATCTTGGCCGCGTAGGCGACGTTGCCCGAGGCCTCCTTAATACCCATGATGTTGGGGTGCGCGGCCAGGCGCTCTACGTTGCGCTCGCTGATACCGCAGCCGCAGCGGCCGGGGATGTTGTACAGGATGCAGGGGATGTCCACGGCATCGGCGACGGTCTTAAAGTGCTGATAGATACCCTCTTCGTTGGACTTGTTGTAGTAGGGGGTAATGAGCAGCAGGCCGTCGGCTCCCAAGCCCTGGTAAGTAAGCGACTTGGTGAGCATGGTCTGCGTGGAGTTGGAGCCCGAGCCGGCAATGACGGGGACGCGTCCTGCAACATGCTTGACCACGGCGGCGACGACGGAGTTGTCCTCGTCGTCGGTCATCGTGGCGCTCTCGCCGGTGGTGCCCAGGGTGAGGATGGCGTCGGTGCCGTTTTGCAGGTGGAAATCGATAAGGCGCTCGAGTGCGTCAAAGTCGACACTGCCATCCTTTTTAAACGGCGTGACGAGGGCGACGATTGAGCCCTCGAGATTGCGGATGTCCATGTTCTTCTCCTTCGCGTCCGCGATTTGGATGCGTTTGTTCCATTGGGCGGCGACTGCCAGGCGCTCGTCTTGGGCGCGACGGCGGGCACTTTCGGCGCGCGACTTGGCCAACAGCTCTCGGCCGCTCGGCAGCACGTCGAGCGTGGCAAAGTAATCGCCCGGGCGCTCGGCGCGGCGGATGAGGTCGGCCGAGCCATCGGGGCGCAACAGGACCTCGGCGGAGCGCAGGCGTCCATTGTAGTTGTAGCCCATGGAGTAGCCATGCGCGCCGGTATCGTGGATCACAAGCAGGTCGCCCATGTCGATATGCGGCAGCTCGCGATCGATGGCGAACTTGTCGTTGTTCTCGCACAGATTGCCCGTGATGTCGTAGGTGTCAGTGACGGGCGCTGTGGTCTTGTCGTCGCCACCCGGCTGGCCCATCACCGTAATGTGGTGGTAAGCGCCATACATGGCAGGACGAATCAGATCGACGGCACTGGCGTCCACGCCGATATAGTCCTTGTAGATCTGCTTCTCGTGGATGGCCTTGGTGACCAGGCATCCGTAGGGGCCCATCATAAAGCGACCCATCTCGGTGCAGATCGCCACATCGCCCATGCCGGCGGGGACCAGAATCTCGTCGTAGGCTGCGTGTACGCCCTCACCGATGGCGTGAATGTCGTTAGCCTGCTGCTCGGGCAGGTAGGGGATACCCACACCGCCGGACAGATTGATAAAGGCGACATGTGCGCCGGTCTCGCGCTCCAGGCGCACGGCAAGTTTAAAGAGGATGCGTGCGAGCTTGGGATAGTAGTCGTTAGTGACGGTGTTACTGGCAAGGAAGGCATGGATGCCAAAATTCTCGGCGCCCTTGGCCTTGAGCATGCGGAAGGCCTCAAAGAGCTGCTCGGTGGTCATGCCATATTTGGAGTCGCCCGGGTTGTCCATGATGCCGTTGGAGAGCTGGAACAGACCGCCTGGATTAAAGCGGCAGCTGACCGTCTTGGGGATGGGCCCCGCAACGCACTCAAAGAACTCGATGTGGCTGATGTCGTCAAAGTTGACGATGGCACCCAGCTTGTCGGCGAGCTCAAAGTCGGCAGCCGGCGTGTCGTTGGACGAGAACATGATGTCGTGTCCCGTGATACCCAGTGAGCGGGCGATCATAAGCTCGGTATAGCTCGAGCAATCGCAGCCGCAGCCGTATTCGTTGAGAATGGAGATGAGCGCCGGGTTGGGGTTGGCCTTGACGGCAAAGTATTCCTTAAAGCCCGGGTTCCATGCAAAGGCGTCGCGTACTTCTTGCATGTTGCGGCGGATGCCCGCCTCGTCGTATAGATGAAACGGCGTGGGGAACTGCTCGACGATATGCTCGAGTGTCTCCTTGTCCACAAACGGCTGCTTGGCCGCATATGCCTCGTTGGGGGTCAATGCCATGTCCCGTAAACCTCGCTATCCAGACGGCGCCATCTGCGCATCGAATCCGCATAGCGTGGACCCAATGTCCGGATAGCGCTCCCGCATTGCTGCAGACAGTCCTGTGGGTATTTCCCGCAGGCCCACCAGGTTGTTCGTGCCCGAAAAGCCCAGTTCGGCGGGTTTCGCCTCCCCGCGGGGTCAAAGCCTGCCGGCTCGCCCGCGGCTCTTCGTGCCCGCGCCTCTATCAAGTGGTAAAGACCCTACCACGTTGCACTTTACCAAACAAGAGTATTCGTATATAACGTTTAAAAAATGCAGCAATATGCTGGAAACATGTGTGCCACAATCCTGTATCACAATATTGTGTGAATGGATATGCCCCATGAAAGGATCCTTTATGACCGAGCTCCAAGAACTTCGTCGCTATCGTCGCGACCTGCATCGCATTCCGGAGCTCGATTTCGATCTTCCTCAAACCATAGCCTATATCGAGGGCGTGCTCGCTTCGCTTGCCTGTGAAGTGACCCATCCCTGCCCCAGCTGTGTTTGTGCTTTCTTCGATGCTGGCACGGGCGCCGCGCATGCCACGGCGATTCGCGCCGATATGGACGCACTGCCCATCGCGGAGGCGACGGGTGCGGCCTTTTCCTCGAAGCATCCCGGAAAGATGCACGCTTGCGGACACGATGGACACATGGCCATGGCCCTTGCGGCGGCAACCTTTGTCGATCGCACGATTCGTGAGCAGCCAGGTGCCATCAAGCGCAACGTGCTCTTTGTGTTCCAGCCTGCCGAGGAGACGACTGGTGGCGCCAAGACAGTTTGCGAGAGCGGTGTGTTCGAGCGCTACGGGGTCGACCGCATTTTTGGCTTTCACGTGTGGCCCGATCTGACTGCGAACACATTGGCGAGCTGTTCCGGCCCGCTGCTGGCGCGCTCGAGTGAGACACACATTCATATTCACGGGACGAGCATCCATATCGCTAAGACCTATGGCGTTCCGGTCGAGGAATCGCACGATGCGGCGCTGGCGGCTGCCAAGTTCTTGGTTGCCGAGCGCGAACTGATGGACGAGCTGGGCACCGACGAACCCTGTATCGGCAAGTTTGGCCTGCTGCAGGCTGGCACCGTTTGCAACGCGGTGGCGGGGGAGGCCCATGTGGCCGGAAGCCTGCGTGTGTTTACGGACGACATGTTCGACCGGGCGCGCGAAGGCGTGCGCCGCGTGCTGGACGATGCCTGTGCCGCAACGGGCTGCACGTATGATCTCGACTTTGCCGAGGGCTATCCACCGGTCGATAACGATCCTGAGTTGTTTGCCAGCGTCGCGCCTGCCTTGCCCGGGCTGCAGCTTGTGGAGGAACCGCTGCTGATCGCCGAGGATTTCGCGTTCTATCAACGCCATCTGCCGGGCGTGTTTTTCCTGCTGGGCACGGGTATGCCAGAGGACCAAGACAACCCGAGTGATTCGGATGGCTGCCCCGCCTATGCAACAAGCGCTCTGCATACCGATAGCATGCTCTTCGACGAGGAAATCCTACTCAAAGGCCTCGATGTCTACAAACGATTACTTTCGCTTGACTAAGGCGTGAAGGACTATTTGTTCTAGAAAACACGAACAAACGTACGATATAATAGAGATGTAAGTCTATAGAAACGTTTGACGTTACTAACGTAAGGCGATACTATGATTGCATCGTATAAAGATGAGGATACCGAACGCTTTGCCATGGGTGTGCGGGTCAGGAGGTTCGTGCCCTTTGAGCGTGTTGCGTTGAGGAAGATTCGCCAACTGCAGGTTTGTGCTTCGCTTGATGATCTTCGCGTTCCACCGGGCAACCGCCTGGAAGCTTTGAAGGGCGATCGTGCCGGTCAATATAGCATCCGTGTTAACGAGCGCTATCGGGTCTGTTTTGAGTGGAGACAGGAGATGGCTTGGAATGTCGAAATCGTCGATTATCACAAGTGATGAGACTTCGGCCGATTTGCTGTCGCCGGTGACTCCTGGTGAGCTTCTCAAAGAGGAGTTCCTTGTTCCCATGGGCATTTCTCAATATCGCCTTGCGAAAGAGACTGGGATTCCGGCTCAGCGTATCGGGCAGATTGTCTTGGGAAAACGTCGCGTGACGGCCGACACCGACCTCCGTCTTTGCCGTTATTTTGGCCTGACGGATGGTTATTGGCTGCGCGCTCAGGTGGCGTTTGACCTTGAGGCCGAGAAAAGGCGGATCGAACCGGAACTCGACAAGATCGTTCCTGTTCAGCAGGCTATCGCACTGTAGTGCTCAAAGATGATGGGGGTGGCGCGGCGATGAGGCGACGCCGACAGTCTGCCGTTTATAGTCCCGGTGGGTGTGGATGCGGCTTGTTGTTGCTTCCGGTTATTGCTGTGAGCATTGGCGTGATGTTTGCGCTTGCTGGGCTGGCTGCGGCGGCACTCGTACTGTTTATCACTGCCATCGGCGTGACGATTTGGCTCTGCCGCAATCGCGAGCGACGCCGTGCCGGCGGTAAAACCAATGTCGGCTGGGTTGTATTCCTGGTCATTGCGTACCCGCTGAGTGTCAGCTACCTGGTGTTCTTTGTCCTGTTGATGGTCAGTGCCTTTACCGGGGAATCCGTCACGGTGGGTTGATGCGCTGCCGGCAGACGGTCGCGCAAAGTGCGTTTGCTCGGCGTTTGGATAACTGCATTGGCCGTTTGCCGCAACCTTAGCTCTCAGCTAATGAATTCAAGTTTAATCCTTCCTACGATGTGCTGTGTGCCGGCACGGTAGCCGGATCGTAGGAAGGATGAATAATGGCAAAAGAGGGAAAGAAGCCGATCGGTAAGATTGTCCTAGGCGTCATCGTGGTGCTGGTTATTGTCGGTGCCGTGGGCTCTATGGGCGGCAACTCAACCGATTCGCCTGCGAGCGATTCGGCAAAACCTGCCGGGACGACACAGCAGGCTGAGGAGCAAAAAGAACCGCAAGAACCGTATACCATTGCTGACGAGGCTGAAGACACTTCCAATCAGTTTGCCTATAAGATCACGGGGACGCTGACCAATAACACGGACAAGGAAAAGAGCTACATTCAGATTGAGTATGTTCTGTATGATGCTGATGGCAACCAGGTTGGAACGGCTCTTGCAAACACCAATCATCTGAAGGCGGGCGGCTCCTGGAAGTTCGAGGCGCTGGGCACGGTGTCTCCCGATCAGGTCGCCAGTTGGGAGCGTTCGGACGTAAGCGGTTTCTAGCATGTTGTATGCACTGGGGGAGGTGAAGTCGTATGCCCGATAAAAAGCTGACTGACGAGTTACTCAATGAGCTTCTCGACGCGCCAAACATCGATGGCTATATCAAAGAACACGACTTTGCCGCCCCGTCGCTTTCGAACTACCTGAAGCAGCTACTGCAGGAAAAGGGCTTGGAGCGCTCGCGCGTGGTTCGTATGGCCGATCTCAATGAGACCTTTGGCTATCAGATTTTTACCGGTGCGCGGCATCCGAGCCGCAATAAGGTGCTGCAGATTGCCTTTGCGATGGCGCTGACGCTCAAAGAGACTAACCGTGCGCTGACGGCTGCCGGGGTAAGCGTCCTTAACTGCAAGGACCGCCGCGATGCGATTATCATCTTTTGCATCGATCGCGGGTGCAGCCTCCAAAAGGTCAACGAGGAGCTGTATCGCTTTGGCGAGGAGACGGTGAGTTAGCGGCTGATATCTGAGCCGGCGGAGCTGCCGAACAACGATGCAAACGAACGGGGCGCGGATGCCATGGGGTGTCTGCGCCCTGCGCTATGATGGAGGCTATGGATACTCAGACCCCAACATATTCCGATGACGAGCTGACCGCAGCGCTTGCCGAGCACCTGGCGTCGCTCGATTGCGACGACAGCTATCGCGTGGAGCGTGTACTTAAGCGCTCGACCGTTGAAACAACCGAGCTCGTGTACTTTGAAGGAACCGGCGGTGGCTCGCTCGGCCCCTTTGTCCGTAAACGCATCGATGCTTCGGCTCAAATCGGCGGGGCATACGAGCGTCTGTTTGCCGTTCAGCGGGCAGGCAGGCGTTTTGAGCACCTGCCCAGAATCGTCGATTGTCGTCGTGTGGGCGACGAGCTCAACGTGGTTATGGAATACATCGAAGGGGAGACGCTCGGGGCGCTGGTGGACCGTCTGGGAGCCACCCCCGATTATGCGCGTGAATTGTATCCTGTCCTTTGCGACGCCGTGGGCGAGCTCCATGCCGGTTTTGCAATGGCGGGGGAGACGTCGGTGCCGGTGATCCATCGCGACCTCAAGCCGTCGAATATCATCGTGACAGGTGCCAACTATACGCCTGATGACGGCCTGGCATTTTCATCGCTGGTGATTATCGACCTGGGGATCGCGCGCGTATGGCGCGATGGCGCCGATGCTGACACCGTCAAGTTTGGCACGCGACCCTATGCGCCGCCCGAGCAGTATGGGTTTGGGCAGACG
>CAKWZF010000080.1:0-8387 GCA_934865005.1 uncultured bacterium | reverse complement strand
GTGCATCGATGCGCTCGATGCGCTACATTAAATCAGTATTTTCAATGCCGCTGCGCGAGCGCTGCAGATCGACGTATCACCGACTCACAGAGCACGGCGGCGTACCAGACAGGAGGACTGCATGGGATCTGATGTGAAGATCGCACGCGCGTTGATCTCGGTTACCGATAAGACGGGCGTCGTCGATTTCGCACGGACGCTGGTTGACGACTTTGGCGTCGAGATCATCTCTACGGGCGGCACGGCTCGTGCCATCGAGGACGCGGGCGTTCCCGTAACCCCCATCGAGGAGTTCACGGGCTATCCCGAGATGATGGACGGCCGCGTTAAGACCCTGCACCCCAAGGTTCATGGCGCGCTGCTGGCCCGCCGCGATTCCGAGCAGCACATGCAGGAGGCGGCTCAGCACGGCATTAAGCTGATCGACCTGGTCGTCGTCAACCTGTACGAGTTCGAGAAGACCGTCGCCAACCCCGAGGTCACCTTCGCGGACGCCATCGAGCACATCGACATCGGTGGCCCCTCCATGCTGCGCTCTGCCGCCAAGAACGCCACGAGCGTTACCGTCATTTCCGATCCGGCCGACTATGATGCCGTCCTGGCCGAGATGCACGAGACCGGTGGCTGCACCACGCTTTCCACCCGTCGTCGCCTGCAGGTGAAGGTCTACCAGACCACCGCCGCCTACGACACGGCCATCTCCCGCTGGCTCGCCGCCCAGGCAAGCGACGTGGCGGACACCTCTGCCAAGCTCGAGATTTCGCTGGAGAAGGTCGACGACCTGCGCTATGGCGAGAACCCGCAGCAGAAAGCCACAGTCTATCGCTTTGCCGAGGGATGCGAGAACACCGCGAGCTCGCAGTTCCCGCTCGTGGGCTCCAAGCAGATCCAGGGCAAGCCGCTCAGCTACAACAACTATCTGGATGCCGACGCCGCCTGGAACCTGGTCCGCGAGTTCGACGAGCCGGCCTGCGTAATCCTCAAGCACCAGAACCCCTGCGGTTCCGCCGTTGCCGAGGACATCACGGCTGCCTACGACCGCGCTTTTGCCTGCGATCCCAAGAGCGCCTTCGGCGGCATCATCGCCTGCAACCGCGAGGTTCCCTTGGATCTGGTTGAGCACTTTGCCGATCAGAACAAGCAGTTCGTCGAGGTCATCATCGCCCCGAGCTACACCGCCGAGGCGCTCGAGCGCATGGCCAAGCGCCCCAACCTGCGCGTGTTGGCGACCGGCGGCGTGGACCACGGCGCTCAGGTGGAGCTGCGCTCCGTCGACGGCGGCATGCTGGTGCAGGAGGTCGACCACGTGACCGAGGATCCCGCGACCTTTACGTTCCCCACCGACCGCAAGCCCACCGACGCCGAGATGGCCGAGCTCGAGTTTGCCTGGAAGGTCTGCAAGGGCGTTAAGTCCAACGCCATCCTGGTCTCCAAGGGTAAGGCCGGCATTGGCATGGGCCCGGGTCAGCCTAACCGGGTGGATTCTGCGCTGCTGGCCTGCGAGCGTGCCGAGGACTTCTGCGAGCGCGAGGGTGTGGAGAAGGGCGGCTTTGCCTGCGCAAGCGACGCATTCTTCCCGTTCCGCGACAACGTCGACGTGCTTGCCGCGCACGGCGTGTCCTGCATCATCCAGCCTGGCGGCTCCAAGCGCGACGACGAGAGCATCCAGGCCTGCAATGAGCACAATATTGCTATGGTGTTTACGGGCGCCCGCCACTTCCGCCACTAAGTAGGGAAGCGGCGCTGCGGCTTGCCCAGCCACCGCACCTTGCCGTTCATTCGTCGCTCGCGTACCCAAGTACGCGTCGCTCCTCTTTCACGGCAATCTGCGGCACCTGGGCAACCCTCGCCGACCTGTTAGGTTGACTGGGGAGGATGGGATGTTGTCTCGTCCCTTGGACTGGCCTCGCTTCTAAAATAATCTCCGCAAAAGACGGCTGCTCCGTTTGGAGGGCCGTCTTTTTGGTATAAGAGGACGGAATGACTAACACGAAAGGTACAACCATGCCCCAGATTGATGATGCCGAGCTGTTTGGCAATGCCGAGGATCAGCGTGCGTACGAGGAATTTTGCGCCAATCAGGAGGCGGTCGAGAAGTTCACGCTCGACAAGCCCGCGCTTATTTGCCGCTGGCGCATGTCCAACAAAAAGGTGCCCATGCTCAACCGCCACATTCGTGCGCTGTCCGAGCGCCTGGTGCAGGGCGAGCCGCTTACCCATAACATGCTCAGCTGGGCCAAACAGCACGTTGAGTGGTCGCTTGCCGAGGGCGATTACACCGCGCGCGACGGCGTGCTCATGCTGGTGATCGACGTCAACGGCAACGCCGCCATGACGGTGGGGGAGTACGAGCCGCTAACCGATACGTCGGCCAAGGCGCTGCGTGCCCGCTCCGCCGAGGCCCGCTCCGAGGCCGACGAGACCGGCGTGGCGCCCGAGCTGCTCGCCGCCGTCGATAACGGCGAGCTTGCCTTTGTGGCGCCAGCGGACGAGTGTCTGTGCGGCACGGCGACGCTCATCGAGCAGCTGGCCCAGACCAAGGGCATCCCGGTCACGCGCGTAGATATTCCCGCGCAGCTCAAGGGCGCGCTGTTCCTAGTGAGCGACGAGCACGGCGTGGTCCCCGCAACCGAGACGGACGCCGCCGAGGCCGACGCCGCCACGGTCGCCTTCTTCGCCGACGGCTACGAAAAGCTCCGTGCCCGCCGCTCCTAACCTCAAGGCGGGGTGGGCTTACTGAAGCGAGCGAGCGCGTTCGATTGCGTAGGCGAGCGACAGCTGTTCCATCTCCGGGGCGCATTTGTAGCTCAGTCCGGTGAGAGCTGTCACCTTATCGAGGCGATATCGAATTGTGTTCGGGTGCTGGCTCGTCTGCTTGGCGGTTCGCTCGATACGTCGGTCGTTCTCGATGAATGCGGCGAGCGTGGATTCCAGTTCGCTGCCATGCTCACTGTCGTGCTCGCGTATCGGCGAGAGAATCGCCTCCGAGAACGATCGCATCTCCGGGGTTTCCGCAAAAGGCATCACGGTTCTCAGGATGCCGAGCTGCGTATAGCGGACGGGGCCCTCGGCTCGTTGACAAGATAGGCGCTGTGCGTAAATCGCCTGCGAGATTGCCTGCGCCACCGCCTCGTCTCCAAACAGAATATCGCTGATGCCGAGCCCTTCCGCTCCGCCATCGATGCTGCTAGCCTCGATGAGCTCCGTGAGCGCCTGCACGATTCGCTCCACATCGAGCGTCTGTTCCGAGTCGCTTGTCGCTACGAATAACAAACCTCCGTCATAGGGCGCCAGCATATTGTGGCATCCGGCGAGGGTCGATTTTGCACAGAGACGTTCGATTTGCAAAAACGTACGCGGGTCGAGGGGCTCTGCAAACGATGCGAACAGGGCGACCGCTTCGTCCAGAAATGACGGGTTGAGGCCTCGGATGCGTCGGCAGATGGACTCGGGCGATACGTCTGTCCTCAGGGCATCGATCTCGCGCTGCGCGAAGTCGATGGACGCGAGCTGCTCGATATGCCGTTTGACCTCATAGATGACACTGTCAAAGAACAGTGAGTCGTCGGTCGTGAGAAAGACCGGGTAGTGCCGCGCGTTGGCGTAGCGGATGGCTTGGTCGGGAATCGGGATGTGCAGGACGTTTTTGATGATGAGACCGCTCGTTCCCTTGGCGACGAGGTATTTCACGGCTTCAGTGATGAGGTACGGATCGTCCTTCGCATAGAGGAAAGTGCTGAGGATGATCTCGTCTGAGCTGAAGTTGACGCGCTGGTACTTGTTCTTGAGGCCGGGCATGAGTTCATAATCGAGGATCCCGACGCCAGAGACGGCACGCGAGACGCCATCGCTGCCGGCGATTAGACGGACCGACCCCTCATATTCCCGTGAGAAGTCCGAGATGGTGTATAGCATTAGCATCACCTTGTAAATCATTACAATAAGTACCTGTACAAATAGGATAATCGCACATCCGTATGCCTTTGATGCGATAAATAGTTCGAATACCTGCTGATAGAACGAAAAATCAGATTGAGAATCGTTGTAGGTACCAACAAGAAATGATCCTTGGCGGCATCGTTCCTAAACCGTACAGTGAAGCAACGTAAAGCTTTCGCTGAGAGGAGCGATGATGGGGCAGATGGTGGTGCTATCGGCCGAGGAAGTTTCCAAGGTGCTGACGATTGAGGATGCAATCGCTGCCGTGGAGGAGGCATATCGCCAGAAGGCAACGGGCAAGGGCGTTGCGTGGCCGATGGTATATGAGCAATTCGAACCCGGCGTGGCCGATATGGATATCCGCTCGGGCGAGTTGGCGGGAAGCGGCCTCTTCGGTCTCAAGCTTACTGCTTGGTTCTCTCAGAACCCCAAAAAGGGGCTGCCTGAGATCTTTGGCACCACGCTGCTGTGCGACAACGCGACGGGCGAGCCGTTGGCGCTGCTCAATGCCTCTGCCGTCACTGGACTTCGCACTGGCGCCGCCGCTGCACTCGGTGCCAAGTGGCTGGCTCGGTCGGATGCGTCCAAACTGCTTGTTGCGGGTGCCGGCCATATGAGTACCTATATGGTGGCGGGCGTGCTCGCCGCCTGTCCCAAAGTGAGTGAGGTCAAGGTGTGGGAGCCGGTTTCCGATGCCGCGCCCGAGGCCCGCGTCGAGCGCATGCGAGACGAAGTCGCCCATATCTTGGGCGCCTGCGAGCATGCTCGCGAGGCATCCACCTATTCCATCGAGGCGACGGCCGACGGCCAAGGCGCCGCGGCAGAGGCCGACATCATCGTAACGATTACGCCGGCGACCAAGCCCATCATCCCCGATACATGGGTGCGTCCTGGTACGCATATCTCCTGCGTCGGTGCCGACATGCCCGGCAAGCAGGAGCTCGCCTCGGCGCTTGTCGCCCGTGCCGCTGTTTACGTCGACGACCGCGAGCAATCGGTCGCGTCCGGTGAGCTGGAGATTCCGGTTGCCGAGGGTGTCATCACGCCCGAGGACATCAGAGCGGAGCTCGGCGAAGTCATCGCCGGCACGGCTACGGGGCGTTCGGATGACGAGCAGGTGACGGTGTTCGATACGTCGGGCATCGCCGTTCAGGACCTTTCGGCATCGAAAATCGCCTACGACCGCGCCGTCGAGGCGGGGCTGGGTACCGTGGTGGAGCTGTAAGAAAGTCAAGGAAAGGAAACGACAATGCAGATCAAGGATTTCGCCGTCGAGCAGTGGATGAACGAGTGGGAGACCAAGTGCACCCACAACGTTGCAGAGACGTGCGTCTACTCCCTCACGCTCGACCAGCTGTTCGAGCATACGAACACTGACAAGAAGGCGTGGCTCGATAGCCTGTGCTCGCGCCGATTCACCTACGGAGACATCGAGGGGCAGCCCGGCTTCCTCGAGGGGGTCGCGCGTCTCTATAAGACGGTCGAGCCCGGGCATATCGTGCCCACGCACGGCGCGACCGGTGCCAACTCCCTGGTTATTTCCACGCTCGTCGAACCGGGCGATCACGTAGTCTCCGTCAAGCCCACCTACCAGCAGCTTTACTCGATTCCCGAGATGTGCGGCGCGAAGGTCGATATCCTTCAGCTCGATCGCAAGAACGGCTACCACGTCGACGTCGACGCGCTCGATGCCCTGGTGACCGACGATACCAAGCTCATCTGCATCAATAACCCGGACAACCCCACGGGCGCCCTGCTCGACACCGATACGCTCAAGGCGATTGTCGAGGTCGCGCGCAAACACGACGCGTGGCTGCTCTGTGACGAAGTCTACCGTCTGCTTGCTCAGACGGATGAGTACTCCGAGTCCGTGATCGACCTGTACGACAAGGCCATCGTCACCGCATCCATGTCCAAGGTCTGGTCGTTCGCCGGCCTGCGTCTGGGCTGGGCGGTCACCAAGAGCCCGGAGTTCCGTCGCGCGCTGCTCTCGCATCGCGACTACAACCTGATTTCCGCCGGCATATTCAGCGAGTCGGTGGCGGAGCTGATTCTGGGCAACGCTTCCGTGATCCTTGAGCGCAGCCGTCGCATCGTCCGTCAGAACCTTGCTGTTCTGGAGAAGTGGGTCGAGAGCGAGCCGCACCTGTCGTTCGTTAAGCCCGAGGCGGGTACCACCGCGCTCGTGTATTACGACTACGACATCGACTCCAGGACGTTCTGCATCGACATGATTAAGAAGTCCGGCGCGCTCGTCACCCCGGGCGATTGCTTCGAGGAGCCCAAGAGCATGCGCATCGGCTATGCATACTCCGATAACACCGACGACCTGCAGAAGGGCCTGGATGCCATCTCTGCATACATGCGTACGCTCGAGTAGAGGCTCGAGGTCGAAGTGATGGGGCCGATCGGTTTAGGACCGGTCGGCCCCTATTTTCTCTTAAGGCTATCGAACACTTTTGTCATATTAGGTGCCCACGGGGTCGTATCGTTGCGACGCCGTGGGCATAATGGTGTGGAAGGTGCAAGTTACGCGAAATGGGAGGACACATGGCGCTGATCTATGTCGTTGAGGACGACGAGCCCATTCGTCGTGAGCTTATCGACATCCTTGCCCGCGCCGGGTTTGAAATCGAGGCCTGCGAATCGTTTGAGCATGTCTCGCGCGATATTCTCGCTGCCGCGCCCGACCTGGTGCTGCTCGACCTCACACTTCCCGTCAAGGACGGCCAGCATATCTGCCACGAGGTTCGCCGCGAATCCGAGGTTCCCATTATCGTCCTCACGTCGCGCACGACCGAGATCGACGAGGTCATGGCCATGACGCTCGGCGCGGACGACTTTGTTTCCAAGCCCTACAGCGCCCGTGTGCTCGTGGCGCGCATCAACGCACTGCTGCGTCGCACCGCGGCGGCAGGCGAGCGCAGCACACTTGTCCACAAGGGGCTGGAGCTCGACCTCGCCCGCTCCATGGTTACCAACACGCAAACCGGCACTAGCACCGAGCTCACCAAAAACGAGCTGCGTATCCTCTCACTGCTTCTGAGCCGCGCGGGCAAGATTGTTTCGCGCTCGGCCATCATGCAGGACCTGTGGGACTCCGACGCCTTCGTGGACGACAATACGCTCACCGTCAACATCAACCGCCTGCGCACCACGCTCGAAAAAATCGTCATCAAGGGGTATTTGACAACGCACCGCGGCCAAGGCTATTCGGTCTAGGGGCCGGCTATGTCGTTTGGCAAGTTCTTTAAAGACGCGCTGCTTCCCGTCGCCGTGTGGACGTGCGGCGTGCTGCTGAGCTGCTTTGTGCTGACGGTCGCCGGTGCACCCGTCTCTATCGTGGTCGTGGCGGTCGGCGTGTCCTTTATCTTTGGCATGCTCGGCATCGTGATCGAATACGCGCGCCGTCGTCGTTTCCTGCGCCAGCTGGAGCGTGCGGCAGAGGAGCTCGAGAGTCCCGCATGGGTGCAGGAGATGGTGCAATGCCCGACCTATGCCGAGGGCGAGCTCGAGTACGAGGTCTTGCGCCGGGTGGGCAAAGCCGCCTGCGACGAGGTTGCCGAAGGCCGGCGTCAGACCGATGACTATCGCGACTATATCGAGAGCTGGGTCCACGAGGCCAAGCTGCCCCTGGCGGCGGCCCATCTAATTTTGGGAAACCTGGACGGCAGCGAAGACGACCTGTCGCGCGTGGATGACCTGGGTCGCGAGCTGGCTCGCGTGGAGCGCTATATCGACCAGGCGCTGTACTACGCGCGCTCGGAAGTCGTGGAGCGCGATTACCTGATTCGCCGCTGGGATCTCAAGACCTTGGTGACGGGCGCGATTAAGGCCAACGCGCGCGAGCTCATCGCGGCGCACGTGGCCCCGGTGTGCGAGAACCTCGACTTCGAGGTCTTTACCGACGAAAAGTGGCTCGAGTTTATTCTGGGCCAGCTCATTCAGAACAGCATTAAATATGCGCGTGAGGACGGTGCGAAGATCGTGTTTTCGGGTGCGTTGCTAGACGAGGGCCTGGCGAGCGAGCGCATCGAGCTTACCGTCGCGGACAACGGCTGCGGCGTGAGCGCGGCCGACTTGCCGCGCGTGTTCGAGAAGGGCTTTACCGGCGACAACGGCCGCACCACCAAGCGCGCAACGGGCATCGGCCTCTACCTGGTGGCGCGTCTGTGCTCCAAGATGGGCATCGACGTCACCGCAGCATCCGAGCCCGGCGAAGGCTTCGTCGTAACATTCGCCTTCTCAACCAACAAGTTTCAATACTTCGAGTAACGCACGCGGCAGACGTCTGCCTAAACAAAAACGTGCCGCCCCAAACAAAACGTGCCGCCCCAATATGGGCGGCTCCCCCTCTTTCAAATAAGCCAACTCGCTGTTGTATTGTGTCGTATGCGCCAGGCCGGGTGGGGGTTTGTGTGCCGACATGCCGCAGCCGCGGAACGGCG
>CAKWZF010000079.1:0-8389 GCA_934865005.1 uncultured bacterium | reverse complement strand
TCGACGTTCTCGGCAAAGACCGAGAACTTGCCGGCGCGCAGCTGCGGATCGATCATAAAGCGCACGAGGGGCTCGCCGACAAAGACATAGCGGCGCTTTTCGGCCTGCGCCTTCACGAACTCGCGGACCTCGCGCGAAAGCTCGGGGTAGAACGGGGCGAGCATGGGATCGTCGTCGGCGGCGCTAAGGATGGTATAGAGTGCCCGCGCCGTGTTGACGCCGTTAATCACCAGAGTCTGATCCTCCATGTCGCGAGCGGCCTGCTTGGCAAGCTTCTTAAAGGAGAACGGGGCACGGGTGGCACCGAAGATGCCGGCCACGTGGTCCTCGAAGATGTTCAGGAAGTTCACGAAAGATCACTCTCCGTATAGGTTCTTTGGTATCCGAGCAAATATAGGCATATCCCAACGATTATAGAGGATAGGATTCCCGCAACCGCCGCCTTGGCGATGACCGCGGCTGCAAGGCTGGCAATTTCCATATGGTGTGCAAGACAGGACGCCGCTGCGCAGCCGATGCCGGTGACAGCGATTGCGGCGATTGCGGCAAGGTTTGAGCCCTGATTGGCACGCTTGGCATGGACATTGAGCAGCGCAGATGACGCCGCGGCAGTTGCCGCGACCAGCACAAAGGCAGCCCAAAGGAGCGGGTCTCCCAGCGCTGCGGCAACGTTACCGAGCCCCAGCACGCCTCCGGCTGAAAGCGCGACCGTGGCCAGACGGGCAAAAAGCGCGCCCATGCCCGTTGCCGCGGCGGCGCTTGCCGGGCCGAGCCAAAATGACGCGACGCCGGCGGCGACCCCAGCTGCCAGGAAGGTATTGCCGGTCAGACAGCCAAGCGCGAGTGCACAGGTGAGCGTGGCGCTCGCGGCAGTCTCGGTGCGACCCCAGGCGATCCACCAACCGGACATGGCGGCGGCAAAGATCACCGCGACGGGCAGCATCGACAGGATGCCCTGTGCCTGCATGGTGGCGTTGGCCATGAGCACCAAAAAGCCCACAGCCGAGATGGCCGAGCCAATCTGGGGGGCCAGGCCAGCCGCCACTCCGATCGCGATGGCCGCAATGACCAGGCCGGGAAGCGCCGCGACCCCGGCCGTTTGCATCAGCAAAAAGCTAAAGGTGCCGCACGTTAGCGCCGAGATAGTGCGCATGGTGTAGTCGCGCGCATGGCTCCAGCGCGTGCCCGCCCAGCCGAGTGCGGGGTCGACCTCGATGGCGTCGTCCTCGTAGTGCGACGGCTCGATATCGTCGAGCTCCTGCTCGTCATCCGAAAGTTCGCCAACCATTTGCTCCAGGCTGCGACGGCCTTCGCGCACGCTGCCCAGACCGGCAAGGAGCTGGTCGCAAAATGTCTCGACGCTGCTGGGGCGGTCCTGCGGCATGGGGGAGAGCGCGCTCATGAGCGCGGCCTCGGCTCCCGGGGGAAAGTGTGGTATCAGCTCGCTGGGATAGGTGGCGCCGCCGATGATGCGGTCGAGCGAGTCGGCGGGCGTGGCCGCCATAAAGGGAGCGCTGCCGTACAGGCCCTCATAGATTACACAGGCGAGGGCAAAGACATCGGCGCGCTCATCGACCGTGCCGGTCTCGATATCGAGCTGCTCGGGCGGCATGTAGCCGATGGTGCCGCCGCGCGAGCCGCCAAAGCCACCGGCGGACGACAGTCGCGCCATGCCAAAGTCGGTGAGCTTTACATTGCCCGAGTGGTCGATGAGCACGTTGGCGGGCTTAATGTCCAGGTGGAGTACGCCATTACTATGGGCGAAGGTGAGCGCCTGGCCTAGGGCATCGGCAATGGCCGCGGCCTCGTCAAAGGTAAGTGAGTGACCGTCCACGCGGTGCAAAAACTCGGCCAGCGACATGCCATCGACATATTCCATAACTAGGTAGGCATAGGCTGTGTCGTGCGTAAAGTCGATGACCTGCACGATGTTGGGATGTTGAAGCATGGCGGCAGTGTGCGCCTCGCGCAGGACATCCATGATGTCGCTGGCGGGCATGCCGGCACCGTTGATAAGGGGGATGCGTTTAATGGCGACGCGGCGGCGCAGGTGCGTGTCGCGGCAGATCTCGATGGAGCCAAAACCGCCGGTCGCAAGTGTCTCGAGCGGCTGGTACCGCTTGAGCAGCTCGCGAGAGCTGGTGCCCTCCAAAGGAACGTCCGGCGAGAACCGGGCGGTATGTTGCGAGAAAAGCGGCATGGCCAACCCTCGTGCGTTTAAAGTTCGTTTGCGAGTGGCGGGCGCGGAGCCGAGCCGTTCGCGGTGGCATAGATGCTGCTAGTGTAGCACGCTCGGGTGCATGGGGAGGATAGCGGGATGCGAGGCTGCCTGCCTGGCTTGGCCTTAGCGCTTTTTCTTGTTCTTCTTCTGCTTGCGCTGTTTGCCCTTGTTGTCCTGGGACTTGTCGGCCTTGTTGCCCTGCTTGGCCTCGGCGGCGGCCTTCTCGGCCTTCATTTTCTTGCGTTTGGTCTCGATGCGGAGTTTTTTGTTGATGCGGGTCTTGAGGAAGGGACCGAACTGCTCGGCATCGCCGCGGACGAAGGTGTCCTTAGGGATCGTCACGCCCTGGTCGGCGAACATGGCCACAAAGATGCGCTCGCCGTCGAGTACGTGGTCGAGCTTGTCAAACGGGAAGAACTGCGACTTGCCGCTCTTGCCCCAAACCATCAGGCCGTCCTCGTTGGCGGCGACGCGGCGATAGCGGCCACCCATGGACTCGTCGGCCTCGACGGCGTCGATAAAGTCGCGGGCGAGCGTGTGGTGCAGGTTCTTGCTCCACCAGGCCAAAAAGGCGCCGAACACGATCAACACGACGCCGAACTTGATCCAGCTGCCGCCGGCCACCAGCATGCCGATGCCGATGAGCGCGGCAACTGCCGCGGCGACATACAGCGAGCCGCGACGCCTGGGCGAGGCGACCAGGCGGGCGAAGTCGGTGACCAGGTCGTTTTCGTACTGGTACTCGTTGAGGTACAGGATGCCGTCATCGGCTGCGGCCTGCTCCTCGAGCGCGACCTCGACCTGGTCGGCTGCTTCGGAGGGAACGAGGTTGCTCTCTGCGTCTGCCATGCTCTTTGGACTCCTATCGCGGCGGGCTCGCCGTACGGGTTATTATGGAATGCAGTATGCCGTGCGACCGCATGGCCGCCGCGGCAACAAGACTCAGTATACCCGGGGGAGCACCCATGGAATCGTTGTACCGAAAGTATCGCCCGCTCACCTTTGACTCCGTGGTGGGCCAGCAGCATATCGTCTCGACGCTCGAGCACGCCATCACCGAGGGGCGCCTGTCCCACGCCTACCTGTTCTGCGGACCGCGCGGCACGGGCAAGACCACCATGGCGCGTATTCTTGCCAAGGCGCTGCTGTGCCGCAATGCCGAGGCGGCGCGCGCCGAGGGTGCAAGCGGCTGCATGCCCGACGGTACTTGCGAGGAGTGCGAGCTCATTGCCGAGGGTAACCACCCCGATGTCTACGAGCTCGATGCCGCAAGCCGTACCGGCGTGGACAACGTGCGCGAGGAAATCATCAACTCCGTCAACTTTGCCCCAGTGCGCGGCAAGTACAAGATTTATATCATCGACGAGGTCCACATGCTCACGACGGCGGCGTTCAACGCGCTGCTCAAGACGCTTGAGGAGCCGCCGGCACACGTGATCTTTGTGCTGTGCACCACCGACCCGCAAAAGATTCTGGAGACCATTCTCTCACGCTGCCAGCGCTTCGATTTCCACCGCATCGGCAACGAGGATATCGAGCATCGCCTGTCTTACGTGTGCGAGCAGGAGGGCTTCGATTACGACGACGAGGCACTCGCCATTGTGGCGCGCCATGCCAAGGGCGGTATGCGCGACGCGCTTTCCACGCTGGAGCAGCTGAGCGTCTTTGGCAACGGTTCTGTGCATGCGGACGACGCCCGCTCGCTTTTGGGCGAGGTTTCGGACCAGATTCTGGGCGAGTTTTCCCGCGCCATTGCCGATCGCGATGTTGCCGAGCTCTATGGACTGATCCGTGCGCAGGTCGAGGAGGGCAATGACCTGCTGGAGCTGACGCGCGACCTGGTGGCGCATGTGCGCGACGTGTACGTTGCCTGCGTTGCCGGTGCCCGTGCCGAGCTGTTTGAGGGCGGCTCCGAGCAGGCCGAGGCGCTTGCTGCCGAGGCCGCTGCCTTTGGCGAGCATCCTGCCGACCGCCTGGCCCGCGTGCTGACGGTGCTCGACGATGCCGCACTGGAGATGAGGGGCGCGAGCGACGTGCGCCTGGTGCTCGAGATTGCCTGCACGCGTCTGGCGCGTCCCGAGGCCGATTTAACGATTGAGGCATTGGCCGAGCGCGTGGCACGCCTGGAGGCCATGATTGCCAACGGCGCCGTGCCGGCGAGCGTGGCTGCTGCTCAGGCCGCCGCGCCTGCAGCATCCGTACCCGCTGCTGCCCAACAGCCGACGCTCATTTCGGGCGCTCGTGCTGCCGCTCCGGCGGCATCCGCTGCCCCCGCTGCTACGTCCGCGCGCCAGGGCGGTATGCCTTGGGACCGCGGCGCTGCTGTTCCGGCTGCCCAGCCTGCGACCAAGTCCGCGGCTCCTGCGCCGGCGCCCAGACCTGTAACGCCTGCACCTCAGCCCGTTGCAGCTCCGGCTTCCGCGCCTGCTGCATCGACCGTGTCGGTGTCCAAGCCCAACAACGCCGCCCAGGTTGCCGCCGCCGGTGCTGCCGAGACCCCCGCGGTTGAGGACGCCGGCGAGCTCCAGCGCAAATGGGCCGAGGTCGTCGAGCGCGTCAAGGCTCGTCAGGCCTCCTACGCAGGGCTTTTGCTCAACGCCCGCGCCACGGCCGACGACGGCTCCAAGCTCACGGTCTCGTTCCCCGCGGGTTCGACTTTTGCCATCAAGATGCTCGGTCGCGCCGATACGCAGTCGGTGGTCCTGCCGACGGTCTGCGCGGTCTTCGGTCGTCGTACCGTCGACTATGTCCTGGATGGGGGTGGCGCGCCGGCTCCTCAACATGAGGAGCATTCTCCATCTGCACGGGCTGCGGTATCTGCGGACCCGCAACCCGTGTCCTCGGTGCCCCCTGCATCCTCGAGCGCCAGCGCGACGCAGCCAAAAGCGGCGCCGGTAGCGGCACCGACCCCGTCGGCGCCTGAACCCGCTGCGCCCAAACCGGCTGCTCCGATCCCCGCGCCCAAGTCCGCTGCCGCGCCTGCGCCCAAGTCATCCGACCTGGCCAAGGCCCCTTGGCTGCGCTCCGACAACCCTGCCGGTGCTCCTGCCACGGGCAAGCTCCCGACCGAGCCCGCGCCCCGAGCGCCCGAGCGCGCGTCCGTCCCCATGGCTCAGCCGCCTGCGCAGGCTGCGCCATGGGAATCCGAGCAGGTGCCCTACGACGATGCTATGGTCGGTGGTTTTGCTGCCGATGCCGGCGGGGACGATCTGCCCCCGTTCGACGTGCCGGGTGCGGCGTCCGCGACCAAGGCCGCTGCTGTGGCACCCGCAGCCTCTGCAAACGACGACGTCCCCGCCGCTCCCTGGGAATCCAATCCCGGTGCTGGCAGCCCCTTCGGCCATCAGGGCGCAGCCCCGAGCATCCCGCAGACCGAGGACGAGGCCAAGGCCCTCATCCGCAGCGTCTTTGGCCAGGCCACCATCTTCAAGCCGGTGGAGTAGCTGCGCAGGCGGGTATACTGCTCAAGAAGAGGACCCCTTGTCCGGGCGCATCTGTATTTCGGACATGTGTAGTGTGGTGCCGCGTATGTCGCATTTGAGCAGACAGGTGCGTGACGGTCGGCCTAGGATGCTGAGGTCGATACGATACGTCGCATGGCTGTCCGTGTACTCGACTTGCTCGGCGTTAATGGTTGCTCCGATTGCCAAATAAACGCCTAGCTCGGCATCGACAATCTTGAAGTCCTTTATCTTGACCTTGAACTCTTGATAGAGGGACGGGCTGTTGTAGTAGACGGTTCGGGTTCCGTCGGTGCACTCATCGGTCGTCTCCCATTTGACGACGGGCTGGTCCGAGCTGGCTATCAGCAGTTCTGCTCCAAAAGCTATGGCATGGGTGATGACAACCAGCAATGCCCAGCCGACAAAGAGATAGAGAACCACATATGCAACGGGGTGTTTTGAGCGGATGTTTTGGAGCGCGTTGGGGGCATTCATGGGGCACCTCCAAATTACTATCTATGGCAATCAAATTATACCCTGCCGCCATGTGCGCCGCCTCGAGCAGCGGTTCGGCATTTAGCTATTTAGTGGCGCACATGAAATACCGGATTCGGCTCTACTAGATTGAGTGTGCGATATTATGCAACCTTGCATAATTCGACCTTGCATAATCTTTGAGTGCGGTTTGTATTGGAGGACATGTATATCGACTGAGGTAACACGTCCGCCCCGCTCTCTCGCCGCGCGCCGTGGTACGATTTTTGAGTTTGAAAGTCCCGCCGTGCTCCGGCTGCCCTTGCAGCTCGGCGTGCGGCCGCACGTAAAGGAGCCATCATGGCCGGTATGAACATGCAGCAGATGATGAAGCAGGCTCGCAAGATGCAGGAGCAGCTTGCCGCCGCGCAGGAGAACCTCAAGTCCCAGACCGTCGACGCCTCTGCCGGCGGCGGCATGGTCAAGGTGACCGTTAACGGCGAGATGGAGCTCGTCAACCTCACCATCGATTCCGATGCGCTCGATCCCGAGGACGTCGATATGCTGCAGGATATGATCATGGCTGCCGTCAACGAGGCCGTCCGCGGCGTCAACGAGCTCGCCAACAAGCAGATGGGCGCCATCACCGGCGGCCTCAACATCCCGGGCATGCCGTTCTAAGACACGCATATATATGAGTGCCAACCACAGTCTGCAAAAACTGCTCGATGAGCTGGGCCGTCTGCCGGGCATTGGTCCCAAGTCGGCCCAGCGCATCGCCTATTACCTGTTGGAGGCCGACGCCGAGGAGGCGCGCCGCCTGGCCGAGGCCATCCTGGAGGTCAAGCAGGAGGTCCACTTTTGCAGCCGCTGCTTTAACTACGCCACGGCCGACGAGTGCTCCATCTGCCAGGACCCGATGCGCGATACCACTCGCATTTGCGTGGTGGGCGAGCCGCGCGATGTCCAGGCGATCGAGCGCACGGGCAGCTACCACGGCCTCTACCACGTATTGGGCGGCGTGATCAGTCCCATGGACAAGATTGGCCCCGAGCAGCTGCACATTCGAGAGCTGCTGGCACGCTTGGGCCACGAGGACATCCACGAGGTCATCATCGCCACCAACCCCAATATTGAGGGCGAGACCACGGCGAGCTATCTGGCCCGTACCATCAAGCCGTTGGGCGTCGAGGTGTCGCGTCTGGCAAGCGGCCTTCCCGTGGGCGGCGACTTGGAGTATGCCGACGAGCTTACGCTTGGGCGCGCCATTGAGGCCCGTCGCACGATTTAGGTGGCGAGCCTGCTCCTGCCGTATGTTTTCCTCGCGACGCACGGGGTAGCCATAATTTCCCCGTGCGACAGTGAGTTTGTTGTGCAACAAAGATGCTTCGTATCCGCTTATCGCATGGATGCTTCCGCTCGCATCCTTAATTTGCCCATTCGTTGCGCAACCTTTTGGGTTCGCTGATACACTCAAATATGGATTCGAATGAATGCGCCGCTCCCGAGCGGCGTGTTTTTGTTGGAGGAGAACGCATGCGGCCCGGTGGCACTCAGACAAAGCGCGGCGCCGCGGTGCGCATGCGACGCCGACTGGGCTTGGCGCCGCGGGCGTACGCACTGCTGTCTTGCTCGCTGGTGCTGGTCATAGCTGGTGTTTCTGCCTATGGCATGACCGTGCCGTCCATGATGCAGGCGCATGCCGCACGCGAACCGCGCGTGGGGCATGAGGTAAAAAGTGATCTGGGTACCACGACTGGATATGCTTGGGCAAGTGTGGTCGCGCATATTGTGTTTGGCACCGACGATGCGGACGGCGCCGAGGCCCCGGACAACGAAGTCACGCTTGCCAATGGCAAAACCATCGTGCTCACCAACACCAAGATCATCGATCGGTTGTCCAACAATAGCGTGGCGGCAACGGTGAATAAGGTCGAGCAGCAGAAGGAGCAGGACGCCCAGCAGTCCGGAAAGCCCGGTAGCTCGGATACTTCTGGCTCCGGCTCGGATTCATCGAGTTCGGGCGGCGGCTCTGGGTCGGGTTCCTCTACCGGAGGGCCTGGAAACGGCGGCTCGACGGGCGGCAACACTGACAACGATGCAAACTCCGGCGGCCTTTCCGCTGCTGAGGAAGAGAGCATTCACAGTTGGCTTGTGACCAAGTACAACATGCTCGACGGCTATGTTTCTCGTGCCAATGACGTGGTCTCGACCTATAACTCTACGGGAGATCCCAGGCCGTGCGACAGCC
>CAKWZF010000078.1:0-8419 GCA_934865005.1 uncultured bacterium | reverse complement strand
ATGCACGCGCGTGAGGCTGGCGCGGCGGTACTGTTGGAGCCGTGGTATCGCTTTGAGCTCGAGGTGCCGGGGGAGTGCGTGGGCCGGGCGCTCTCGGATGCCACGCGCATGGGTGCCGAGTACGAGCCGCCGACGATGGCGGGAGACCGGGCGAAGCTTGTGGGTCGCGTGCCGGCATCCGAAGTGCAGGATTACGCGCTGGAGGTGGCTGCCTACACGAGTGGTCGCGGACATCTGTACCTAGAGTTTGCCGGCTATGCGGCTTGCCATGATGCCGAGCGCGTCATCGAGACGGCCGCCTATGAGCCAGAAGCCGATCTGCCCAACACGCCCGACTCGGTCTTTTGCTCTCACGGCGCCGGTTACACGGTCAAATGGTACGACGTACCCGCCGCGGCGCACGTAAAGATCGATCCCACCACCTTCCGCCCCTGGCGAGCAGCAGACGCCGAGTTTTTCGGCCACATGTGACAAAGGGACAGTTCCTTTGTCACATGCTATTGGTATAACTCGGTATAAGTTGGTATAACTATTACCAGGGTTTGCCAATCCGAGGAGGCCGACATGAACCCAAATCCCTTTAAGCCCACGGCTGGCAAGCGGCCTCCGATACTCATCGGCCGCGAGTCGGTCATCGAGGATTTTGAGGAAGGGCTCGATAACGGCGCCGGAGCGCCGGGTAGGCTCATGCTCATTACGGGAAATCGCGGCTGCGGCAAGACGGTTCTCCTGCGGGAGCTGCAACGTCTAGCCAATGAGCGCGGATGGGCGGTTGTCTCCGATTCCGCTTCGCTTGGCTTATGCGACCGATTGGCCGACGCGCTTCGCTCGAATAAGCCCGTTGTGACGTCAATGGAGTTCGGTCCGTCGTTTGGCCGGATGTCGGTCGAGGCGGCGCGGGCAAAGGGCGAAACGTTGCGAGGGCTGGTCAACGAGCGCCTCAAGAAGCTCGGTCCAGGCAAGGGCATACTGTTTGCGATTGACGAGGCGCAATCGGCGTCTATCGAGGAACTGGCGGCTCTTGCCGTTCTCTATCAGCAGGTGCTCGGAGACCAGGATGCTACGGGCTTGCCCGATAGCGAGCAGCGCGGCCTTGCGCTGGTGTTCGCCGGCTTACCCAGTATGGTTGACGATCTGCTCGAAGAGCCGAGCGTAACGTTTTTACGGCGTGCCCAGCAGCGTACGTTGGGGGCGATATCCTTGCCCAAGGTGCGCGATTCGTATATCCAGACGGTCAAGGACGCTGGTCTTTACGTGGACGCGGGGACGGCGGACCTTGCGGCGCGCAAGAGCATGGGGCATCCCTATATGGTTCAGCTGGTGGGATATTACATGTGGCGCTCTGCCGTCCGGCGTGGCTCGCAGGTCATCGAAAGGTGCGATGTCGAGGCTGGCCATACGGATGCCGTCTCCGAGTTCTACGAAGCGGTCGACGCGCCCCTGTATTACGGGCTGCGCAGTCCACAGCGCCTCTTTATCGAGGCCATGGCGGTTGACGAGGGCAAACCGACGCGCATGGCGGATGTCATTGAGCGCTGCGATCGCACCCAGAGCTGGGCGAGTAAATATCGCGCAAGCCTGATTCGCGAGCGCGTCATCGGGGCTGCCGGATACGGTCTCGTCCGGTTTACCGTGCCCATGCTGGGCGAGTACATCCGCGATCGAGTTTTATGGCATGAGTAGGGTGATAAAGGTGACGGAACAGAAGATGAGCCCGCAGGCTATCGAGGTGCGTGGCGCGCGCGTGCACAACCTCAAAGACATCGATATCGATATTCCACTGGGAAGGCTTGTGGGCATTGCCGGCGTGTCGGGCTCGGGCAAGAGTTCGCTGGCGCTGGGGGTTCTTTATGCCGAGGGCTCGCGTCGCTATCTTGAGGCGCTCAGCACCTATACCCGCCGTCGTCTGACGCAGGCCGAACACGCCCAGGTGGACGAGGTTCTGCACGTGCCGGCGGCGCTCGCATTGCATCAACGCCCCAGCGTGCCGGGCGTGCGCTCGACCTTTGGTACCATGACCGAGCTCAACAACAGCCTGCGTCTGCTCTTTAGCCGTTGCGCCCATCACGTGTGCCCGCATTGCGGGGCGCGTGTGGAGCCGAGCCTTAACGTAGCTGCGGGCCTGTCGCTCACGTGTCCGACATGCGGCCGCGAGTTCTACGCGCCGAGTGCCGAGGATTTGGCTTTCAATAGCGGCGGCGCATGCCCCACCTGTGGCGGCACCGGTGTCATGCGCGAGGTGGACGAGGCGAGCCTGGTGCCAGATGAGTCAAAGACCATCAACGAGGGCGCAGTCCTTCCCTGGGGCACGCTCATGTGGGATCTGATGAAGCAGGTGGCAGGCGAGATGGGCGTACGCACCGACGTGCCGTTTAGCCAACTCACGCCTCAAGAGCGCGACATCGTGTTTCATGGTCCGGCGGTTAAGAAGCACATTCTCTACGTTCCCAAAAACGGCGAGGGCGCCACGCCGCTCGACTTCACCTATTACAACGCCGTCTATACCGTCGAGAATGCGCTCGCCAAGGTCAAGGACGATAAGGGCTTAAAACGCGTTGCGCGCTTTTTGCGCGAGGGAGCATGCCGCGATTGCGGCGGCACGCGTCTCTCCGAGGCTGCGCGCCAGCCCCAGGTGCGCGGTATCAATCTGGCGCAAGCAGCGGCCATGACGCTGGGTGAGGCGATTGAGTGGGTGCGCGGGGTGCCTACGTCCTTGCCGGCCGAGATGCGGCCCATGGCGACGGATATCTGCGATTCGTTTTTGAGTGCGGCCCGTCGTCTGGTCGACCTGGGTCTCGATTACCTTTCGCTCGATCGCGCCGGCGCCACGCTCTCCACGGGTGAGCGCCAGCGTGTGCAGCTCGCCCGCGTGGTGCGCAACCGATCGACGGGTGTGCTTTATGTGCTGGACGAGCCTTCGATCGGCTTGCATCCTGCCAATGTCGACGGCTTGGTGGGCGTGATGCGCGATCTGGTGGATGACGGCAACACCGTGGTTGTTGTCGATCACGACACGCGCGTACTGGCGGAAGCCGACTATCTGGTCGAGATGGGCCCCGTTGCCGGAGCGGGCGGCGGTAATGTGATCGCCGCTGGTACGGTGGACGAGGTCGAACAATCGCAGGGCAGCCGCATCGCCCCGTTTTTGCGCGCAGAGTCCAAGCGCCTGCGTCCGCAGGTGACTGACGAGGAAATGTTCGACCAGGGGCATATTCGCATGGCAACCGATGCCATCCATACCGTTAAGCCGCTCGAAGTTGATATCCCGCGCGGCCGCCTTGTTGCGGTTACGGGCGTTTCGGGTTCGGGCAAGACGACGTTGGTGCTCGAGACGCTCATCCCGGCGCTTAAGGCGCAGGCAGCCGGCGAGCGCCTGCCAAAACATGTGCGCTGGGTCGATGCCGAAGGCATTGCCCGCGCAAACCTGATTGACGCTACGCCTATCGGCGCCAACGTGCGCTCGACAGTGGCGACTTATGCCGACATTCATGACGAGCTGCGTCGCGCCTTCGCCCGTACGTCCGAGGCCAAGGCAGCCGGCTACAAGGCGGGTGCCTTTAGCTACAACACCGGCGCCTTGCGCTGCCCTACGTGCGATGGCACGGGCTCGATATCACTCGATGTACAGTTTTTGCCCGACGTCGAGATCGTCTGCCCGGCATGTCGCGGCTCACGTTATGCAGACGCGGCTTCGCATATCCATCGCGAGGGCAAGGACGGGAGTCTCCTTACGTTGCCGCAGCTCATGGACATGAGTGTGGACGAGGCCATCGACGCCACACTGGGACTCAAGAAGGTTCAGGCGCGCTTGCAGACCTTGCACGACTTGGGCTTGGGCTATCTCACGCTCGGTGAGCCCACGCCGGCGCTTTCGGGCGGCGAGGCACAGCGCCTTAAGCTCGCGAGCGAGATGGGCCGCGTGCAGGATGATGCCGTATTCGTGTTCGACGAACCCACGATTGGCCTGCATCCGCTCGATGTTCAGGTGTTGCTGAGTGTGTTTGACGGCCTCGTTGCCAAGGGCGCCACGGTTATCGTGATCGAACACGATCTCGACCTTATCCGTAACGCCGATTACGTGATCGACATGGGCCCGGGCGGTGGCGACGCGGGCGGGCAAATCGTCTGCGCCGGTACGCCGGGCGACATCGTGGCCTGCTCCGCAAGCATCACCGGCCGCTACCTATAGACAATGAGGCAAAGGGACAGCCCCTTTGCCTCATTGATGCCTATTTCACGCATTGAGCCGCGAGATAGTCGCGGAAGAATGGCAATTCAAATGCGACGAGCCCTCGTCCTCGTTCCCCGATGATGCCGGCATCTATCATTCGGCGTCGGTAGCGGGAGACCTGCTGCGGCGAACGCTTAAGGCGCTCGACAAGGTCGGCGGTGGTGGACTCTTCCTCGTCATCGAGCATGGCGATGAGGAATCGCTTGTCCTCTGCAGTGAGTTCCCGATAGGTTGCCGCGAGGATTCGGTCGTCCATCTCGTCGCGCGCGATTTTGATTCCCAGGTCAAAGTCGCGTGACGAGATTTCCTTCGAATCGCTTGTGAGATCCCAGGCACGGTAGCCTACGAGTTGCAATAGGAAGGGAAAACCAGAGATCGAGCGAACGGCTCTATCGATTCCCTCAGCATCTGCCAGGCGATCGTTTTCCTGGATTGTGCGAATCAAGGCCTCGCGTACGTCATAGTCGGCAATGCGACCCAGATGATATTGTTGGGCGCGGCGAAGGAACGAGACCGTCTTGTGGTTCAGCAACGTCGAGACGTTGTTGGGAAGTCCCGCCATGAGCAGGGCGACGCGTTTCCCATCGGTCACAAAGTGCTGATACGTCGCTGCGAGCTGAATCATTTCGTCGAGTGTCGGGTCCACCTCGTCAACCGTGACGAGCAGACCGGTGCCTGCCTCGTTGAGCTGGTCGATGATGTCGCTCATGCGATAACGCCAGGTTGAGGCATCGTGAACGCGATTGACCTCGATGCTGCCGAGCGGTGCAATTCCGAGGCCGGTGACTTCGAAGTTCTTAGACGGGTCGATAAGATGGCCGGCAGCACGTTTCGCCCCGAACTCGATTTCCTCAAGCATTCCCGGGAGCGCGGTCGTCTTTACGGCAATCCAGCCGTGGGATTCCGCCCTTGTCGCGAGCGACGACATGAGAGCGGTTTTACCGGTTCCACGCGCGCCTGAGAAGATCGAGGTCAATTCTGGGCGCCTGCGCTGGCTCAAGAAGGCACGGTCCAGATCCCGAATAATCTGTTGTCTGCCAGCGAGATGGGCAGGAACCTCGCCAAAACTGGGGGTAAACGGGTTCTCGAGATATTCCACAAGGCTCTCCTTTCACACCGCCGTTTAACTTCATTTTACTTTAGTTAATTCTGATTAAAAGTGAGGGCTCTTTATCTAGAGCATCAATTAGGCATGTGTGCCATCGGCGTGGCGCTTGAATGTGACAAAGGGATAGTTCCTTTGTCACATTCCCGGAAAGCCTGCCTGGCGCAGGGCCTCGTAGAGGACGATGGCGGCGCTGTTGGAGAGGTTGAGTGCGCTGATGCGGTAGTCGTCCGGGTTGACGAAGTTGCCGCAGATGTCCTGTTGAAGGATGGCCTCGTGGCTGTCCTCGGTATGTCCGAGCGATTCCTCGTGGGCTTCCCAAGCCTCGGCGTTATCGAGTGAGTCACAATCGCGCAGCATGGGGATACGCTCGCAACGCTCGGGCGCCGCGGCAAGCAGTGGCTCGGGAATGCCCGAGCTCTCGCTGCCAAAGACCAAGTAGTCACCATCGCGGTAGGTGCTTTGCGCATAGGTGCGGCGTGCCTTTTTGGTCAGCAGATGCAGGCGACCATCGGCGGGGGAGAGATCGTTGCGCGCAAGGAAATCCTCCCAGCCGGCATAGGTCGTCACGTCCAAGTTTTGCCAGTAGCCCAGACCGGCGCGACGTACCGTCTTGTCGTCGAGCGAAAACCCCAGCGGCTCCACCAGATGCAGGCGGGCGCCGGTGACCACGCAGGTGCGGCCGATATTGCCCGTATTGGCCGGAATCTCGGGCGCATACAGCACAATGTTGAACATGAATCTCCTTGGCTCAGAACGAAAAACCACCACGAAGTTAACCTTCGTGGTGGTTTGGCGGTTACGTAGACAGAAAAATGCCCGCTTGGATAAACCTAGGCGCGGTGCCAGTCGGTCAGGCAGGCATCGAGGGAAGCGATGAGCGCATCCTTGTCCATGTGACGGCCGATGATGCACAGACTCGTCATGCGGTCGCCCGTCTCGTCGTCCCAAATCTGCATGATCTCGGGGTTCTCGTCGATGATCTTCTGCTTCTCGCCTTCGGGCGCCGAGTCGACAAACAGGCCGTTCTCCATCAGGCGCATCTGGTGGCCGGCCTGCTCAAACATGTAGCACATGTCCGGATCGCCGGTCTGCCACAGCGGACCCTTGACGCGAATGACCTCGTCGGGCCACTCCTGCTCAACAAAATCGGTGAACTTCTGCAGGTCAAACGGCTTGCGGCGCGAGTACACAAAGGTCTCGATGTCGTACTCGAGCACCTCGGGGTCGTCGTGCTCCTCGGGATGCTCCATGGCCTCGATCCAGGCGGCGGAGTTGTAGGCGCGCATAAAGTCGAAGCGGTCGGTGTCGAGCAGCTCCTCCATGGGGACCTCGCCGTTTTGAGCCTCGACAATTACGGCGTCCTTCTGCAGGCTGCGCACGATGGCCTTGAGCTCGGCGATCTGCTCGGGCGTCACGGTATCGGTCTTGTTGAGGATGAGCGTGGAGCAGAACTCGATCTGCTGGATGAGCAGGCTCTCGATGTCGTCCTCGTCGATATCCTCGGCCAGTAGGTCGCGACCGCCGTTGAACTCGTCGTACATGCGGGCGCAGTCGACCACGGCCACGATGTTGTCGAGCGCGAGCTTAGGCTCGCCGCCCACCTTGGCCTCGTCGCAGAAGCTCGAGATGGTGTAGGCGATGGGGATGGGCTCGCAAATGCCCGAGGCCTCGATGATGATGTAATCGAAGTTGCCCGAATCGGCGATGCCCTGCAGCTGGTTGGCCAGGTCATCCGAAAGCGTGCAGCAGATGCAGCCGTTGGTGAGCGGGATGAGGTCGTCGGTCTCGGAAAGGCCGCCGTCGGCGATAAGGCTGGCGTCCACATTGATCTCGCCGATATCGTTGACGATCACGGCGGCGCGGATACCGCCGTCGTTAGCGAGGATGTGGTTGAGCAGCGTGGTCTTGCCGGCACCGAGGTATCCGGTAAGCATGATGATCTTCACGGGTTTGTTGGGCATGTGCCCTCCTTTGTTAGACATGGCTTACAGTTGAATCTTATGCCAAACGCCTGCTCTTATACCCACGCGCCGGCAAATAACACAAGCTACTCCCAGGCTCCCCATACATCGGGGCAATAACCGACGGTGGCCTTTTTGCCGTTGCGCACGATGGGTTCGGCCAAGACCTGCTGGTTCTCGAGCAGCTTGTCGAAGCGCTGACTGGGGGTAAGGTGCTGGATGAGCGCGAGCGTTTCCTCGTCCTTGGCTTTGGGGTTGAGCAGCTTGTCGATGCCGCCGACCGCTTGCATCACGCTCGTGAGCTCGCCCTTGCTCATCTCCTTTTCCTTAAGGTCGATAAACTGCACCTTAATGCGGCGCTCCTTAAAATAACGCTGCGCCTTCTTGGTGTCGAAGGACTTCTTGGTGCCAAAAATCTGCACGTTCATGTATTTGTTCCGCCGTTCTACCTGATGAAGTTGGTCGTTGCGCGATCTGCCTCGGGTGCGTTGATGCCGGCGGCCAGTCCTGCCTCGATACAGCGCAGGAGCCAGGCCATGTTTTTGCCGATGTTTCGCATGGTGGCAAGGCCCTCGGCATCCCCATCGGCGTCGCCGGGCACGCGGCCAAACACGTTGTTCCAGTACGTGGAGGCGACCACGGGCATCTGGTTGATGGTGAAGTACTTGTTGAGCACATCGAAGGTGGTCGATGTACCGCCGCGACGGGCGACGGCGACGGCAGCGCCCGGCTTGTGTGCAAAGGCTTTGCCTCCGGCATAGAAGGCGCGATCGAGGGTCGAGAGGATGCGCCCGCTGGGGTGCGCATAGTAGACGGGCGAGCCGAAGACAAAGCCGTCTGCCTGCTCGGCGGCAGCGATGAGCTCGTTCACCACGTCATCGTCAAAGGTGCAGCGACCGCCAAGTTTGCCACACTGGCCGCAACCGATGCAATCGCGAATGGGCTTGGCGCCCAGCTGAAACACCTCGGTATCAATGCCTTCGGCATTGAGTTGCTCAGCGACCTCGGCGAGTGCGCGGGCGGTGTTGCCGTTTGCCTTGGGGCTGCCATTGACCAAAAGAACCTTCATCACAAACTCCCTCTGCTGTCGGTGACTTCTGCGGAGGATTATCGCACGAG
>CAKWZF010000077.1:8351-8569 GCA_934865005.1 uncultured bacterium | reverse complement strand
GCGTTAGGCGTGCCTTTTCCTGGAGCTCGGGGATCGAGAGGGCACCGCAGTTGCACATCGTGGACTTGACCTTGTAGAGCGTGCCGCCTACGCCGTCCTTGAGGGAACCGGCATAGGGAACGTAGGAGTCAACGCCCTCGACGAAGCTGAGCTACGCGGCGCCGCCCAGGTCGTAGCGCTGCCAGTTGCGAGCACGCGCAGAACCCTCGCCCCCGTAC
>CAKWZF010000077.1:1314-8341 GCA_934865005.1 uncultured bacterium | reverse complement strand
GTCGGGCTCTCGTCAAAGCGGGCGAAGTAACGGCCCAGCATCATAAAGTCTGCACCCATGGCCAGGGCGAGCGTCATGTGGTAGTCGTAGACGATACCGCCATCGGAGCACACGGGCACGTAAACACCGGTCTCCTCGTAGTACTCGTCACGGGCGCGGCAGACGTCGATCAACGCGGTGGCCTGGCCACGACCGATACCCTTGGTCTCGCGGGTAATGCAGATGGAACCGCCGCCGATACCGACCTTGATGAAGTCGGCACCGCAGTCGGCCAGGAAGCGGAAGCCCTCGGCGTCCACCACGTTACCGGCACCGACCTTGACGTCCTCGCACAGAACGTCGGCACCGGCCTCGATGAGCAGCGGCACGCGCTCGGCATAGTCGCGGGTGTTGATACCGGCGCCGACCATGTAGCGCTTGTCGTTATCGAGCAGCTCGTTGGGGTTGGTCTTGTGACTGTCGTAGTCCTTGCGGAACACAATGCCCATGAGGTGATCGTTATCGTCGACGATGGGCAGGGCGTTGAGTTTGTTGTCCCAGATGACGTCATTGGCAACCTTAAGGCTGATGTTCTTGTCGCCCACGATGAGCTGCTCACGCGGGGTCATGAACTCGGAGACCTTCGTCTGGTGGTCATCGCGGCTGGGGCGGTAGTCACGGCTGGTGACGATGCCCAGGAGCTTACCCTTGGGGGTGCCGTCGTCGGTAACCGGCATAGTAGAGTGACCGGTCTTCTCCTTGAGCTCAATGACCTGCTCCATGGTCATGTCAGGGGTCAGCGTGGAATCGGACTGAACGAAACCAGCCTTGTGATCCTTGACGGCCTTGACCATGGCGGCCTCGGACTCGGCGCTCTGGGAACCGTAAATGAAGGACAGGCCGCCCTCAGTAGCGAGCGCGACACCCATGTCGACGCCCGAGACGGACTGCATGATGGCGGAAACCATGGGGATGTTCAGGGTGATTGCCGGCTTCTCACCGCGCTTAAAGCGGGTCAGCGGCGTCTTAAGAGAGACGTTGTTGGGGATGCACTGCGAGGACGAGTAACCAGGGACCAGCAGATACTCCGAAAACGTGTGGGACTCACCGGGAAAGAACGTAGCCATGTTTCTCCTTTTTCCATGCGACCGGTCGGCTGCAGGCCTCGTAGGACCCAGCCCAACCTTGGGCGCCCAATACTGGGGAAGTATCTTAACGCACTTTGACTGCTACAATGCATGATTTAAGAAGAGCACACGAGGGTTTGACGCAGGCTTTGCGTTTGCCCAGCAAACACTTTAGCGGGGAGACGTGGAGCGTATGGAGTACAAGACGACGGCAAAGTTGGTCATTCAAGCGTGCGACAAGGATTTGCCGGGCGTGTTCGGCCACGGCTGCGTCTTGCTGCTGCAAGGTATCGCCCGCGAACACTCGCTCAACCGAGCCGCTAAAAGCATGGGCATGGCGTATTCCAAGGCCTGGCGCATTGTGAACGAGGCCGAAGGGCAGCTGGGATGCAAACTCATCGAGCGCGACGGAGCCCGCGGATCCACCCTCACCCCCGCCGGCGAGCGAGCCATAGCGGTCTACGAGGAGCTACAGGCCGACATCAACAACGTCATTGCCACCAAAGCAAACGACCTCATCGCCAGCATCACTAAAAAGTAGCTACTTGCGGAGGGCGTTATCTAGGGTAGCGGCCACGATCAAGGGGTCGTCGGTGCCGGCGAAGAGGCGGACGGTGCTCCCCTGCTTGCCGCGTGGAGCCGAAAGGCGCGTCGTTGCGCCGCCGGCGGGCGATGTGCGAAACTCCCCGGACAAAGCATCGAACAGCTCGCCCGCACTACGCTCGATAAGATCAAATTCAACTGCCGGGCCAAAGCCGTGCTCGAGGATTCCCGTTGCAACAACATGGTCGGGATGCGAGCTCAGCCCGGGATAGCGTACGTTGCACACCATCTCGTTGGCGGCCAGATACTCGGCCAGCGCACGGGCGCGATCGAAATGCGCCTGCATGCGGACATCGAGCGAGTCCAGCCCGCGCTCCAGCACACCGGCCTCGTCAGCAGGCATATCAAGCTTGGCCAAGCCACAGCCCTCAAGCAGGGCATGCGCGCACTCGGCAGCAGCATCCACACGATGGCGCTTGAGCTGCGAGCGCGCGACCGATACGGCAACCAACTTGCGCGGAGCCTTGCCAGCGCACACGCGGTCGAGCGCCTCGAGCGACAGCACGGCACCCAGCCGCAGCGGATCGCAGCCAAAAGCCGACGCCACGGTGTTGTCAACAACCAGCAGCGCATGGGCCTCACGCGCCGCCCGACCCAGCGCACGCAGATCGGGCACACGCAGACCAAACCCGCCGATGGAGTTGACGAACCACCACAGGTGCGGCCCCTCGGCATCAAACGAAGCATCAAAGCCCTCGGACGCAGCGGCAAACGCCTCGGCGGACGACGAGCCCACCAGCGCGACATCGCAGCAATCAAAGCCGCTCGCAAACGCATCGACAAAGTCGTCCGCAAAGGCCACCAGGCGGTCACCGGGACGCACAATCCCCAGCTGCGACAGCCATGCCGGCACATGCGGGACCGCAAGCAACTGCGCCTCACGCGCGCCGGCCCTCAAAGCCCAAGCCTCTTCTAGCTGTTGCACGTCCACGCGGCACCGTCCCTTCATAAACAAAAACCCACGATGCGGGTGTTCCCCGCATCGTGGGCAACGGCTGCAGTATAGCGCCGATATGCGACGAATCGCCTAGATGTTGAGCGAGTGATAGTTCACGCTCGCACCCGGAGCGTCAACGGTCACGCCATAGGCCTCGGGATAGATGCGCGTCGAAAACACGAGCGCGCCATCATTCACAAACACCTCGACCGACGAGACATCGCCAACAATACGCACGTTGCGCACCTCATCGACGGGCTCCCAGCGCACGGTACGACCGCAGCCGGCAGAAGCGCGGCCCTCATCGGTAAATCGCATCTCAAAGCGCGAGGGCAGCTCGCCCCCAGCGGGCACAAACGCCAGCTTCAGCTCGCCATCAACGGTTGCGGAAAGCGCACCGTCGACACCGTCAACAACAACGTCAAAGCAGGTATCGCCGGCAACCTCCAACGAGCCCTCCCCCACACGCACCGAAGCATAATGGCGCACGATCTCGCGCGCCGGCTGCTGCAGTACATTGCCGTCCGGACCGGCCGTAAGCTCACGCGGCACCGTCATGCAGTGCTGCCAGCCGCACGCCACGGTAGGCGCGTTGCCATAGGTCGGCTCATCGGGCATGCCCATCCAGCCGATCAGAATGTGACGACCGTCCTCGGCCGTGAACTCCTGCGGAGCATAGAAGTCAAAACCGGCGTCCCACAGGCGGAACTCGCCCAGATCATAAGCGTCCTTGCCACCCGTAATGTCGCCCGTAACGGGCATGTAGCCCGCTGCATACACATTACCGCTGTCCCAACGACCGCCCTCGAGCCCCTGGGGAGAGAAGGACAGCCACTTCGCTGTTACACCGCCATCCGCCTCAAGCTCCAGATACCCCGGGCACTCCCACATAAAGCCAAAGCGCTCGGGGGTAGACACGCGGCTCTCGAGCTCCCAACTCAGCATATCGGCCGAGCCATACACCAGGATCTCGCCCACATCGCGCCCGGCACCCTCGCCGTGCATCGCGCAAAACCGACTATCGACATGCGGCCCATCCACGCGACGACGCGCGCCCAGCACCATGTGGTAACGCCCATTATCATCGCGCCACACCTTGGGATCGCGCACATGGCAGGTCAAATCCTCGGGATAATCCTCGGACGCCAGCACCACACGCTTTTGGCTGAACTCCCGACCGGCAAGGCCATCAACGCTCTCGACATAAACAGTATCGGCGCGGCGGCCGGTATTGACGTAGTCGTACGTGCCGTCTGCATCGGAGAGTTTAACGTTGCCTGTGTACAGTACGCGAATGCGGCCGTCCTCGGCAAGCGCGGAGCCCGAATACACGCCATGGCAATCGAACGGCTCGTCGGGCAGCAGCGGGGCGCCAACGTAGTCCCACGTCATAAGATCGCGGCTTGTGGCATGGCCCCACATCTTGACGCCACCCTCGACATCAAACGGCGCATACTGAAAATAGGCATGGAACACGCCGCCCGCTTGGCAAAGACCATTGGGGTCGTTGAGCCAGCCCGCCGGCGGCATAATATGGAAGCGCTGGCCATATGCGCCATGACCGCACTCAGAGGCGGCGGTGTCAACAGCGGCAACCAGCTTTGCAAGGTCGCGGCCAAGTGCATTAGACATATCAAAGTCCTAACGGATCGAAAGTAACAAGGCGCCAGAGATCGACACCAGATACGGGAAACGCCCGCGAGCATACAACCCGCGGGCGCCCCTCAATCAAAAGCTCTTAGGCCTGCTCGGAAGCCTTGGGCTCGTCCTTGTACAGGACAAACGAGACGGCAAAGGAAACCAGCGCGGCGACCGCAAACATGATCGCGTACTGCACGGGCTGGGCCAGGCACAGCAGGATACCGAAGATGCCGGTAACGCCGGTGCCGGAAGCAGCAAGCGAGGTGAGTGCGCAGACCAGGGCACCGCAACCGCCGCCGATGCAGCCGGCGATGAAGGGCTTAAAGAAGCGCAGGTTCACACCAAAGATGGCAGGCTCGGTAATACCCATGAAGGCGGACAGGGCCGAAGGAAGTGCCAGGCCCTTGATCTTGGCATCGCGGGTCTTAAAGGCAACGGCGAGCGCGGCGCCACCCTGGGCGATGTTGGCGGCACTGGCGATGGGCAGCCAATAGGTCACACCGTACTGGGCAAGCTGACCCAGGTCGATGGCGGTGTACATCTGGTGGATACCGGTAACGACCGTGGGGGCATAGAACAGGCCGACGATAAAGGAACCGATGCCGAAGGGCAGGGTCAGCAGGGCCTGGATCAGACCGAGGATGGCGTTCTCGGCCCAGACAAAGATGGGGCCGACGGCAACGAGCGTCACGAGCACGGTCACGAACACCGAGACGAGCGGAGTCACAAAGAGGTCGAACATCTCGGGAACGATCTTGTGCAGGCGCTTCTCGAGGAAGGCCAGAATGGCGCAGGCGATAACGATGGGGATCACATGGCCCTGATAGCCGACCCACTCAAAGCTGTACACACCGGGAATAACAGTAACCATGGTCTGAACGCCCTCGGAAGCAACCGTGTAGGCGCTCTGCAGCGAGGAGTTGATGAATGCACCACCGACGACAGCGCCCAGATAGGGGTTGGCGCCAAAGGCCTTAGCGGCGGAGTAACCGATCAGGATCTGCAGAATGCCAAAGGACGTGCCCGAGACCAAGTCGGCGATCTTATAAATAAAGTTATTGGTGTCGAGTGCGATAAAGCCGTTGGAGGCCATGAAGTTGAGGGCGCTCATAATGCCCAGCAGCAGGCCCGAAGCCACGATGGCGGGGATGATGGGAACAAAGACGTCGCCGAGCACCTTAATGGCACGCATAAAGATGTTCTGCTGCTGAGCCGCAGCCTCCTTTACCTCGGCCTTGGTGGCAGCCTCGACGCCGCTGAGCGCGATGAACTCTTCGTAGACCTTGTTGACGGTGCCAGTGCCAAAAATAATCTGGAGCTGGCCCTGGGCCTCAAAGACGCCCTTGGCGCCATCGACATTCTCGATGGCCTCCTTGTTAACCTTGGAATTATCGGCAATCACCAGGCGTAGACGCGTGGCGCAGTGTGCGGCCGAAACAACGTTGTCGGCGCCACCGACGTTGTCGAGCACCTCTTGGGCTGATTTGCGGTAGCCCATAACTTCCCTTTCCTCCAACGGGCGCATGTGCACCCGGCCATCTTTGACACATACACTGTAATCGTTTTCAGTTTGATATGACTGTAATCGTTTTCATAGTAGGGTGAACGGTAGGAAAAAGCCGGCGAAAGGTAGTTTTGAAGCAAAAACAGGGGTCTCAGAGGCAGGCGGACGTGCCCAAGGCCTAGACATTCATAAGCTGATGGCCGAGCTTGAGCGACTTTAGACCGCTCTCCCCCTCCTCGCCATCGAGCGCGTTGAGCAACATATTGGTCGCCTCGACGCCGCTGGTCAGGTAGCCGTAATGCACGGTGGGAATGCCGCCCGTCAGCGCGCGCAAAAATGCGTTGTCGCCGAAGCCGCTCACGCCACGCACGCCCTCGCCCATGCCACGCACCTCGTCAAGAGCGCGCAGGGCGCCGGCAGCCATAGTGTCGGTCGCGCACGCGATAAACGAAACATCGGGGGCATCGGCAAGCAGCTCGCGCGCAGCGCGATAGCCCGAGTCGAGCGTAAACGAGCCCAGGCGAATCAAGGCAGCATCGAGTGGGTTACCCGCGGCGCGCAAACCGGCTTCAAAACCGCGGCGGCGTTCATAACCAGCCGCGCGGTCTTCTTCGGTAACTCCAATGTAGGCAATCTTGCCGTCCACGCGACCCGCAAGCGCACGGCCCAGCTCAAAGGCAGCCTCGTAATCGTCGTGATAGACGCACGCCGCGCCCTCGACATGTTGGCCGATCAACACAATGGGCACACGGCACGACTCAATCGCGCGACGGTGCTCGTCGGTGATCATAGTTGCCACCAGAACAATGCCGTCAACCGGGTGGTTTTGGAATAAATCGAGGTATTCGAGCTCACGATCGGCCGCGTTGTCGGTGTTGGCAAGCAGCATCTGGTAGCCACGGCGACCGAGCACCTGACCAATGCCGGCGGTAATGCGGCTCACGGATTCCGAGTTGATCTTAGGTACGATGACGCCGATGAGCTTGGTGGAACCGGTGCGCAGCGCGCGAGCCTGACTAGAACGCACGTATCCGGTCAGCTCGATTGCCTGCTTAATTCGCTCGGCCTTGTCCGCCGAGATATATCCACCGTTGAGGTAGCGCGAGACGGCGGCGCTCGAAACGCCCGCCAGCTCGGCCACATCTTTCATCTTTACCACGAGCACCCCTGTCATTGAAATCGCTTTCACCATAATACCCGCGAACGCGCTCAATGAATCAACTCGCCCATCCAGGT
>CAKWZF010000077.1:0-1304 GCA_934865005.1 uncultured bacterium | reverse complement strand
GGCCGGTAAAGGGGCGGCAAGTTTATTTTTTGTTCGGGGCGCCTGGGCTTGAGTGGCAGATCGCCCGGCAGATGCCCGCGCAGCGTCGAGCGGTCCGGCGTTCGTTAGAACGCCGGACCATAGTTACCCGTGGTACTCGCCGTTATATTGAATGAGCGTCAGGTCCTCCACGCCGTCGAGCGCGCGAATGGCGTCGACATACGGCATATCCACACCGTCCGAGAACACCTCCACGGCCATCTCGACCTTGTCACCGCGCATGGTCTTGGACTTCACCGTAAACTTGGTGCGCCCAAATGCACGCACGATATCGTCGCCGGTGGTCTGGCCCGTGTAGTGGATGACCATCATGTACACGCGCGACTTGTCCTGGTGGCTCGCAAAGCCGGCGATCATCGCCACGATCACCACCGCGGTGAGCCCCACGAGCGCATACATGCCGGCACCGGCCGTAATGCCCGTGGTAATGGCCCAAAACAGATACAGCAGGTCGAGCGGGTCCTTGACCGCTGTACGGTAGCGGACGATAGACAGAGCACCGACCATACCGAGCGAGATGACCACGTTCGTCGAGATCGCAAGCGTGACCATGCAGGTAAGCACGCACATGCCCACGAGTGTCACGGCAAAGCTGCGCGAATACACCACGCCGGTAAAAAAGCGCTTGTACACGTAATAGATCAGGATGCCCATGGCGAGCGCCACGAGCAGCGACAGGCCAATCTTGGCAGGGTCGACCTGGCCAAACGCCTCCAAGACGGAGTTCTTAAAAAAGTCCCTGGTGCTCATGGTCTAAATATCCCCTCGGTTCTCAAAATCCGATTCCCAGTAATTAAATCCGCGCAGGTAGGCGGTCTTGTCATAACACAGGCAGTACTTAGAGACCGCCGTGAGTTCGGCCGCGCCCGGCGGCACCATATCGCGCACCAGCTGCGGACAAAACTCCGTAAACTTGACCTCCATCACCAGCTTGCCGGGCTCCAGGACCGGCAACGCGGGCAGCGTCGCGTCAAAGATATCGAAGCTTCCCACCGCGGCACGCACGTTCATGTCAAACGTAATGCGCACGGTGCCCTCATCCATCACCCACGGCTCGCGCTCGTAGTCCACGATGGTCCGCGGGCGCATCATGTTGCAGATGCACTCGATGTAGAACTCTCGGCAGAGCGGATAGGGGCTCCTCAGCAAAAAGCCGTAGTCGCCAGCCAAAATCTGCTCAAACTCGCCGCGCGTAAGCGGCGCGTCCTCCTTGTAGATCCAGCTGCCGTACTTCTTTTTGCGCTCAAGCTTAATCACCTTGTCGC
>CAKWZF010000076.1:0-8592 GCA_934865005.1 uncultured bacterium | reverse complement strand
TCGAGGGGTCCTCGATCAACGCCTCGGCATCAACGGTTTTCTTAAAGCCCAGGCCGTCGCACTCAGGACATGCGCCATAGGGAGCGTTGAACGAAAAATCACGCGGCTGAAGATCGTCAATGGAGTGACCATGCTCCGGGCACGCCAAGGCCAACGAATACTCCAGCAGCTCGCCCTCGGTCCCCTCGGGAGCATCACGATCGGGCAGCATGTACACGTTTACATTGCCGTGAGCCAGCGCGGTCGCCTGCTCAACAGACTCGGCGATACGGCCCAGAGAGTTCTCACGGATCACGATGCGATCGACTACGACCTCGATATCGTGCTTGAACTTCTTGTCCAGATCGATCGGATCGTCGAGCGAGCGCACTTCACCGTCGACACGCACGCGGCTAAAGCCCTCGGCGCGAAGGTCCTCAAACAGTTTGGTGTACTCGCCTTTTCGCCCGCGCACCACCGGTGCCAGCACAAACGCGCGGCGGCCCTCCCCCGCCGCCAAGACCTTGTCGGCAACCTGGTCGGTCGTCTGACGCTCAATGACGCGGCCGCATTCGGGACAGTGCGGGGTGCCCACACGGGCGAACAGCAGGCGCAGATAGTCATAAATCTCGGTTACGGTGCCAACCGTCGAGCGAGGGTTTTTAGACGTCGTCTTTTGGTCGATCGACACCGCCGGCGAAAGGCCGTCGATTGAATCCAAGTCGGGTTTGTCCATCTGGCCCAAGAACTGGCGCGCATAGCTCGAAAGACTCTCGACGTATCGACGCTGGCCCTCGGCATAGATAGTGTCAAATGCCAGCGAACTCTTGCCCGAGCCAGAAAGACCGGTAATGACCACGAGTTGGTCACGCGGAATGGAAACATCGATATCACGGAGGTTGTGCTCACGAGCGCCGCGAATAACGATAGAAGAATCAGACATGGAAGCTCCTTGCCTCCTATTGCATCGAATCATACTGTCGATGAGTTTAGCGCACTCGACGCGCACAGATGTTCGTAATACAAGATTCGCAGACCTTTAGCTTTGCGTATCGGGTGCTTTGTTTCTCGAAATGCCGTGGAAAGGTTACAGTAATCTACTACTGAACTTAATTTGCTGTAACAGAGGAACGTCCATGACCGAAGATATCCCCCTTGAAATCACTTCGAGCGACATGGCCAATCTGCCCATATTCATCGCCGTCCTTATCGTGGCCACCGTCGTCGTGCGCGTGTATTTTTCAATCAAACACAATGAAAAGCCGCCCATTGCCCGCGTCTTTTGGTGCGCGACGCTCCTCATCCCGCTCGGCATGGTAGCTGCATGGATTACGAATCAATTGCTCGTAAATGAGGACAATTCCCTATGGGTCCTTTCTTATTCGGCGCTCGGTGCTACCGCCGTCATACTTCTTGTCGAGCCCTTGGTTTCGGGACTTATCGACCAAACCGATCTTGCGACGGGAACGGTTGCCTGTATTTGCCGTGACATCCTTGTCATCGCCGCTGTTTCAGCGCTCTCGTTCGTTTCACTCGAAATTGCCTGTAACGAAACGTTCTATCGCATTCCCGCCAACTCATTCGGGTTTTCCGTCGGGCTGCTCGCGACGGTTCTGCTCTCCCTTTATTTGCTGGGACAGCGTCATGGAGGCGTCATGGCCCTCGTGCCCGTCGCCTGTTGCATCCTTGGCATTGCCGAGCACTTCGTCATAACGTTTAAAGGCGAAGCCATCCTGCCAAGTGATATCTTGGCCCTTGGCACCGCAATGGAAGTGAGCGAGGGATACGAGTTTACCTTTACCGCCGGAATCGTAACCTCTCTCGCCCTGCTGGAGATTTCCCTGGGGCTTCTTTCGCTTATCCGACCGCGAAAGCTCCGTACGCCCACCCATGTCTTCCCCGCAATCGCCGCTAACCTCTGCGCTTTTCTGCTAGTGACCGTTGTGGGGCTCTCAGGCTTTTCCAGCATCGACTTGGAGCAGGCGCTGGATTTTGGATTTGACCGTTGGCAGCCCATCACCACATATACGTCTCAGGGTTTTATCACTTCGTTCACCGAAATGGTCAACGAGTTGCCCATTGAGAAGCCCGAAGGCTATACGCCCGATGAGGCGCAGAGCATCGAGCAGGAGCTCGCCGCCGCCTACGACAGCACGTATGGCTCGAGCGAGCAGCGCGCGGCTGCCGTTGCCCAGTTCAATGAAATCAAGCCGACGATTGTTGCCGTCATGAACGAGAGTTTTAGCGACCTTTCGTGCTTTGAGCAGCTCCAGGCGGCCGGGTACACCGGCCCCGCATTCTACAACTCGCTTCCCGACACACTTGTTCGCGGCACCATGCTCGCTTCGGTCACCGGTGGCGGAACGGCAAACTCCGAATTCGAATTTTTGACCGGAGCGACAACGGCCTTTGTCGGATTAGGCAAGATCCCCTATCAGCTGTATCAGATGAATGGCGTCAACAGCCTGGCAAAGGGCCTTAAAGAGCTTGGGTATACCGCTACCGCTATGCACCCGCAAAACCCCGTCAACTACCATCGAGATAAGATCTATCAGCAGCTGGGCTTTGGAGACTTTCTTTCAATCGGCGATTTCGAAGGTGCGCCCTGTTACCATGCCGGCGTATGCGACTACGCCACCTACGACAAGATACTCGACCTGCTTAGAACCGACGAAGCGCCGCAGTTCATCTTTGACGTCACGATGCAAAATCACGGCGGCTACGACTATGGCACCGTTCCCGCCGAAGAGCTGACAAACTATTGGGTCGAGGGAGCCAGCGAGGGCGCCAATAGCGCGCTCAACACCTATCTCACCTGCATCAACGCATCCGACCGGGACCTCGAGTACTTTATCAACGAGCTCCGCAATATCGGCAGACCGGTTGTTCTTGTCTTTTTTGGCGACCATCAGCCGAGCGCCGCAACGACTCTCAACGACGAGCTGTACCCTCAGGAAGATACGGCAAGCCACGCTTTCCGTGTCTATCAGTCAACCTATTTCGTCTGGGCTAACTATGAAATCGCCGGCAATACCGAGCTCAACGTCTACGACACCGTCGGGGCAAACGAGATTGCAGCCATTACCCTTAATAAGATCGGCGCCCCGCTCACCGACTATCAAAAGGCCCTGCTTGCAACAAGGTCAGATGTGCCCACCATCAATGTCGCCGGCTATCTCGGTGCCGACGGGCTGCGCTACAACTTGGAATCTGAAGACAGCCCATACACCTCGACGATCGACAAGCTGCAGCGCATGCAATACCTCGAGTTCGCCAGCAAAGTTCAGTAAGCCCGCCCATTCGCTTGGGCCCATCGTATTGCAAGCACGCTCGGCCCAAATGCATCGCAAATGACTCCCGCTCGCAAACGAGGGTACAATGACGCTCGTGTCACATCACGGGGCTCCGGCCCCAACATATACAAAGGAGTCATACATGGGTTGCGAGCACGCACAGGCCGCCGGCGGACAAACGTCGCCGTCGCAATTTGAGGAGAACACGCTGTCCGAGGTCAAACGCGTCATCGCCGTGCTTTCCGGCAAGGGCGGTGTCGGCAAGTCGTTTGTCACCGGTGCCATCGCCACCGAGCTTGCCCGTCACGGCCACAAGGTCGGCGTCCTCGATGCCGACATCACCGGTCCCTCTATCCCCAAGATGTTCGGCATGAGCGGACGCCACGTCCATGCCCTTGGCAACCTCATGCTGCCCGAAATCTCCGAGCACGGCGTCAAGGTCATGAGCTCCAACCTTCTGCTCCAAAACGAGACCGACCCCGTCCTTTGGCGCGGTCCGGTCATCGCAGGCGCCATTAGGCAGTTCTGGAGCGAGACCTCGTGGGGCCCCATCGACTACCTGCTGGTCGACATGCCTCCGGGAACAGGCGACGTCGCGCTCACCGTCTTCCAGTCGCTGCCCGTCGACGGCATCGTCATCGTCACGAGCCCGCAGGACCTGGTCTCGATGATCGTCGCCAAGGCGGTCAACATGGCCGAGAAGATGAACGTCCCCATTCTGGGCATCGTCGAGAACATGAGCTATATCGAGTGCCCCGACTGCGGCAAGAAGATCGAGGTCTTTGGCAAAAGCAAGCTCCCCGAGGTCGCAGAGCGCTATAACCTCGACATCTTGGGCACGCTTCCCATTAATCCGGCACTCGCCGAGGCCTGCGATAAGGGCGAGGTTGAGACCGCGCTGCCCGATGGCATGTTGCCCAAGGCAGTCTCTGCCGTCGAGGCTATTACCCCGCACGAGACCGACGAGGCCTAAGTGAACACGAGCGCCTTCTATGACGTCCTGGTAATCGGCGGCGGGGCTTCAGGCCTCGCCGCCGCCATTACGGCCGCACGTGCTGGCAAAAGCGTCTGCATCGTTGAGCGCGATGTCGCCTGCGGCCTAAAGCTCCTTGCGACCGGTAACGGCCGCTGCAACCTCTCCAACGAATCGATTGATCCTCAGCGGTATAACCACCCCGCATTCGTCGAATCTGTCATGGGCCCCCAACCCGAACAAGAGCTTATGGGTTTCTTCTCCTCGCTGGGCATCATGACAACCTCCGAGGAAGGCCGGCTATACCCGCGCTCCCTTCGCGCAGAATCGGTGCGCGACGCGCTTCTCAACGTTTGCGACCGCCTAGGTATTACCTTAATCTGCGGAGCCAACGTTGCCTCGGCGCACAAAGCTTCCGAAGGCTGGACACTCCAAATAGACCGTCCAGCGCGGGCGCTCAAGGCAAAAAAGCACGACGACCGAAAATCGGAGCTCCGCTCGCTTCGGAAAGCGCTCGCCGATGTCCCTCGCAAGAACGAGGCCCTGGAGGCACATGCCGTAATTATCGCCACGGGTGGCAACCCCACCGGTATCGCCGATACGTTTAGCCTCCCCCTCACTTCGCTGCGCCCCATCCTCTGCCCCGTATCGGCAACGGTCGTCGGCGATCGGGCGGCACTCAAGACGTTGGACGGCCTGCGCGTCCGCGCCCGCTTGACGCTCGCCCGCAATCATAATGAGCTCTGGCACGAAGACGGTGAAGTCCTGTTTCGAACCTTCGGTATCTCGGGCGTCGCTGTCTTCAACCTCTCCCGTCGTATCCAGCGCGGCGATACGATCCTGCTCGACGTTTTCCCCGACCTCTCTAAAGACGAGTTGCTCGATATGCTTAACCGGCGCGTTAAGCTGCTCGGCGGCTTTTCGCCCCGCGATCCCCGTTGGCTCGACGGCATGCTCGCCCCGCAACTCTCCCGCGTCGTCTGCACAGCGTTCGAGCAGTGCCATCCAGGCTCCAACGATGTCATCCACCTGGTCTCGATCCTCAAGCATTTTAAGTTGCTCGTCGAAGGAACCGCCGAGGAGCGCTCGGCGCAGGTCACGCGTGGTGGCGTATCTGTCGAGAGCATCTCAACACCCAGTCTACGCGCGCGCAGCGTTGTCGACACCCCGCTTTACGTCTGCGGCGAAGCGCTCGACATCGACGCCGATTGCGGAGGCTTTAACCTTGCGTGGGCATGGCTCTCGGGCATTCGCGCTGCAAGCAGCCTGTAGCCGCGCAGTCTATAATCAAAAACGCATTCGGGCCGTCTGGGATACCGGACGGCCTCTTTCTTGCCTCTAAGGAGACCTCGATGATCGAAATCACCCAAGTCAACGCGTCGCTCGATGAAGCCGGCGATGAAAATGCCTGCCTCATTGTTGGCAAGCGAGTCGCCAAGCGCGTCCTACGTTGCAAGGACTCCGAGATCAAGTCCATCGAGCTCCACCGCAAGTCAATCGACGCTCGCAAAAAACGAGACGTCCATTTTATCCTGAGCTTTCGTGTTGAGCTGACTAGTCCCCACCTCGAGCGAGAAGCGGTCGACAGCGTCGCCGAGCGTGACCGCTCGCGCGTACGCGCGATAGAGGACGATGGGCCCTCATTCCCCTCCCCCGTCTCCGACGCACCTCAAGAATGCCCTGTCGTTGTCGGCGCCGGATGCGCTGGCCTTTTCGCTGCACTCACCCTTGCCGAAGCGGGTCTTAAGCCCTTGCTCATCGAGCGCGGCGACCCAGCATTTCGCCGCTCGCATGCGATCGATCTCTTTCTAAAGGAGCGCATTCTCGACCCCGAGAGCAATATCCAGTTTGGCCTGGGCGGCGCGGGGACCTTCTCGGACGGCAAGCTCAATACGGGAACCAAAAATCCCGCCCATCGCCTTATCCTCGAAACCTTCGTCGAGGCGGGCGCGCCCCGCGATATTCTGTGGGATGCCAAGCCGCACATTGGCTCCGACATCCTTCCCACGGTTGTCACCGCTATATCCCAGCGCATCGAGCAGCTCGGAGGTGTCGTCCGTTATCGAACAAAGCTCGTCGACATTCACATCGACGCGTCTGGCGCCATTACCGGTATTGATGTCCAATCGTCCCAAGACGCCGCTTGCGAGCCAATCGAGACAAAGCACCTCATCCTCGCCTGCGGGCATTCTGCTCGCGATATTTTTGAGCTCCTTAAGGACCACAACGTGGCCCTCGCACAAAAGACCTTTGCCATGGGCGTTCGCATCGAGCATCCGCAGCGCGACATCGACCGAGCCCAATATGGAGCCTTGGCGGGACATCCTGCCCTCGGAGCAGCCCCCTACAAGCTCGTCGCCCATCTTCCCAACGGCCGCAGCGTGTTCTCGTTTTGCATGTGCCCCGGCGGACAGGTTGTCGCCGCCTCTTCCGAGCAGGGCCACCTGTGCGTCAACGGCGCTAGCCTCAATGCCCGCGACGGACGCAACGCAAATGCCGCCTTGCTCGTTAACGTCACGCCTGAGGACCTTCCCAACGATGACCCGCTCGCCGGCATCGAGCTCCAGCGTGCCTGCGAGGCGGCCGCCTATCGCCTGGGCGGTTCCAACTGGAACGCACCGGCACAACTCGTCGGAGATTTCCTCGCAGGACGCGCCAGCAAGGCGCCCGGAAAGGTAAAGCCCACCTATCCGCTCGGTGTGACCTGGACGGCAATTGACGAAGCCCTGCCGCAGCATATCGTCGAGTCGCTCCGCCTGGGACTTCCCCTACTCGGAAAAAAGCTACGAGGCTACGACCGTCCCGATGCCGTTCTTACCGGCGTGGAGACTCGTTCGAGCTCACCTGTCACTGTCACCCGAGACCGAACGTGCCATGCCGTGTCGACCCCGGGCCTCTACCCTTGTGGTGAGGGAGCTGGATATGCTGGCGGCATCATGAGCGCGGCCACCGACGGCATCCGTTGTGCCGAAGCCCTGATCGCGGACCTCTAACGCACGAATTCCAGCGCGCAAAAGACACAGGCCCCGAGCTCCACAGGGAACTCGGGGCCTGTTCGCTATTTCTTAAACCGTGCACCCTGGCGTTTTCTGCCCGATGCGAACGTGGAACCCTTGCGGGCCTGCGAACGTAAGCGCTCGATCGTCTCGTCCTCAGACGCGCCCTCGAGCATCGCCCGAATCTGAACGACGGCATCGCGCAGGCGCGCCGCCTCCTCAAAGTCCATGGCGGCAGAAGCGTTGCGCATATCCTCTTCCATGGTTTCGACGATCCGCACAAGCTCGTCATGCGGCAGTTCTTCCAACTGCTCCGCAAGTGTCTGCTCGGGCGCCACCGTTTCCGGCACGCCGCCCTCGCCCGACTCATCGGGCGTATAGAATGCGCCATGACCAAGAGAATCGCCCTTCGAGCGCCCCTTGGAACCCACGGTTTTTTCGGCCTCGGCAATAAAACTTGAGATGTCGTTGATGGCCTTGCGCACTGTCTTGGGCACAATGCCATGCTCTTCGTTATATGCCATCTGAATCTCGCGACGGCGCTGCGTCTCCTCGATGGCCTCTTTCATCGAATCGGTCACAACGTCCGCATACATGATGACTTCGCCATCGGCGTTACGGGCCGCGCGGCCAATCGTCTGAATCAGCGAACGGCGGTTGCGCAAGAAGCCTTCCTTATCGGCATCGAGAATTGCCACCAGTGAGACCTCGGGAAGATCCAAGCCCTCGCGAAGCAGGTTGATACCAACGAGAACATCGATCTTGCCCTCGCGCAGCGTTCGCAGGATCTCGACACGGTCCATTGTCGCCGTATCAGAGTGCATGTAATTGACCTTAATGCCTGCGTCGAGCAGATGGTCGGTCAGGTCCTCGGCCATGCGCTTGGTCAACGTGGTCACCAGCACGCGCTCCTTGCGGGCAACGCGCTCGCGAATCTCGTCCTCAAGATCGTCAATCTGGCCGCGAACTGGACGCACGTCAATCTTGGGGTCGAGCAGGCCAGTCGGACGAATAATCTGCTCCACATCGTTTTGGCTCACCCGCAGCTCGTAGTCGCCCGGCGTGGCCGAAACATAGATAAACTGGGGTATCCTTGCCTCAAACTCATCGAAACGAAGCGGGCGGTTATCGAGCGCCGAGGGCAGGCGAAAACCGTGTTCCACCAGCGTCACCTTACGCGAGCGGTCACCTTCGTGCATACCGCGAATCTGCGGCACCGTCACATGGCTCTCATCGATGATGCAGAGCATATCCTTGGGAAAGTAATCGATTAGGGTAAACGGCGGCTCACCCGGCTTGCGACCGTCCAGATGACGCGAGTAGTTCTCGATGCCGTTGCAAAAGCCCATCG
>CAKWZF010000075.1:1087-8753 GCA_934865005.1 uncultured bacterium | reverse complement strand
GGTGGTTTAAAGCTGGCCGCTGCGCGGCCAGCAGACTAAAGTCTTGAAACAAAAAAGGCCGAAGTCCCGAAGGGCTTCGGCCTTTGTTTTTCTGCAACGTCCAAGCACAGCTTATCGATTCTCAATACTTCCGATGTTCTTGAGCTCGATAGAGATGAGGCCGTTGGGTTCGTTGACGAACTCGATATACTCGGAGTTCGAACCCATCTCGGCCGGGAAGCTGATCTCGATGCCCGTGTCGGTACGAATCTTGTGATTGCGCACCGCCGCGCGTTCGACCTGCTTACGCTCCACGGGCACACGCTCAGGCACCTTCTCCTCGGTCAGTGCCGCGCACACGCTCTCCTTGATAACCGGTTCGTCCTCAAAGACCTCATCGACGATATCCCAAGGCGGCAGCTCCTCGTCATCCTCAACCTTCTCGGCAACGGCGGCTTTGACCTTCGCGAGCGCTACAGCCGTGTTGGCGCCGTGCTCTTCAGCGACCTCCTCGACCACGCGCGTCACCGTGTCGATGACCTCCTTACCCGAAACGCCCGTGTCACATTGCAGCAGGCCATCGGGAATGAGCATGCGATCCTCGCCGGCAATCTTGCGTTTCTTATCCACATAGCCGATCTCCATGGTGCTTGCACGCACGATGGCATAGCTCGGCACCTTTTGCGAAGGGTTCGGCAGAATGGCATAGTGGCGCGCGATGTCGTTACGCACCTCGCCCTCTTCGCGACCCACCTCGTGCATGAATGCCTGCTTGGAGCCCAGCAGCATCACGGCAAACCAGCGGGCATCCTCATCGTCGTCAAAGTCCGCCACAAGCACGTCGGTGGACTCGGCTTTCTCAGCCTTGGTGAGTTCGGAAGAGATAAACTCCGCAATCTGCTGCGACAGGTCCACGAACTCGCGCTCGCCAAAGAAATAGCCCTTGAGCTCGCCGCCAAACGCAGAGTTCTCGGCAAACGTGGCACGTTTATTGTCGGCCGAGGTACGTGCGCGGCGCAGATGCGTGGTCACGAAGTTGCGCACGGTACGGCTCTCGATATCGAGCTCGCGCTGGCTCATGACGTTGACGGCAGAGTCAAAGTCCAGGATATGCAGAATCGCGTGATTGATTTTCATATACGGCATTCCGTTCTAGATCGATTTCGGCACGAACCAGTATAGCGGTCGAGCCCGCCCCAAGCGTCTCGGACTGCCAGGCCTCGAGCTGTTCTGCCAAACTCTTGCCGGCAGCGGGCACGTCGATCTGGGGTCGTTTGGGCAACAGTGCGCATTTAAGGATCGCCACGATGGTCTGCGAGATAAAGCGTCGCGTATCTTTGTCAAAGCCTTGCGCAGCCTGGAGCATCACGGGCAGACTCTCACGCAGATTTCCTGCGATATCCGCAAACCGTTCGGCGTCCGTAGCCTCAAACACGGAGAACAACGCATCTACAAAACGCTCGCGCTCGCTAGGTAACACTGCAAGCAGCATCTCGCGAATGGAGCCATCAACGTATCGAGCACCGGCGGACAGGCGCTCACAGTATACGAAGTCGCAACCATCAACCACCCAGCTAAAGGGATTGTGCTGCAGCAGGCTGAACTCGGTGCTCTCAACGATGGCATAGTCCTCCTGCGTCTCGAACATCATGCCGAAGATCGACGACCGAGGTAGCGTCTTGTCGATTCGACCGGATAGATCGGCAAAGGCGTTGCCGCTCAGAAACTCCTCGACGAAGCCCGGACCATCATGGGAATACGCCCGTTCGATTCGTTCACGGGCAACATCGGAGCACATCGCCGCACCGTACACCGCAAGGTTTCCACCCTTGGAATGACCTCCGCACAAAAGCGGCCCGTCAATCGCATCCGCCGCCTCGTCTACATAACGCGCCGCGGATTCCTGGGCCGGCACAGGACACCGGAACGCCATGTTAAAGTCCTCTTTCCAGCCCACAATCGTGCTGTCGGTCCCCCGGAAGGCAAGATAGCTAAACCCCGCCGGAAATCGGAACGTCATGGCCGCAAACTGCTCCGTTGTCTCGGCATCACTCACGCTACGATAGCCGCAAACACGAACGCCACGGTAGCGAGGGCTTGCTGCCACAGCCTCCAACAGGGCACGACTCCCCTCCGGATCCCACAGGTCGCCAATCATGTCTTGGTAGCACTCGGCGCGCAGCAGCTCGCGTACGTCTAGGCCCTGCCAGTTCGTCAGCTCCGCCATATCACCCGGCAAACGCAAATAGGACAACCACGCAAAGACCAGGCTATCCACCGCGCAGAACGGCCGTTCCTCAAACGGATCAAACGCTGTCTGGGCATAGGTCAAAAAATTAGGCGAATCCGACATGGCCCTCCCATCAACTATGGTGCATTGGGGTCAGGTTACTTTGCACCAAAAAGGCGCCCGGGCCGTGTGGACCCGGACGCCTTCATTGTAGCTTTTCGCTCTAGCGAGCTTGATTTAGCAGGAGAAATCGACGCTGTCGATGATGTCCTTGAGGGCCTTGGCGGAGACGGTGAGCTCATGCTGCTCGTCTTCGTTCAGCGGCACGGGGACGCGGCAGACAACGCCGTCGCGGCCAACGACGGTCGGCATGGAGATGGCAAGATCGGACAGGCCATACTCGCCCACCATGAGCGAGGAGACAGGCAGAACGGTCTGCTCATCGCGCATGACAGCGGTGCAGATGCGCTTGACGGCCATGGCGACGCCGTAGTAGGTGGCGTGCTTCTTCTCGATGATGGTGTAGGCGGAGTTCTTGACGTCCTCGGCGATGCGCTTCTCGGCGGTCTCATGCTCCAGGTGGCCGTGAAGCTCGCAGAAGGTGTTCAGCGGAACGCCAGCAACCTGAGCGCTGGACCAAGCGACAAACTCTGAGTCGCCGTGCTCACCCATGACATAGGCCTGGACATCACGCGGGTCAACCTCGACGTGGGCACCAAGCATCTGCTGCAGACGGCCAGTGTCGAGCACGGTGCCGGAGCCGATAACATGGCCCTCGGGCAGGCCGGACATCTTGATGGCAGCATAGGTCAGAACATCAACCGGGTTGGAGACGATGAGCAGAATGCCGTCGAAGCCGGACTTCTTAATCTCGGGGATAATGGACTTAAAGATGCTGACGTTCTTGTTGACCAGGTCCAGGCGGGTCTCACCTGGCTTCTGGGCAGCGCCAGCGGTGACAACGATCATGGCGGCGTCGGCGACATCGGAATAATCGCCGGCGTAGATCTTCATCGGCTCGGCAAACGTCATGCCGTGCGCGATATCCAGGGCCTCACCCTCGGCACGGTTTTTGTCCACGTCAATGAGGGCCATCTCGGAGAACAGACCGCTCTGCATCAGAGCAAACGCCGAAGACGAACCGACGAAACCGCAGCCGACAATAGCGACCTTCTTCTCGTTAACCATTAGAAACCCCCATCTCTCTCCACAAACAAGCCGCCCGGGAACGACCCGAGCGGCTTGCCGTAATCCCAATACATCCAATCGGGACTTTGATTATGCTCCTATTCGCAGCCAAAAATCGACCGTTTACCGAAATTGTTTGCAGAATTCGTAAAATAACTGCACGAAATCGGTTTCGAGCTATTGACGAGTCGAAATAGGTTTCTAATACAGGCCCGCCTCGCGAATGGCCTCGACAGCCAAAGCGATCTGATCGGGCGGCAGGACCAGTGCCATACGCACGTGCCCCTCGCCCGAAGGGCCAAAGCTCGCGCCCGGCGTCACCACAACGCCGGCCTTCTCCATAAGCTCCTCGCAAAACGCCATGGAATCGGTGCGACCACCGGGAAGCTTGGCCCACACAAACATAGAGCCATGCGCGTTGGGACGCTCCCAGCCCAGGCCCTCAAGACCGTCGCACAGGGCATCGCGGCGTTCCTGGTACTTCAGACGCTGCGCCTCGACCTCATCGCGCGGACCGTTCAGGCACGCGATGGCGGCCTTCTGAATCGGGAAGAACATACCAAAGTCGATCTGACCACGCAGCTTGGCAAAGGCCGAGACCACATCCTCGCGACCGACCAAAAAGCCGATGCGGGCACCGGTGACGTTAAACGACTTGGAAAGCGAGAAGAACTCCACGCCCACCTCAAGCGCACCGGGATACTGCAAGAAGCTGCCGCCGGGCTCGCCGTCAAACACGATGTCGGAGTACGCGTTGTCGTGAACGATGAGCAGATCATGCTCGCGGGCGAAAGCGATAATCTCCTCGTAGACCTCGGGTGTGCCCACCGAGCCCACCGGGTTCGCAGGCAGCGACACGATCATATACTTGGCACGATCGGCCACCTCGGGATCGATACCCGCCACATAGGGCAGGTAATTATGCTCGGCAACCAGCGGATAGTATTCGAGCTTGGCATCGGCGATCTTGGCACCCGCCTCAAAGACCGGGTAGCACGGATCGGGAACCAGAATGGTGTCACCCGGATCGAGCAGGGCCAGGCCCAAATGGCCCACGCCCTCCTGCGTGCCGTTGCACGACTGCACCATAGACGGCGTAATGCCCGAAACGCCAAAGCGGCGCTCATAGTAATCGCACACGGCTTGCTTGAGTTCGGGCAGGTCGCGCAGGGCATACTTCCACATCTCGGGATCTTGGGCTGCCTGCGTGAGCGCCTCGACCACATGGTCGTACGGCTTAAAATCGGGCGTGCCAACGCTCATGTTGTAAATGGTCTTGCCCTGAGCCTTCAGCGCGAGAAGCTTGTTGTTGAGCGAGGCGAAGACCTCCGCGCCAAAGCGGTCGAGACGCTGCGATGCCTGCATGGTGCCACCTTTCGATATGAAAAACGCGGCGCTCCGACAAGAGCGCCGCGCGATACGGGCCATCAGATTGCAAAAGTGTAACGCTTGCAACCCCCGTATTGGTTCAATTTAGCCAACCTTAGTCAACCGGATTGAGCGCATCGATCTGCGCAAGCCACAGACGCGAGCTGGCGTCACTCGGCATACGCCAATCGCCGCGCGGGCTGAGCGTCACCGAGCCCACCTTGGGACCATCGGGCAGGCAGCTGCGCTTAAACTGCTGGGCAAAGAAGCGACGGTAGAACGTACGTAGCCACGTGTGGACGGTCTTGGCGTCGTAGACGCCCTCGAAGCTCTTGAGCGCCATGCGGTAGATCTTGCCCGGCTCAAAGCCAAAACGCAGCAGGTAGTAGAGGAAGTAGTCGTGCAACTCGTACGGGCCCACCAAATCCTCGGTCTTCTGCGCAATCTCGCCGTCGCCCGTGGGCGGCAGAAGCTCGGGGGACACCGGCGTATCGAGGATATCGAGCAAGACCTCGGCAATGCGCCCGCCAAAGACATCGGCGGCATAGCGTACCAGATGGCGCACAAGCGTCTTGGGCACGCTCGCGTTGACGGCGTACATGCTCATGTGGTCGCCGTTGTAGGTAGCCCAGCCGAGCGCCAGCTCCGACAGGTCGCCCGTGCCAATGACAAAACCGCCAGCCTGGTTGGCCAGATCCATCAGAATCTGCGTACGCTCGCGCGCCTGGCTGTTCTCGTAGGTCACGTCCTGCACAGCCGGATCATGCTCGATATCCTTAAAGTGCTGTTCCACGGCCGCGTGAATCGAAACCTCACGGAAGCTCACACCCAGGTCGCGGGCAAGCGACTCGGCATTCGACTTGGTGCGATGCGTCGTGCCAAAACCTGGCATGGAGACCGCCGTGATACCCGTGCGCGGCAGCCCCAGCGCATCGAAGGCACGCACGGTCACAAGCAGTGCCAACGTGGAGTCCAAGCCACCCGAAAGGCCGATGACCGCAGCCTTGGTACCTGTGTGGGCGAGGCGGGTCTTGAGGCCCGCAGTCTGCAGGTCGAGGATGGTCTCGCAGCGCTCGGCCAGGTCGCCGTGGTCGGCCGGCACAAAGGGCGCGCGCGGGAAAACGCGGTCGATATCGCAGGCATCGCGCAGGACAGGTTCTTCGGCCAGTACGCCCTCAAACGAAAACTCAACGGTCGTGGCCTCCGGCGCATCGTCGGTGCGCGCCCACGTCGTCGAGCGACGGCGCTCGGCAACCAGGCGGTCAAGATCGACATCGGCCACCGCCATATCGCAGGTAAGCAGTTTAGTGGCGGCGAGCTTGGATCCGTTTTCGTAGATAAGGTTCTCGCCCGCAAAGACCATGTCGGTCGTGGACTCGCCCTCGCTCGCGTCTGCATAGGCATAGGCGCAGTACAGGCGCGCGCTCTGGTTGGAAATGAGACTGCGGCGGTAATCCGCCTTACCGATAATCTCGTCCGAAGCCGACGGATTGAGGATCACCGTCGCACCGGCAAGCGCCATCTCGGTCGAAGGGGGCGCCGGCACCCACAGGTCCTCGCAGACCTCAACGCCCAGCACCATATCCTCGGCATCTTCATCACAGCAGCGGTAGACAAGCCCCGAACCCAGCGGAACCGGACCCTGACCGGCAAACTCGACCCACACAGGATCTGCGGGCGCCGGAGCAAACCAGCGGCACTCGTAGAACTCGCCATAGTTGGGCAGATACTTCTTGGCCGTGAGGCCCAAAAGCTCGCCCGCGCAGCACACGGCGGCGCAGTTGTAGATATTCTCGGCAACTGCAACGGGAAGACCGATGGTAAAGACAATCGGCAGCTCACGAGTCTCGTCGAGGATATGCACCAGAGCAGCCTCACAGGCATGCAGCAGCGTGCGATTATGGAACAGGTCGGCCGCGGTATAGCCGCACAAGTTAAGCTCGGGCAGCACCAGCGCGCGAACGCCGCGCTCGGCAGCCTCGCGAACAGCCGCCAGCGCAACCTCGGCATTGCCTTCGACATCGGCCACGCGAATCCGTGGCGACGCCGCCGCCACACGCAAAAAGCCATCAGACTGAGAAAGGTGAAGATTCATAAGAATGCTCCCGTGCGTAGACGCCATTCACAACAATTAGCAAGCCCTATTGTAGTTCAACCGCCGGGTGTAACCGCATCCCACCAACTTGGTGAGCTATTGATGAGTTGATGATATCTGTTAAATGTCACGTACGATTCACATCTGGTGGGTACCCTGATGGCTGCATGAAACGAAGCAGATTTACACCGGGAGGACCCCGTATGACAACCAAGTACACCGACGCGCCGCGCACGCGCGTCATGACACCAGCATCGCTCAACAACGGCGTTCACGAAAACCATTCCATCGGACAGACCATGGCCATCGCGCCCAAAAAGGGCCTGTTCGATGACATTTCCATTCCCCAGATCATCGCCGGCGCCGCAGCTGCCGCCACGAGCGTGGCGCTTGCTTCAAAGATCGGCATTGCCGGCTCGGTGATTGGTGCCGCTGTGAGCTCAGTCATCACTGTTGTGTCCTCGCAGGTCTATCGCCACTTTATCTCCGCCAGCGCCGAAGCAATCAAGGGCACGCATGCCGCTGTCGACTACCCTGCCGGCGCCTACGAGCCCGTTGAGCCCGATGTCGAGGAGCACCTAGGTGGCGCCGCGACCACGCAGGAGATGCGCCAGGTTGCGGGACGCGCGACCACGGCGCGCGTCGCCCCCAACAGCCTGCGCGCCAAGGCGGCGGCAGAGCGCAGCCAGACGCAAAAGAAGGTCATCGTCTTCTCGATCGCTATCGCCATCGTCGCGGTCATCGCCTGCGCCGGCGCCATCCTTATCACCACTGCCGGTGAGGGTCTGGGCATCAACTGCGCCGAC
>CAKWZF010000075.1:794-1077 GCA_934865005.1 uncultured bacterium | reverse complement strand
CAATCCTGTCGTCGCGCACGACCGAGAGCGATGCAAATGGCAACACCCAGTCGCAGGATCAGCAGGCACAGACGGACGATACGCAAGACAGTTCTACCTCTGCCAATTCGTCCTCGAACGCCCAAAACCAATCGCAGGGCACCGATTCCTCTACGGCCAACAGCAGCACGCCGTCCGGCACGACCGACTCAAGCCAAACGACTGACGGTTCGCAGCCGAGCACGGGCGGCCAGACGAGCGACACCACGTCGGGAACGGGCACAACAGACAGCAGCAACACCAA
>CAKWZF010000075.1:0-784 GCA_934865005.1 uncultured bacterium | reverse complement strand
CATCTGACAACTCGAGCCAAGGCACGGCATCGGGCAACTAAGCACATTTGCCTCTCATAGATAACCGACCTGTATAACGGGCGCGAATCGACAGCGGTTCGCGCCCGTTTGCCTTGGGCGCCGCCATGGCGAACGCTATGCGATGGTAAGATGCTTTACATGTGTAAAGAGGAGATTTGCCATGAGCAAGACAATAGTTAGGCCCACGCTTTCGCTGGGCAACCACATCTATCTGTATCGCCTGCTACGCGATGCGATTGGATGCGGCAAGCAAACGTTTATGACGCAGGTCGAGGAGGCGCTCGCCGCAGGCGACATGACTGCTTATGACCTGGGCTTTGAGTCCACGCGCGAGCTGCTCGAGGAGCTTAACGACTGCATTAAGCTGACCGTCTTTAAAGGCGGCCGCCTGTATGCCACCGTCATCGCCAACGAGGCCTGGGATGCTGCGCTTGCCAAGGGCGAGGACAAGCCCAAGACCGCCAAGGGCGCCAAGCAGTCCTACAAAAAGAAAAAGCGCGGTGAGAAGGACCTCAAGGCCGTGCGCCCCAAGCACGTTAAACGTCCTGAGCCCGAACCCGAACCCGTGGCTGAAGCTGTGCCGGAGCCCGAGCCCGAGCCCGAGCCCGAGACAGAGATCGAAGCCGCTATTGAGGTAACAGCGGAAGCCGAAACCGAAATCGCCGCCACGACCGATCCCAAAGTCATGTCAGAGCAGGAAGCCACTGCGGAGCTCAACGAGGCTCCCAAGTCGACAACCGAAGAAGCCGCTATCCAACCCGAG
>CAKWZF010000074.1:6471-8768 GCA_934865005.1 uncultured bacterium | reverse complement strand
GGCCCACACGGATCTGGCTGTAGAACGGGTTGCCCTCGCTCTCCAGGCGGATTGCCGCGGCGAGCACCAGGCTCGGCACGTCGATGACGGCCAGAACGCAGCCGCTGAACACAATGTCGAACGCGCGCTTGACGGTGCGGTAGGCCAGGCGCGTGCGGTCCCAGTCCTTCACGGTTTGCATGGCCTTATAGCGCATGCCCACGTCTCCGCCGTTCATGGCCTGGGCAACAAGCGCGGCCCCCACCGGCGCGTTTTTCCCTGTCGCTTCGTTAGTAGTCAAGTTCAAACCTACGTCCCTGTCCCCAGGGATCCCCCTATCGATGAATTCAAATTGCGAATGAATTGCCAATGCGACGTCCCCTTACGTCTTACTGGGTACGTCCAACGGAAGCAGCTCCCTAAAAGCGGAGTCGCCTTCGCCCACGTCTACCAGGCACCAGCGCTTATGACGGTCGATCTTCTTCACACGGGCCTCTTGCCCTACCAAGGGCCCCTGCTCTATGTGCAACACGCCGTCTTCTATGCGGGCGACGCTGTTGCGCACCACGCCGTCGTCGTCGAGCACGCTGCGGTACCAGTCCTGCGCATCGTCCGGCATGGGCGCATAGGCCCTCTCCCTGCTGCCGGCAATGCGGCAACCAAAACTCAACTGGGCCAAAGCCCTATCGAGCACGGCGGCATCGCGCGTGGCGACGAAGAAATATTCCTTGTACATGGTTTTGGTTTGGAGCGACCAGGCGCCGTCCCGCTTAAACCAGAACTCCTTTTGCATCACAAAAGCGTCCTGCATCAGCTCGTGCGGGATAATGCGGCGAACCTTTTCACAGGTCTCGCGCTCTTTACCGTTGGGGGTGTGGACAAGATACCAGCGGACACGGCCATGCTGGCTGTTGGTGATGGCGCCGTTAAAGGCACCGGGCAGCTGCTCTTGGCGCCGCATTGTCTGTTCCATCTCTCGCCCCCTTTTCTTGCTCCGCGACGCACACGGATGCAGGGGCGTTAAGAACAGGCTTCTCGCTCGCAGCTAGGCGCAGTCGCAAAAGTACAGGTTTTTGTAGAGGCGTATGGAGATGCACACATTCGCGGCGCATTTTGTGCAATCTGGGAAAACGCGAGCAGTTTGCTCGTATAATGAGCTTCGTCGAAAGATACAAAAACCTGTACCTTTTTGCACAACAAAAAAGCCGCTCTAACCAGCGGCTTTTCTTCTATAGACAACAAAAAAGGCGACCGCCCTATGGGACGATCGCCTTTGTTAATTCTTGTATTGTTTGTGCTAGGCGCGAGTCTTGATCTCCTCGGTCACCTTGGCCACAAACTCGTCAACGCTCATTTGAACGGTCTCGTTGGAACGATCGCGGACGGAGATGTTGCCGGCCTCGACCTCCTTCTCGCCCAGGATGAGCATGTAGGGCACGCGGTCGATGCTGCGGGCCTCGCGGATCTTGTAGCCGATCTTCTCGTCGCGGTCGTCGCAGACCACGCGAATGCCGGCCTCCTCCAGCTTGGCGCACACCTCGTGGGCGTAATCGCGGCTCTTCTCAGAGACGGGAAGTGCCTTGACCTGCACGGGGGCAAGCCAGGTGGGGAACTTGCCCGCAAAGTGCTCAATCAGAATACCGATAAAGCGCTCGATGGAGCCAAAGCACACGCGGTGCAGCATGATGGGGCGCTTCTTGGTGCCGTCGGCGTCCACGTACTCAAGGTCAAAGTTGAGCGGCATCTGGAAATCGAGCTGGACGGTACCGCACTGCCAGGTACGGCCGAGCGAGTCCTCCAGGTGGAAGTCGATCTTGGGGCCGTAGAAGGCGCCGTCGCCCTCGTTGACCTCGTAGTCCATGCCCAGCTTCTCCAGAGCGGTGCGCAGGCCCTCCTCGGCGCGAGCCCAGTCCTCGTCCGAACCCATAGAGTCCTCGGGGCGGGTGGAAAGCTCAACGTGGTACTTAAAGCCAAACTTCTGGTACACGGAGTCGATGAGGTTGACCACGCCCACGATCTCGTCGGTCAGCTGGTCGGGACGCACAAACAGGTGGGCGTCGTCCTGGTTAAAGCAGCGCACGCGGAACAGGCCGTGCAGGGCACCGCGCAGCTCGTGGCGGTGCACCAGGCCAATCTCGCCGGCGCGGATGGGCAGCTCGCGGTAAGAGTGCGGCTTGGAGGCGTACACCAGCACGCCGCCCGGGCAGTTCATGGGCTTAATGCAGTACTCTTCATCGTCAATAACGGTGGAGTACATGTTGTCCTTGTAGTGGTCCCAGTGGCCCGAGGTCTTCCACAGCTGCTTGTTCATGATGAGC
>CAKWZF010000074.1:0-6461 GCA_934865005.1 uncultured bacterium | reverse complement strand
GTCCAGCAGCGTGTTCTTAAGGATCATGCCGTTGGGCAGGAAGAACGGGAAGCCGGGGGCCTCGTCGCGCATCATAAAAAGATCCATCTCGCGGCCGATCTTGCGGTGGTCGCGCTTCTTGGCCTCCTCCAGCATGTGCATGTGCTCGTCGAGCTCTTCCTTGGTGGCAAAGGCGACGCCGTTGATGCGGGTGAGCATCTTATTGTCCTTGTCGCCCTTCCAGTAAGCGCCCGAGACGCCGGTGAGCTTAAAGGCCTTGAGGGCCTTGGTATAGCAGATATGGGGGCCGACACACATGTCGATGTAGTCACCCTGCTGGTAGAAGGTGATGCGGGCGTCGTCGTCCAGGTCGCCGATGTGCTCGACCTTGTACTTTTCGCCGCGCTCCTCCATAAGGGCGATAGCCTCGGCGCGGGGCTTCTCGTACACGGAGAACTTGAGGTTCTCCTTGACGATCTTTTTCATCTCGGCCTCGATCGCGGGGAAGTCGTCCTCGCTGATCTTGACGCCCTCGGGCAGGTCGACGTCGTAGTAGAAGCCATTGTCGGTCGCGGGGCCGTAGGCAAAGTCGGCCTCGGGGTACAGGCGCTTGATGGCCTGCGCCATGATGTGCGCGGCAGAGTGGCGGATGACGTGCGTGACCTCGTCCTGCGGGAGCTCGGCCACCGAACCGTCATTGTAGAGTGCCTTCATGGGTATGTTTTCTCCTCTCGGATGCCTGATGCAAGTGCGTGCGATGCGCTCGGCGTTTTTGACTTGCATCATTATAGGCAGGTTGCCTTGGTATACAAGCGCCCGCCGCACCTTAATGGCACGGCGGGCGATTTTCTACGCATGCTTCATCGTGTGGGGGCGGGGCTGTGGGGCGCGCGCGGCTTGTGCGTGACGCGCGGTGCCCGTGGCTTACGGCCGGCCCGGCGATGGATGCGTTACTGGATGCGAGTTCGGCAGTAGGGGCAGACCTTCCAGTGCGCGTCGAGCGGGCGATGGCAGCTGGGGCACACGTTGCGAACCTGGGTGTCGCACACGGGGCAGACGACAAAGTCCTTCTCGATGGGGGCGCCGCACTGCGGGCAGGTGCCGTACTGGGCAAGCTGGCGCTCGCGAAGGGCCATGTCCAGCTCCTGCTCCTCGCGGTCGGCCGCGTAGGAGTGCGGACGCAGAACCAGATAGGCGATGAGGCCCACAAACGGGATGAGGGCGATGATGCCCCATGCCACGTAGGCGCTGGCGCCGCGGCGGCGAGCGTCGATGAACACATAGACGACCGACAGCACGTACAGGGCGATGATAAAGCCAACAAAGGCATAGATGACGCCCATAAGCTGCGGCGACATGAGCTCAGAGATGTACTTGGACATTGAGGTGTACCTTTCGGAATATTTACAGTCCGTCAAGTTTACCACGGGGTTTGTTTATATGGGACTACGGCTGAGTATGGGGCTGGCGCAGACACAAACATCTCAATCTGTAACAGGTGGGAGCGGAATCCGGGTCTAGATGTTACAGATCGAGACAAACGGAGGACCCGCCAGACTAACGTCTCGATCTGTAACATCTGGAACCAAAATCCTCGTCTACCTGTTACAGATCAAGACGAACGGTTGCCGAAGTTGTCGGCAAACGAGGTTGTCGACGTTATCGGGTCTCCCCTCGTCTGCCGTTGGCGGGTGTTGCGGGGCTGTTCGCCGCATTGCCGCTGCGCTGGGGGTGTGTAGACCGTAGGATAGTCTTATTGACGGCCTGTCAACTCGTCTGGGAGGCACTGTGACAGAAACGTTTGATATCGCAATTGTGGGCGCGGGCATTACCGGGTGCGCCATCGCACGGCAACTCGCGCGCTATGACCTGTCCATTTGCGTGGTCGAGGCGGCTAACGATATTGCGCTGGGAGCGTCGAAGGCTAACGGCGGCCTGGTGCACGCCGGCTACGATCCGGCGCCAGGCACCGTAAAAGCACAGGTCAACACCCGTGGTTGCGAGTTGTACGGTACATGGGCGCAGGAGCTGGGCTTTTTGTTCCGTCGCACCGGTTCGATGGTGCTGGGCTTTAACGACGAGGATCGCGCGCAGCTGGAACAGCTGCGACGCAACGGCCTTGCCAACGGCGTGCCCGAGCTGTCGATCATCGGACCCGACCGCATCCACGAATTAGAGCCGCGCGCCAGTGCCGATGCAACGTGCGCGTTGTGGTGCCCCTCGACAGGGTTTGTCGACCCGTTCGAGGTTGCCATCGCCGCGCTGGAGAACGCCGTGGCCAACGGGGTGACGTTTATGCGGTCCGCGCCGGTGGAGGCGATTGAAGTCGCGGGCTCGGGCGACGACGGGCGCTTTACACTGGCGACCCCCGCTGGCAACGTGCGCTGCCGCTACCTGATCAACGCCGCGGGCAACGGCGCCGCCGACATCTCGCATATGGCGGGCGCCGAGGAGTTCCAGATGGTCTGGCGTCAGGGCAACATCGTGGTGCTGGACAAGGAGCCGCGCACGCTCATGCCGCTCTACCCCGTGCCGACGCCGGTGTCGAAAGGCGTTATCGTGACGGGCACCGTACACGGCAACACCGTGATCACCGCCACGGCCGCCGTGCGCGAGCCGGGCGACACGCAGACCTATGCGAGCGATGTGAACGCGCTGCTGACCGGCGCGCGAAAGCTGGTGCCCGATCTGGATACGCGCCGCGTGGTGCGCGCATTTGCCGGCGGGCGTCCGGTCATTCAGGGAACGAACGACTTCTTAATTGGACAGTCGGCCGTGGTGCCGGGGCTTTTCCATGCGGCGGGCATTCAGTCGCCGGGCGTGGCGAGCGCGCCGGCCATTGCCGAGCGCATGGAGCACGTGATGCGCGAGGCGGGCGTGGAACTGCACGAGCGGGCGGACTGGAACCCCATTCGCCGCGCGCCGGACGACTTTGACCGTGCACCGCTGGCGCGCAAGGAGGAGCTGATCGAGTCCGATCCCGCGTCGGGGCAGATCGTCTGCCGTTGCGAGACGGTGCCCGAGGCCGAGATTGTGGCCGCGATTCGACGCCAGCCGGGCGCAGTTTCGGTCGAGAGCGTCAAGCGACGCTGCCGCGCCGGCATGGGTCGGTGCCAAAGCGGCTTTTGCCAGAGCCGCGTGGTTGCGATCCTTGCTCGCGAGTTGGGCTGCGACCCCAGCGAGGTGCTGTTGGAGGATGCCGGATCTTGGTTGGTCGAGGGACCGCTGAAGGGGGTGCGCTAGGATGGCAACGTTTGATATGCGCGACGGACGCGCGGAGGCCGGAGCTGTAGCGCCGGTGTCGACGCAGGCCTTCGACGTGGTCGTCATCGGCGGCGGGCCTGCTGGCATGGCGGCTGCGCTTGCCGCGCAAAAGGTCGGCGCCCACGTGGCCATCGTGGAGCGCGAGCAGCATCTGGGCGGAATCCTCCGCCAGTGCATCCACCCCGGTTTTGGCCTTTCGCACTTTAAACAGGAGCTCACCGGTCCCGAGTACGCGCAGCGCTTTATCGACCAGGTGCACGCAACCGACATTGCGCTGTTCTTGGACAGCATGGTGATTGGGATCGATTCGAGCGAGGGTGCGGGAGCCACCGCAGTCCATACCGTCACGCTCATGAGCCCCGCCGGCATGCTGCAGCTCACCGGACGCGCGGTCGTCCTTGCCATGGGGTGCCGCGAGCGCACGCGCAGCGAGATCAAGATCCCCGGCAGCCGTCCCGCCGGCGTGTTTACGGCGGGCCTGGCGCAGCGATACATCAATATCGAAAACCTCAAGCCCGGCTCGCGTGCCGTCATTTTGGGCTCGGGTGACATCGGGCTTATCATGGCGCGCCGCTGCACGCTCGAGGGGATTTCGGTCGAGGGCGTGTACGAGCTCATGCCGTACGCCAACGGCCTGCGCCGCAATGTGAAGAACTGCCTGAACGACTTTGGCATTCCGCTGCACCTGTCCACCACCGTCACACGCGTGATCGGGCACGACCGCGTGGAAGCCGTCGAGGTAAGCCAAGTCGACGAGCGCCTGGCGCCCATTCCGGGGACCGAGCGCATCGTTCCGTGCGACACACTGCTGCTTTCGGTGGGCTTGATTCCCGAGAACGAGCTTTCGGTAGGCGCGGGCGTTGAACTTGACCCACGTACGCGCGGCGCCGGTGTGGACCAGAGCCTGCAGACGGGCGTACCGGGTATCTTTGCCTGCGGCAACGTGCTGCACGTGCACGACCTGGCCGACAACGTGACGACCGAGTCTGAGCGCGCCGGCGCAGCTGCGGCGGCGTACGCGCTGGGGACCGACGCGGGCGCCGTTCCGAGCTGCGAGCTCACCGTCTCCCCTGCCGGCATCGCGGGCTACGCGCTGCCGGGACGCATTACGGCTGTGGCGCTCACCAAGCTCAACTTCCGCGTGCGCCGACCCGTCGACGCCGCCCGCGTGCGTATTCTGGCAGGCGGCGAGGAACTGTTCGCAGGCAAGGTCCGTGCATTTAAGCCGAGCGTCATGGAAAGCTTCCCGCTGCCGGCGAAGGTGATTCAGCGCGCACTCGACCTAGGTGCTAGCGAAATTTTCCTGTCCGTCGATCCCGTCGAGGAGGCATAGACTATGAGCGATAACGTGATCGAAACGCTGCAGTTCAACTGCACGACCTGCCCATCCGAGTGCCTTCTGACCGTAGAGGTGGAGCGCAACGCCAATGGCGCCGTGGTGGAAGTGCGCTCCGTAACCGGCAACAACTGCCCGCGCGGCGATAAGTTCGCACATCAGGAGCTCACCTGCCCCATGCGCGTGCTCACGACGACCGTGGCCGTCTCCGGCGGCGACGAAGCCCTGCTCCCCGTGCGCACATCCGAAGCCATCCCGCTGACCCTCCACGCCCAAGCCATGGACCTCATCCGCGGTCTAGTGGTCAAAGCCCCCATCCGCATGGGCGACGTCGTGCTAGAGAACCTCCTAAACACCAATATCGACCTCGTCGCCAGCATGGACATCGACCGAGCCCAAGTAGCTAATTAGGGACAGGGCTCTTTTAGCTACCCCACCATCCACCCCGCCCCTCCTCAATTGCGGTGAAATAGTTCCTGATTTCCGCCAAAACCCCGGCATCCAGGAACTATTCCACCGCAAATATCCTTGGAATCGGTATATAGCTTGTGCCCACTTTAGTGCCATTTCAAAACTATGCTGGATTACGGGGCTGATTCGGAGACCCCCATCCATACCGGCAATTTTCGATTTTTGATAAGCCGTCTACCTGCGGTTTTAATTTCGCGATTCTTCTCATGGTCAAGTAATACAGGTCCAGCCCCGTAATCCACCATACTTTAGAAACCAGCCCATTTAGGACGGGCCTCTTATGACTCCTTTTGTCTGCATGCTTGCCGGGCCGACTATGCCAAGGAGTGTCCCGAAGTGCCGGCCTAAAAGGAACGTCCCTATGTGCCGGGCTTGGGCTACCATGGTGGCACCCTAGCGAAAGGATGTTTCATGACACATGTCGATGAACAGCGTGTGGCACGCGTGCTCGATGCGCTCGAGGCTCAGCACCACGGTGCGCAGCTGCTCGTAAACGACCCGTGGTCGATCTATTACCTGACCGGCTTTTATGCCGATATGTTCGAGCGTTTTTGCGGCGTACTACTCGCGCGCGGTGCCGAGCCGGTAATCCTAGTCAACGCCCTTCATCAGCTGCCCGAGTATGACAATGCCCGCGTCGCCTACCACACCGATACCGACGTCGTGGCCGACGCCATCGTTCGCGAGGTCGATCCGACCAAGCCGCTCGGCATCGACGCCGTCATGCGCTCCGGCTTTTTGATGCCGCTTATGGAGCGCCACGCCGCCAGCGAGTTTTTCCTGGGCGACTTTGCCGTCACCGCCGCGCGCACCCACAAGGATGACGCCGAACAGGAGCTCATGCGCGCGTCCTCGGCCGTTAACGACGCCGTGATGGCCGACGCGATCAGACTCGTCCACGAAGGTGTGACAGAGCGCGAGATTGCCGACCAGATGCTCGGCCTGTACCGTAAGCACGGCTGTGAGGGCTTTAGCTTCCCACCCATCGTGAGCTTTGGCGCAAACGCAGGCGACCCGCACCACGAGCCCGACGACACCGCGCTCAAGCGCGGCGACGTGGTGCTATTCGACATTGGCGGACGTCGTCGCAACTACTGCTCGGACATGACGCGCACGTTCTTTTGGGGCGAGCCGGACGAGGAGACGGCGCGCATCTACGACATCGTGCGCCGCGCCAACGAGGCCGCCGAGGCGCTCATCGCACCGGGTGTGCGCATGTGTGACCTGGACCGCGCCGCACGCGACGTGATTGAGGATGCAGACTATGGGCAGTACTTTACGCACCGCCTGGGGCACTCGATCGGCCTGCAAGACCACGAGCCGGGCGATGTCTCGCTCGTCAACGAGCAGGTCGTTGAACCGGGCATGACGTTCTCCATCGAGCCCGGCATCTACCTGCCAGGAGAATTCG
>CAKWZF010000073.1:6609-8851 GCA_934865005.1 uncultured bacterium | reverse complement strand
CTTTCGCTCATCGTCCATCACGCTCCCATGCAACGAACTGTTCAGGCCAGCCCTGAACCTGTGGCTGAATATGCTCGGCGCAGCCCTTAAATGCCGTTTGGGCCGTGGCGAGCGATGCCCCATGCTTTCCATGCGGAAAGACATGTAGGCTAAAGCCAATCCCGTGGTCGGCAAGAGCCTGCGCAAGAAGGAGGCTATTTTGAACTGGTACCGATGCATCCTCGGCGGTATGCCACAAGAACGTACGGGGGAAGCCATCGCCCACCATATTCTCGATCGACAACTTTTGAGCCAAAGCGCCATCGGCACCCGTTAGGTGTTCAAACGAACCACGATGAGCATAGGCCCCCGAGCTTACGACCGGATAGCCCAAGCAAAGTGTGTCAGGCCGAATCGACTCAGGCGATGCCGCAATCGACTCTGCAAGCCAGGGTTGGTCCCAAAGCGCCCCGAGCAAGCCAACCAGATGCCCACCGGCCGAAAAACCCATGACCGTAATCCGATCAGGATCGACACAGTACTCTGCCGCATGGCCTCGGACGGTATCGACCGCCCGCGCGAGTTCTTGCAATGCCAGCGGATAGACAGCCGGAGCAACCGAGTAGTTCAGCACAAACGCTTGGTAGCCCATCGCCAACAAACGGAGCGCTACCGGCTCGCCTTCGCGCGGCGAAACGTGATCGTAGCCGCCTCCTGGCACGACCACAACTGCAGGCAGCGGTTTTAAAGCATAAGCATCTTCGGTCGGGGCAAAAACATAAGACGCAATCGTGGCAGACGAGCCATCGACCCCGACAGGAATCGTTTTATTGAGCATGTATTCCCTTTCACCATGATGCGTAGCGCAGCGCACACGGCCGTATCGCATAAGGGCTGCATTGCCGATCTATCCGACAATGCAGCCCTGGTCATCAACCCGGGTTAGGAACGGACGGCTTTGTCGACGTTCTGGAGCTGCAGTTCCTCGCCGTCCTGGCCCTCGATCACCACATTTTGCAGGTCGAGTACCTTGACGTTTTGCGCGATGATGCCCTGGCGCACCATGGGCTCAACGCCGCAGGCCATGGCCGGGACAAAGGGCTCGGCATCCGGCGCGAAGGTCACGTGGACATCCTGGAACGTCAGGCGCGTCACTTTGCTCTCGGGCAGGCCCGTGATGTAAGCAGCAGCCGCGTGGCAGTTAGTAGCCTCGATATCACAAAACGTCGTGGCACCAAAGCCGGGTGTGCGGTCGTCGACGGGCAGCGCCTCGCGAGACTGCACGTAATCGGTCTTGCCGTCCTTGTCGCAGAAGTAGAACGAGTTGACCACGAAGGGCGTGAGCACCTCGTCCATGCGAATGTGCTCAAAGGTAATGCCCTCGTTGACGGCGTCCTTGCCGCGCCCGCGGCGGGTCTTGACGCGCAGGCCGCGGTCGGTGCGTTCAAAGAGGCACTTACTCACGGTAAGGTCCTTGATGCCGCCGGCAGCCTCGGATCCCAGCACCACGGCACCATGGCCGTCGTGCATGTAGCAGTGAGAAATCAGCACGTCGTGCGTGGCGGGACGAAGCTCAGGCTCAATGCCCAGCTTGCCGCTCTTGATGGCGATGCAGTCGTCGCCCACCGAGAACTGACAACCAAGGATGCGAACAAAACCGCAGCTCTCGGGATCGAAGCCATCGGTGTTGTGGGAGTTCTTGGGGCCCTCGATGGACAGGCAGAGCGCATCGATGTGCTCGCACAGGATGGGGTGGATGTTCCACGCCGGGCTGTTGCGGACGGTGAAGCCAGCCAAGCTCACGTTTTGGCTCTCGGACAGGAAAATCATGCGCGGGCGGGCGACCTCGCGGCCCTCCTCAGGGCGGAAGATGTTCTTAAAGTCCTTGTTCCACCAGTTGTCCTCGGCAAAATCAGTCTGACCGTCGATCGCGCCGCGACCATAGATGCACACGTCGTGCACGCCCAGACCCGTAAAGGTAGAACAGTAGGTCGAGAAGCTCTCCCCCTCCCAGCGGCCCAGGGGCAGCATATCGGTACCGGCATAACCGGCGCCCTCGTTGCCCGTGACCGTTCCCGGAATGTAGGCAAGCGCGGCACGATCGTGGCGGGCCAGCAGCACCGCTCCCTCGGCGAGCTCGATGTTGATATTGCTCTTAAGGAAGAGAGACTTGATGCGATAACTACCGGCGGGGATCAGCACGCGGCCACCCTTGGGGCAGGCCATGATGGCAGCCTGGATGTTGGTGGTGTCATCATGCTCG
>CAKWZF010000073.1:5014-6599 GCA_934865005.1 uncultured bacterium | reverse complement strand
CACAGTCGCGAACGTTGATGGTAAAGGGCTCAGCCGGCGTGGTGACGCCTACGCTCAGCTCACGCTCGCCACAGACAAAACGGACCAGGTTGCGCTTGCCGGGGGTCAGGCCGTCGACATAGGTCTCGACCGTATTCGTGGTACCGGCGGGCTCGTCGTTGACAAAGATCTCCCACGTATCGGCGCAGGTAAAGTAACCGCCGTCGTCAAGCTCGATAACCGCCGCGCGCGCGTTGCGCCAGATAACGTTCGTCTCCATGGGTTTCTCCCTCAAAAAGATGCTCTAAAGGCAAATTGTACGCTGTTGAAAAAGGGCCGTGCCTGCCGGCGGAATTCCGGTGGCACGGCCCTGTGATTTGGACGATATGTCGGCCTTACTCGGCGGGAGTTACGCTACCGTCCTGGAAGCCAACGTTGTTGTGGGCAAAGCAGTCCTCGTACTTAAAGCCGGAGAGCTCCTCGCAAAGCGCCTTGACCTCGGGCTTGACGTCGGCCATCTTGCCACCCTCCTTGACTCGGTGAATCTCGTCGCAAAGGACGTCGCACTGCTCCTTGTCGATCTTGATGCCGCGGGCAAGGACGGCCGCAAGCAGGAAGAAACCGGCGCAGCCGATGATCATGTAGCCGCAGATATACAGAGGCACGGTAGCGGGCTGGATCACGGCGTCGCTATTGCCGGCGGTCTGAATGAAGCCGGAGGCAGCAAGGACGATAGCCCACACGTTGACGGCGATAGCCTGGGCGATCTGCTGGCAGAGCTGCTGCGCGGAGCTGTAGATGCCCTCGCGACGACGCAGGGTGATGAGCTCATCGACATCGGGGATGTAGTTGAGCAGAACATCGGGCAGGTACTGGAAGCCGACGTAGAAGAACTTCCAGATGGCGAAGATGATGGGGTAGGCGATCATGGCGATGGCGACCGTGGAGGTGCCGTTGATCTGACCAAAGGCGAAGTAGTTGTAGGCGATGATGCACGCAGCGCAACCGACATTTGCGAGGTACCAAGACTTGTGGAAGCCCTTCTTGGCCATGAGGGCGACCCAGATGGCGGTGCAGACGATAGCGACGACCTTACCAGGCATCTCCATCACGGACTCGTAGGACTTAGGAATCTGCAGGCAGTAGACGATGAAGAAGGACAGGCAGGCAGACCAGCAGGCAGCAGCGAGCTTCGTGGAGACCTGTGCATACAGGACCTTGCGGAAGGACTTGTTGCGGAAGGTGGAGATAACGTCCACAAAGAACTTCTTGATGCCCTCGCCGACGCTCTCGATCTTCTCCTGAGCGACCTCCTCGGGGGTGTGCTCCCACGTGGACAGGTACACGCAGAGCAGCGAGATTGCCATGACCGAAGCGTTGACCGTAGCGATGATGAAGTAGCTGAACGGGTTGGTCTCGCCGAAGGTGCCAAAGCCGAAGCCCACAAGTGCAGCCATCAGGAAGCCGGCGGCGTTACCAAAGAGATGCTTGTAGCCGGTGAGGTACGTACGCTCCTTAAAGTCGTCGGTCATCTCGATGGTAAGCGGCGACAGGTTGGCGGTGCAGAACGTGTACGCGACGTTGTAGATCAGGTACAGCACAAAGT
>CAKWZF010000073.1:0-5004 GCA_934865005.1 uncultured bacterium | reverse complement strand
ACAAAGTAGTACGGGAAGCCAAACGGCGTAGCCACGAAGATGAGCGGCTCGGCGATCATCATCGGGATGGCCAGCAAGATCCAGAAACGACGACGACCAAAGATGCGGCCAATCTTGGTGGCATAGAAGTTATCGGCCACAAAGCCCATCAGCGGGCAAAGAATGGCGTTGACATAGATGGCAAACGAGCTGATCAGTGCAGCCTCGCCTGCGGACAGGCCACACTCCGTGGACAGGAACAGCACCATGTAGCTGTGCGTAAAGGTCAGGGCACCGGAATTGAGCATACCGCCCATACCAAAGCCCAAGCGCGTCCAGAATGTGATCTTACGCTTTTTTCCGATCTTATTAGTCATCGAGCTCCCTCTCTTTTCTCGATTGTCTTGTAACAAGACAGTTGAGTCCACACTAACATCTGTCTGCCCAGCGTTCAGGGTGAACGTTTAGTTAGATTATGCGCGATTGCTTACGACAGGTGAACGTTCACTTGAATAATATCCTTGAACGGTCGATTTTTACCGCTGAACGGACACAATTGAGATCCTCACACCTATTTTCTGCTGGTAAAGGTGCCATGCTGGACAGCCATGAGATAGGTGAACGTTTATCAGATTTTCCAACATATTCACTTAACCACGAAACGAAAAAGCCCCGCCGGGAACACTCCCGACGGGGCCGATGACATCGCGCTATGCTTGGGCGCACTTGCCGCTACAAGCAGACGCCGTCCTTCCAGATACTGATCTCGTGACAGCCACGGCGCTCGGCACTCGTGAGCTTACCGCTCGCCGTCTGTAGCACCAGCTGGTACAGATCGTGGGCAGCCTCGTCGAGCGTGCGCTCACCCGTGGCAATCACGCCAGCGTTAAAGTCCATCCAGTTGGCCTTGTGGTCGCACAGACGCTGATTGGTGAACACCTTGAGGGTAGGCGCCGGCGCGCCAAACGGTGTGCCGCGGCCGGTCGAGAACAGAATCACGTGGCAGCCGGCAGCCGTCAACGCCGTGGTGGATACCATGTCGTTGCCCGGACCGCACAGCATGTTCAGGCCGTGTTTATTTGCCTGGCCGGCATACGGCAGCACGTCGACGATGGGGGCAGATCCGCCCTTTTGCACGCAGCCGCAGCTCTTGTCCTCGAGCGTGGTAATACCGCCGTCCTTGTTGCCGGGACTCGGGTTCTCATAAACGACCTCGCCGTGGCTAATAAAGTAGTCCTTAAATCCATTGAGCATGTCGGAAGCGGCGTTAAAGACCTGCTCGTTCTCGCAACGGTCGAGCAGGATGCTCTCCGCGCCAAACATCTCGGGCACCTCGGTAAGCACCGACGTGCCGCCACGGGCGACGACCATATCGCTCACGCGACCGATCGTGGGGTTGGCGGTAATGCCCGAAAGACCGTCGGAGCCGCCACACTTAAGACCAATGACCAGCTCGGAGGCCGGAATGGGCTCGCGCTTGGACTGCTTTGCCAGGTCTGCCAGCTCGGCCAGAATCTTGTGGCCCTCGATTTGCTCGTCGGCTACATCCTGGCAGGTGAGAAAGCGAACGCGCTCGTGATCGAAGTCACCGAGCTCGTCGAGCACCTGCTGGTGTGTGCAGTTCTCGCAACCGAGCGACAGGAACAGCACGCCGGCCGCATTAGGGTGACGCGAGAGCGCCACCAGCAGACGACGCGTCTGGACATGGTCGGCGCCGGTCTGCGAGCAACCGAACGGATGCGGGAAGTAGTAGACGCCCTCCAGCGAGCCATCGACCAGATCCTGGGCCTGCTCGCACATGGCACGGGCGACTTCGTTGACACAGCCGACCGTGGGGATGATCCACAGCTCGTTGCGCGTCGCGGCACGACCGTCGGCGCGGCGGAACCCCATAAAGGTCTCGGGCTCAACCGACTCAACGACCGGATGCGTGGGGTTGTAGGTGTACTCGACCTCGCCCGAAAGGTTGGTCTTCACATTGTGCGTGTGGAGCCACTGACCGGGCTGGACATCGCCCGTCACGTGTCCGATAGGAAGGCCGTACTTAATGACGTCCTCGCCGGCGGCAATCGAGCGCACAGCCATCTTGTGGCCTTGCGGAATATCCTCCGCGGCCACGACCTCGCCCACCCCGGGAACCGCGACGGCGGTGCCCTTGGCAAGCGGCGACAGCGCGACGATCACGTTGTCGGCCGGATTGATCTGGATAGTGTTCATTGCAAATGGTCCTAACCCTACAGGTTGAGCAGAAGTCGAGACGCGGGCACGCCGTCCCGCGCCCGCGTCTGCGCCGGAAATTTACGCCTGAGCGTTGGCGAAGGCCTGCTTGACACCCTCGGTGCGCACGACGGCGAGCGCACTGACGACAAACTCCTCAAGACCGGCGATCTGCGTAAGATCCTCGCCCCACATCTGCTCGTTGGTGAGCACGTCGTGCACCAGCTGGGCATCGTCGGCGCCGGCATGGGCGGCGTAGAAGTCGAGCACGAAGGCGTCGTCCTGAGCGGTGTACTCGGTGCCGTCGGAGCGACGCAGGTGCAGGCCGTCGCCCTCGCGGGACACGAGCTCCTGCGTGTAGAAGGAGATGAGCGTAGCGAGGCTCGTCGCCAGGCACTTGGGCAGGTTGCCGGTCTCGGCAACGTAGTCCTTGAGCGTGGGCAGGTCGCGAGCGCGCCACTTAGCCGTGGAGTTGAGGCAGATGGAGAGCAGCGCATGATCAATAAACGGGTTGTCGAAGCGGTTTTCGACGGCGGCGGCAAAGGCCTTGCAGTCCTCGACATCCAAGTCGGCGGCAAGCGTCGGAATGACCTCGTCGTAGAGCATGGTGTTCATGAAGCCGCGAATGGTCTCGTCATGCATGCAGTCGCGCACGATATCAAAGCCGGCAACCCAGGAACCCGGAACGAAGGCGGTGTGGGCACCGTTGAGGATGCGGACCTTGCGCTTTTTGTACGGGGTGACGTCGGGAGTCACGAAGACGCCGGGGAGACCGGCCTTCACAAACGGCAGGCGCTCCTTGAGCGACTCGTCGCCCTGGATACCCCACATCTGGAAGGGCTCGCGCACGGCCAGGAAGGGGTCCTCGTAGCCCAGACGCTCGGCAACCGCGGCGGCCTCCTTAGGATCGCGGATGCGGCCGGGGACGATGGTGTCGACGAGCGTGGTGCAGACGGTGCAGTCGTTGGCCATCCACTGCGCAAACTCGTCCTCCCAACCCCAGTCGCTCACGTACTGGTTCATGATGCGCAGCAGCTCCTCGCCGTTGTGATCGATGAGCTCGCAGGCGAGCACGATAACGCCCGACTTACCGGCGGCCCAGCGGGCGTGAAGGACCTGGACAAGCTTGGCAGGGAAGCTCGCGGGCGGCATGTCGTCGGCCTTGCAGGACGGGTCGTAGGCGATACCGGCCTCGGTGGTGTTGGAGACGATGATCTCCAGGTCGTCGGAGACAGCGACCTCCATCATGGCGCGATAGTCGTCCTCGCGATACGGGTTAAGGCAGCGGCTGCAGGCGCTGATTACACGAGACTCGTCAACCGTGTTGCCGTTCTCCTTGCCACGCACCAGCACGGTGTACAGGTCGTCCTGGGCATTGATACCGTCGGCGAAGCCAAAGGCGCCACTGATGGGCTGGACCATGACGATCTTGCCATTCCAGCCGGTCGCCTCGTTACCCATGTCAAAGAAGCGGTCAACGAAAGCGCGTAGGAAGTTGCCCTCGCCAAACTGCAGGACCTTCTCCGGCGCGTCCTTGGGAAGAAGATAGCCCTCGTAGCCGATCTTCTCGAGCGTATCGTAGCTGATGTTCTCCATCTATGTGTCTCCTTAGATAACTGTTAGCGTGCAAGCAAAACGGGGCGCCGTGTGTGGCAACGGCGCTCCCGAGTTCGATGTGATTCGATGCGGGCTTAGGCCTCGACGGTGTCCAGGTCAAAGCCAAAGTAGCGGACCGCATTGTTGTAGCTGATGTCGCGCACGATACTGCCCAGCAGCTCCATGTCGGCCGGGTACTTGCCCTGCTCGACCCACTCGCCGATCACGCTGCACAGCACGCGACGGAAGTACTCGTGGCGCGGATAGGACAGGAAAGAGCGGGAGTCGGTAAGCATGCCCACAAAGTTGCCCAGGACGCCCTCGTTAGCCAGAGCCGTGAGTTGCTCGCGCATGCCGACCTCGTTGTCGTTGAACCACCAGGCGGAGCCGTTCTGGATCTTACCGGCGGTCGGAGCCTCCTGGAAGCAGCCCATGACGGTATCGATCATGGTGTTATCGATGGGGTTCAGGCTGTACAGGATGGTCTTGGGCAGGCCACAGGTCTCCTGGATGGAGTTGAGGAAATCGGCGAGCTGGTCGGACGGCGTGTAGTTGGAGATGCAATCGTAGCCGGTATCGGGACCGAGCTTGGCAAACATGGCGCGGTTGTTGTCGCGCTTGCAGCCAAAGTGCAGCTGCATGGCCCAGCCCAGACGGACATACTCGCCGGCAACGAACTGCATAAAGGCAGTCTTGTACTTGAGGACCTCTTCCTCGGTGAGCGGCTCGGCAGCCAGACCCTTGGCAAAGATAGCCTCGATCTCGTCGACGGTAGCCGGGACGTACATAACGTAGTCGAGTGCGTGGTCGGAGGCGCGGCAGCCCAGCTCGTGAGCAACGTCGTAGCGCTTGGAAATGGCAGCCTTCATGCCCTCAAAGTCGCTGACCTCAACGCCGGCAACCTCGGAGAGGTGCTTGCAGTAGTCGGCAAACTCCTGGCCGCGCTCGATGCGCAAAGCGGCATCGGGGCGCATGGCGGGAACGACCTGAACGTCAAAGCTGTCGTCGGCGGCAATCTTCTTGTGCCACTCAAAGCTGTCGGCGGGGTCGTCGGTAGTGCAGATCATGCGGACGTTGGACTGCTTGATCAGGTTGCGGCAGGTGAAGCTGGCCTCGGCGAGCTTGGCGTTGGCAAGGTCCCAGACCTCCTGGGCGGTCTTGCCGTTGAGGACGCCCTCGTAGCCAAAGTAGCGCTTAAGCTCCAGGTGGCTC
>CAKWZF010000072.1:2805-8914 GCA_934865005.1 uncultured bacterium | reverse complement strand
CGTAGCGGGTGGTTTAAAGCTGGCCGCTGCGCGGCCAGCAGACTAAAGTCTTGAATAAAAATGCCGCCCTGGGAGGGCGGCGCAACAAGTTGTTTACAATTGCGGGTGTGATTTTCGGCGCAAGAAATCGAAATGCGTCTCGCTCAAGATAATCGAAAGAAAGATGAGCGCGAAGCCGGCGAGCAGGCGCGAGGTGAGCGCCTCCCCCATCAGCAGCACCGAGAACAGCACGCCCGAAGGCGACTCCATCGAAAGGAGCAGTGAGCCCGTCGAGGCCGAGACATGCGCCAAGCCGACGTTTTGGATGAGCAGAGCCGCGCATGTGCAACCAACCGAGAGAAACGCCATCGCGCTGATAAAGCTCGGCGTCCACACGGACAGAGGCGCTTGGGTCTCGAATAGCAGCGACGTTGCCAGGCTCAGCACGCCGTTGCCCACAAACATCCAAAACGTGATGACGTTGATGTCCATTTTGCGACCGTACTTGGCAGTCACCGCCATCTGGATGGCGAAAAAGACCGCACCCGCCAGCGTAATGACATCACCGATGTTGAATTCAACGCTATCGAGCGCCACCAAGCCAATGCCCGCCAAGCACAGCAGCGCCGCGCCCAGGTTATAGCGGGTGAGTTTTTCGCCGCTCAGAAAATAGCTCGCGAACGGCACAACGATGCAATACGTGCCCGTCAAAAAAGCATTCTTGCCCGCCGTGGTGTGCGCCAGACCGACTGTCTGCAGGGCGTAGGCGGCCCACATAAGTGCGCCCATGCCAAGTCCGACGATAAGGTTGCGGGCGTTGAGGTGCGCGATGATGCGCTTGTGGAAGATGAAAAACATGACCAACGCCGCAGGCAGAAAGCGCACGTAGAGCAGTTCGAACACCGGAATGGTGTCGAGCGCGTCCTTCATGGTCGTAAAGGAGTAGCCCCAGACGACTGCCACCGAAAGCAGCAGGACTTTCCAGAACAGCGGCGAGCGAGCGCCGGCGCCGCGGGAGGTGCCGCCCGCGCCCAGGTCCTCGCGAGCAACAGGGCTATCGGGCATCATTTCGATATTGTCAGTGGCATGCTGGGCCATAGGGCATCCTCGCGCTCAATCTGGGCGTGGTGTCCGCACGCGCATGGCTGCGTGCCGCCTCATGGTCAAATAAAAGCAGGGCGCACCGGACCCCCGGCACGCCCCGCTACTGTAGCAACAACCAAGCAGCCCGTGCAATTCACTACGCTAAAGCATCGGGTTGGAAGATCTCGATGTTCCGACGGCGTTTACGTTGCTGAACTAAATCAATTTGGTTGACTCCAGTTTTTCGATGATCCAGTCGTTGGCTTTGATGACCGGGCGGCGGAAGACGACGCCCAGTGCCAGCGACGGAATCAGATAGCTCGCCAGAATGCCTAGCTCAATCCAGTACTCCATGTGGTACGCACCGGCCATGGCGGCATGCATGGCGTTGATGCCGTGGGTGAACGGCAGGAACGGATAGATCGCCTGGAACACGGGGCCGGTCATCTCGATGGGGAACGTGCCGCCCGAACCGCCGACCTGCATGACCAGCAGCACGACGGCGAGCGCCTTGCCGATATCGCCAAACGAAACCGTAAGCGTGTAGACGATATTGGAGAACACGAGACTCGCGACCCAGCCCGCCAGCACAAACTGCAGCGGGTCGTCGCACTGGATGCCAAAGAACAGGATGTCGCCCGCACACACGAGCGTTGCCTGCAGCAGGGCCAGACCGCCAAAGAACAGGTAGCGGCCCAGGTAGATCTCGTGCAGGCGCACGGGGATGAGCTCGTTGATAAGCTCATCGTCAACCGAGACCTTCATCATGGCCGCCAGCACAATCGAGCCCACCCAGAGCGACAGAATCGTGTAGAACGGTGCCATGGCCGAACCGTAGTTGCGGATCGGATAGACCGGCTTGCGATCGAGCGCGACGGGGCCGGAAAGCGACACGGCCAGACCCTCGGGATCATTGCCGATCATCGTCTTGATCGTAGCGAGGTCATCCGACATCAAGGCGCCGTCGAGCTCGTCCTTAAACGCACTGATCTTGTCCGACGCCTCGCCCAGCTGATCAGAAGCCTTGTTGACCAGCTTTGCAGCCTTGGAGAGGCCCTTTGCCAGCGAACCGGATGCGTCGGTCAGGCCAGCAACAGCACTATCCAGATCGTTCGAAATACCGTTCAGCGAATCCAAAACGCCCGAGATGGTCTTCTTGAGCTCCTTTGCCTTGGCCGAAAACGTAGAGTCGTAGTCAGTCTTGGCACCCGAGATACCAGCCTTGGCATCCGCGATTGCCTGATCGACCTCGGCACGCGACTTATTAACCTCTGCCATGCTGTCAGAGAGAGACTTCGCGGTGGCCGTCAAGTCCTTGGCGTTGTTGCGATACTCCACAGCAATCCTGCTCAGCGATGTTGCCACAGACTTGAGGCTGTCCTGGAGTTTTTCGTCAGTCACCTGATCGGCAAAGCTGCGGAGCTGGTCGGCCGTGGCGTCGATATCGTCGGCACGCGTGTTGAGCGCCGCCGCGGCATCGTTGAGCTGGGACACTGTAAGGTCGACATGTTGATTCGCGGCATCAAATGCCTTCGCAAGCTCGGCGGACACGTTGTCAAACGAGCCCGCGCTTCCGTCAATCGCGGCATTGATGGCGTCGTTGGCGTCCTTCAGCGCTTCCTTGGAATCGCTAATACCGCTCTTGACATGCTCCATCAGCTGCTTCGTTGACTCATCGACCGTGCCCGTCTGCTTGAGCATGCCGCTCGCCGACGTCAGCGAATCGGACGTGGAGCTCAAAATGCCCGCCAGCGACGAAGCATTTGCCCGAACGTCTCGCAGGTCCTCAATCGAATCGCCGAGCGTCGAGGACAGGTTGGCGATAAAGTTACCCACCTGGTCGGTGCTCATGTAATCGAGCAGGCTGGACACCGTCTTAAGACCGATCGTCGTAATGGTCTCGGTAAAAGTTTTGTTAACCTGGCTCTGGACGGCGCTCGAACCCTTCTCGGTCACGATCTGCGCAATGGCGTTGGCCTTCTGATTCTCGTAGAACTCGATATCGGCATGCTTCACGTCGGTCGAGAAAAGCGTCATCATGTCAGCGCTAAACGTTTTGGGGATAACGACGGCAGCATAGTACGCGCCCGACTTAACGCCCTCGATAGCCTTTTCGCGATTGTTGAGCACAACCCAATCGAAGCTCTCGTTGCCGCGTAGGGTGGCGGTCACGTTTTCGCCCACGTTAACCTCGACGGGAATCAGATCGCTCTCGTAGCCCTCGTCGGTGTTGACCACTGCAATCTTAAGGTTGCCGGTATTGCCGTACGGGTCCCAACTACCGGCGATGTTAAACCACGCGTACAGGCACGGCACGATGATCAGGCCCATCACGACGACCATACCGATCACGGAGTGAGACACGTTTTGGACATCGCGCTTAAACAGGTGCAGGATGTTTTTCATTTATGCCACACCTCCTTTAGAGTGCTTGCCAAGCGGGGTGGTGTCCCCGTCGTTTCCGTTTACGTTGTCAACGTCGTCGGCATCTTGAGCCTTACGATGCGCACCGATATGCGGCAGACGGCTCGTGGGCTGTTCACTGTCCTTGGTGCCCCGCTCGCTGGCGTTGAGACCAAACATGCGACGGGCGGCAGGGATGGCAGCCGTGTGCTCGCGCATCTCGCGGCGAAGGTCCTCGTCCGAAAGCGCCGAGATACGCATCTGGGTATTGAGGCTCGCGCGGATATATTCGATGTTAATGAGCCAGCCGCAGATGGCGATAACCGAGACAATCCAGATGACCAGAAGGATGATCTTGCCGTTATTGTCGATATCGAGCACCGTCGAAAGCACAAAGAGCAGAACCTGCACGCCTACCACGGCGGCAAAACCGCCCTTGATGTAGTAGGGGTAGCGATGCTCAAAAGCCACGGCATGGTCGAGCACCTCGCGACGGTACGAATCGGAATCGAGCACGACGCGCATGGCCGTGCGCAGCGAATAGCGCTGGCGCGGCAGGTCGTTGGACTCGCAGATCATGAGGCCCGTCGTGGAAAGCTGCTTATCAAAGAGCAGATTGAGGTTGAGCAGCAACGGGCGCAGCTGCAGACCGATAAAGAGCGCGATGATAAGGAAAACGCCCAGGATGCACAGGTTGAACAGATAGTTGAACGAATACATGCCACCGACAGTCTCGCGCAGCAGGTTGATGCCATAGGTGAAGGGCAGCAGCGGATGCAGCCATTGGAAGAAGCCGGGCATCATCTCGATGGGATACATGCCCGACGAGCCGGGGATCTGCACAATGACGAGGATGACGCCAATGGCTTTACCGATATGCTTAAAGGTGGTGGACAGCGCATAGATGATGTTGACGTAAGTGAACGAGATGGCGATGCCGCCCAGCACAAAGAGCAGCGGATTGACGCACTGAACGCCAATGACCAGGTCGCCCACCGTAACGATAATGGCCTGGAACGCGCCCAGGATCACCAGCAGCAGCCAGCGGCCAAAGTAGCCCTGACGCGCCGTAAAGCTACCGATGCCCTCGCGGTCGACCTCGAGTTTGTAGATAGCGATGAGCACATAGCCGCCTACCCACAGCGCCAGATTGGTGTAAAAGGGCGCGATGCCCGAGCCAAAGCTCTTGACCGGATAGATTGACTTGGACGTCAGCTCAACCGGAGATGCCATGAAATCTGCCACGTCATTGACGTCGACGTCCATGAGGTCGGCTAACTCGCCCATAGACTCAGAGGTCTGCAGCGCCGCAATGTCATTGGCGGCGGTCGCGAGCTTGTCCTGAACTTTGGCAAGGGAGGCGTCGGTTTGGGACAGCGTGGTCTTTGCCTGCTTGAGCGTGGCATCGAGCTGCGCCAGCGTGCCGCGCGCGCTCGCTATCGTGGGGGTCATACCCGACACAATGCCGGTCAAATCGCCCGAAACGGCGGCAAAGGAGTCAAGCGCGCTCGAAGCCTTCGGCAGTGCGTTCTGCCCCAGATCGGTCTGAGCCTGACCGAGGTTAGCCGTACCGGTCTGAATTGCCGCGTTGAGTGCGTTGCTCGCGTTCGAGATTGCCGTAGCGTCGTTTGCCATGGCGCTCGACTGTGCAGAAAGGCCATCCTTAATGCTCTGCAGCTTCTGGTTTTGCTCGCGAAGCGAATTGATGGTCGACGCGATGAGCGCGTCGGCGTTCTCCGATCCCGTCGACGTATCGTTAGCGAGAATCTGCAGGCGCTCGATGACAGCGCTGTTGTGGTCAATCGTCGCCTGAAGGGATTCGAGCGAGTTGTCGATTCGAGTGGTCGTGGACGTAACCGTACCGGAAAGTCTGCCAATCGCGGCGTTCGCAGAAGCCGATGTCTTACTCAGCACGATGCTGCCCTCCGAAAGTGCCTTGGAGAGCGAGGTGATGGACTTGCCAGCCGTGGCGCGAGCTTCGCCCAGCAGATCATTACCCTGAGCGATTGCCTGCGTTAGCGAAGGCGCCTGTCCCTGCAGGCCCGCCAGCGCAGCATCGGCCGAAGCAATCGAGTTACTTGTCTTGTCGATGGCGGCATTCATGTCGCCGATGGAATCACGTACTTCGCCCAGGGTATCAGACGCCTCGGACACCGAGCCCGCCAGCGAATCCTGGGTCTGGGTTGCCTTGTCTTTAAGGTCGATGCCAGCATCTTTGGCAATGCCCGCGACGGTCTCGCCCACCGTGGAGACAAATTCCGAGTTGATCTGCTCCTCGATGGTGTTGGCACCGGTATCGGTGACCTTGGGCGCAATGGCGCTCTTTTTCTCGTTGACGTAATAGGTGAGCTTCGGCTGATGGTAATTGCCGTCGAGCATCGAGACGAGATTGTCGGAGAAGTTCTTGGGAATCACGATGGCAGCATAGTATTCGCCACTTTCGACGCCCTCTTTGGCATCTGCCGCCGAGTCGACGAAGGTCCAGCCAAGCTGGTCGTTCTCCTTGAGCCGGTCGACCACCTTATCGCCTGCGTTAAGCTCGCCCACCAGGTCGTTCTGGGTGCCCTGATCGTTGTTGGCGATGGCGATTTTAATGCCCTGGGTATTTCCGTACGGATCCCAGTTGGCAACGATGTTGTACCAG
>CAKWZF010000072.1:0-2795 GCA_934865005.1 uncultured bacterium | reverse complement strand
TGTACCAGGCATACAGCGAGGGAATGACGCACACGCCCAGGGTAACCACCAGGGCGACGGGGTTCACGATCAATCGCTTGATGTCGCGTTTAAAGATTGCAAAGGAAACCTTTGCATCGGATAGTTTGCTGCCGAGACTCACGCTTGGACCATCCATCCTGTCGTTGAATCAAATCGTACTATCGACAACCATTGTACGTAGGCGCTTTAGCGTCTCAAAGCACAATGGTATTGAGTTTTGCGGGTAGCAATATACTACGAAGATGAGTTAGCGTACAGTTGTACAGTATCCTAAATTTCAGCAGGTCACAAAACCACAACCCCGACAAATAATTGATCCCTTGGGGACGGAGGAAAACGGATCACCGGATCAGACCGACCCCCTCGGTGATCCGTTTTCCTCCGTCCCCAAGGGATCAATCAAAAGGAAACGAGAGTGGAAAATCTCCAACTTCAAGCCCGCATTCGAGCCAAAAGTGGGAGATTATCCACTCTCGTTCTAATCTAGTTACGGTGCCGTATCCCCGAACTACATCAAGTTGCAAACAGCCGCCGCGAAGGCCACGGGGTCCTCGGGCAGAATGCCCTCGACCAGCAGGGCCTGATCGTAGAGCAAACCGGAGTACTGCTTGATCTTGTCGGCGTCGCCTGCCTTCTGGGCAGCGACAAGCTTGTCAAAGACCGGGTGCTTGGCGTTGAGTTCAAGCACGCGCTGGCTCTTGGGCATGCCGTCGGGCGCGCCCTCGGGTCCCTTCTGGAGCACCTTCTCCATCTCGAGCGAAAGCGGGCCCTCGGTGGTGATGCAAGCGGGGGCATCGGTCAGGCGCGCGGAGACGGCAACTTTCTCGACCTTGTCACCGAGCGCCTCCTTCATAGCGCTAAAGAGGTCCTCGTTCTCCTTGGTGGCGTACTCGGCCTCCTTTTTCTCGTCCTCGGTCGCCAGGTCAAGATCACCGGTCGCGACGTTCTTGAGCTCCAGATGACGATCCTCGACCTCGGGCTCTGCACCGTCGGCAACGGCCTTTTCGGCAGCCTCGCGGGCAGCATCGTCCTCGTAGACCTTGGGCATATCGGCGGCAACGTACTCACGCATAGCCTGGAACGTGAACTCATCCACATCCTGCGTCAGCAGCAGCACGTCATAGCCGCGGTCGAGCACGCCCTTTACCACGGGCATCTTTGCCAAGCGCTCACGCGAGTCGCCGGCGGCGTAGTAGATGGCCTTCTGATCCTCGGGCATGCCCTTGGCATACTCGGCCAGGGTAATCATCTTCTGTTCCTTGGCAGACCAGAACAGCAACAGGTCAGCGAGTTCATCGGCCTTCATGCCATAGCTCGAGTAGATGCCGTACTTAAGACCGCGGCCAAAGTTCTCAAAGAACTTCTCGTAGGCCTCGCGGTCATTGTCGCGCATATCCTCAAGATCGGCGGTAATCTTCTTCTCGACACGCTTGGCAATGGCCTTGAGCTGACGGTTCTGCTGCAGCGTCTCACGCGAAATATTGAGCGTCACGTCGGCAGAGTCCACGACACCGCGCACGAAGTTGTAGTAGTCGGGCAGCAGGTCGTCGCACTTCTCCATAATCAGCACGTTTGAGCTGTAGAGCGCCAGGCCCTTCTCGTAGTCCTTGCTGTACAGATCGAACGGGGCGCGGCCCGGCACAAACAGCAGGGCGTCATACTCGAGCGTGCCCTCGGCATGGAAGCTGATGGTGCGCGCAGGATTATCAAAGTCGTGGAACGTAGACTTGTAGAACTCGTCGTAGTCCTTCTGCTCGACATCGGAGCTGCGCTTTTTCCAAATCGGCGTCATGGAGTTGATGGTCTCGAGCTCCTGGTAGTCCTCATACTCGGGCTTGTAATCGTCGCCGGCGTCCTCGGGCTTGGGTTTCTGGCGGCTCTTGGACACCATCATCTGAATCGGGTAACGCACATAGTTGCTGTACTGCTGAATCAGGCTCTTGAGGCCCCACTCGGTCAGGAAGCGATCGTAGGTCTCGGCCTCGCCGTCGGCATCGAGTTTCTCGTTCTCGCGCAGCGTCAAGATGACATCGGTGCCGTGCTCGGCGCGCTCGCCGTCTTCGATGGTGTAACCCTCAAGACCATCAGACTCCCACACGTGAGCGGTGTCCTCGCCATAGGCGCGACTGACGACCTTCACGTGGCTGGCGACCATAAAAGCCGAGTAGAAGCCCACGCCAAACTGACCGATGATGTCGACATCGGAGCCCTGCTGCTCGGCATTCTCGGTCTTAAACTCCTCGGAGCCGGAGTGGGCGATGGTGCCCAGGTTGCGCTCGAGCTCCTCGGCGGTCATGCCGATACCGTTATCCGAAATCGTGATGGTGCGGGCATCCTTATCGAAGGAGACGCGAATGGCCAGGTCGCCCTGGTCGATCTTAACGCTCGGGTCCTGCAGGCTCTTAAAGTTGAGCTTGTCGACGGCATCGCTCGCGTTGGAGATAAGCTCGCGCAGGAAGATTTCCTTATTGGTGTAGATGGAGTTGATCATGAGGTCGAGCAGTTTTTTGCTCTCGGTCTTAAATTGACGCATGTGCAGTCCTTTCGCGCTACCCCCGCCCGCAAAAACGGCCCGGTCGCCCGAGCCGCATCGCAGACCTGCTATGTTCAGACTTAGATTTTATAACCCATTAGCGCGCATATATACATACGGAATCGAAAAACTGTATGTCAGAGCGCTCTGATGCGCCAATTGCCAAGGAGTGTCCCCAACTGCCGACAGAGACGATATGAGCAGGACATAAAAACATTGAGAGCCCCTGCTGCATGAAAGA
>CAKWZF010000071.1:0-9064 GCA_934865005.1 uncultured bacterium | reverse complement strand
GCTTGAACTGAGAAGGGGGAGGCCTCGCGGCCTCCCCCTTTTTTGCGTTTACGGGGCGTAACTGACTCAATTACACTAGACGATCTTATTGTTTTTGGTATTGAGCTTTTATTTAAAGAAAATAAATCGAATAACAAGGGCGACTGCTATGGCCACAATGATCAAAAGCAGGATTGTCAGTCGATGCTGCTTGCGTCGTTTACTTGATGAAACGAAGATTGATTTTCCCTGTTTTGGCGTTTCGAGATAGCGAGCCGAATGCGTCAAGGTTTGCTTTGGTCGAGGACCTCTTTGTCGATGAGTGGCGGATGCTTTCATCGGCTCATCACTAGCTGCGCTGTTTTTAGATAATGGTGCGTCTTTCAGATATACAGGGTCTCCCGAGGCGCCGCCCATATGTTTACGTCCCGTTTGGGCATCCTCGAGCGTTTGATATCGATTTCTCGTCACATACTCGGGCTCCGGATCATTAATGGGCTCTTGCGAGATGTGGGGGCGATGGAACCGCGGCGGCTGCGTGGAAGTATCTTCCCCCTGCGTCGGCATAAACATTTTGTTCTGGTTTTGGTCGTCCATGATGCCCTTTAGCTCGTTACCAACAACGTGTACGCGCTCATTGTAAGCCCCTTGCTATTTGTAGCTGTGAACATACTTGTTATTTAAGCTCTGGTTCAAAGAACCTTAACCTTATTAAAACCTGAGTCAAACACACTTAGATATGCTTATAGTACTAGACTCAAAAAACTTTATAGTCGATGTATATATGAGCACTGGGTGGGCATATATAAGAGCGTCAAAAGAAGTCCCAGTCACCTAGAAGATGACTCGGCAGTCCTTAAAAGGAGTGGTAAACATGGCAAGCATGGTTCCTTATCGTTCGGTTTTTGGCGTTCGTCCTTCTGCTAGCTCGCTGTTCGATCTGTTTGATGATATGACTGACCTTGCAAACAACTCGATTGCTTCCAAGGCGTTTCCCGTTGACGTTGAGGATAAGGGCGACGGCTATGAGGTCAAGGCTTATCTGACCGGCGTCGCCAAGGACGATATCGATGTCGAGCTTAACGAGGGTCGTCTGTCCATTAGCGTGAATGTCGAGGAAGACGAGGAGAACGAGGGCAAGAACTTCCTGCAGAAGGAGTTCAGCTCGTACAGCGCGACGCGTGGCGTGTATCTAAAGGACGCTTCGAGCGAGGGCCTCTCGGCTAAGTACGCTGACGGCATCCTGACCGTTACGGTCCCCAAGATCGTCGAGAAGAAGAACGTTACGAAGATCTCCATCGACTAACTTCGTTGGTGTTCTGCGCTATTAAAAGACAGCAAAAGGGGCTGGGAAGCGATTCTCGGCCCCTTTTGCTGTCTAGGACAGTCTATTGAATGGTTACTGGCCGATGCTGGCTTGCGGGGCGTATCGAGAGTTTTCGCGATCCTTGGAGAAGGGTTGCGGAGCTGCCGACCTCGTCATCTAGGGTTGCGGCCAGAGCTTTGGCATAGCTTTTGACGGTAAGGCTCGGACGATTGTTATCTTGGCTGATATGCATGGCAATGAGCTGTTCGGTGCGATCGGTAACAAGTTCGCGCGCGGCTTCGGCGGCTTGGCCATTGGAGAGGTGTCCCCTTGCAGACAGGATGCGCTCCTGAAGAAAGCGGGGATATTCTCCCTCGCGCAGCATGGTCACATCGTGGTTGCTTTCGAGTGCGAGGACTCGACAATCTTCGAGGGTGTTCATGGCCTGGCTCGATAGCTCTCCGGTGTCGGTGGCAAAGCCGATGGAATCATCGAGGGTGTCGAATCGATAGCCGACTGGATTGATGACATCGTGTGACGTTGAGTAGGTTTGCACGTGGATGCCGGCAATGGATAGGGTGTCACCGGGATCGAATTCCTCGACAGGCAGATGCGAAAGATTTTCTTTGCTCGAAAGAGTGCCCCTGCTGGCAAAGAGGGGGCCGTGCCAGTGCTTGCACCAGACATCGAGGCCCTTGATGTGATCGCTATGCTCATGAGTAATGAGAAGAGCCGAGACGTTGTCTGCCGAGAGCCCCAGTTCTGCCATGCGCTTTAATGTCTCGCGGCGAGACAGTCCGTCATCGACCATAATGAGCCCCTGCGGGCCCTCGATGAGTGCGCAGTTGCCTTTAGAGCCACTGCCGAGGATATGAAGGTGCAGACGAGACATAAGATTCCAAAGGATACAATGGGTGCGGACGAATAGAGGAGGAAGCGAATGCCAACGGTATCACAGCATTACGGACACCATGCCGTGCCTGGGGCAGTCGATGAGACCCGGACGAGACAGCAGGCTGCTCCTGTCGTGCTCATGGTATCAGGCGGCGCGGACTCGACGGCACTGCTTCTTATGGCGTGCACATCAAAGCTGGATATCCAAGACGGACGCGGTGTTGCCCCCATTGCTCGCGAGCGCCTGCATGTGCTGCATGTAAACCATCATCTGCGCGGCAAGGCGTCCGATGGCGACGAGGCCTTTGTGCGTGAGCTCTGCGCGCAATATGGTTTACCGCTGTGTGTGGAGCACGCTTATTTTGATGGGGAGTCGGGCAATATTGAGGCCGCGGCCCGCGAGGTGCGCTATGCCGCGGCGCGGAGGTATGTTCGCGAACTCTGCGCCCAGACGGGGGCGCCGCGAACGGCGGCTCGTATCTGCACCGCGCACACGTCTTCGGATCGCGCGGAAACGTTTTTGATGAACGCGATTAAGGGTTCGGGGCCCGCTGGCCTATCGAGCATTCCTCGCCGGAGGAATATCGTGGTACGTCCCTTGCTCGACCTAACTCATGGCGAGCTCGTGGGCTATCTACAGGTACATGGTCAGCCGTGGCGTGAAGACGAGAGCAATGAGGATATCTCGTATCTGCGAAACTACGTGCGCCATCGAGTAATGCCGGTGGTGGCGCAGCGCAACGCGAGCGTCTGCAAGACGATTGGCGCCGCCTGCGAGATCTTAGGCGATGAGGACGCGTTTTTGTCTCAGCTTTCGGCACAGGCGTTTCGAAGCTGTTTGCGCAAAGAGGCAGCGGGTGCGCTGGTGCTCGATGCCAGGCGCCTGGCTGCGGCCGAGGTGGTAATCGCGCGGCGCATCGTGCGACTGGCGATTAAGCGCATCGATCCGGACGCTCGTCCCGAGATGCGACATGTGGAGCGAGTCCTTTCCTGCGTTGCCGAGGGCACCGGCTCGGTCACGCTTCCGGCGGGGATTGACGCACGCATTGAGTTTGGCATGCTGGCGTTTAAGGCGCCGGCGGCTCGCGAGGGCCTGGTCGCGGACTGGGTTACCGTACCCGGTCGTTTGCCGTTGGGCGGGGGACGTATGCTGGTCACAGAACCGATGGCTGTTGAGCCGGGATGCGATATCGTGCGCCGCGCCCGTGAGCTTGCGGCTGCCGGGGAAGTGACAGCTTTGGTAGACGCGGCTGCCCTGGGTTTTGCCGACAGCGATAGTGAGCGGATCCTGGCGGGCTCGCGTGGCGAGATCCCTGCCGAGGCGCGATTGGCGCGCCTGTGGGTGGACGGTCCCGCGCCGGGAGACGTGATGTGCCCGTTAGGGATGAGTGGCCGAAGCAAGAAAGTATCCGATTTGCTAGGTGAGGCTCGCATTCCCGTTTCCGAGCGCGCCGGCGTGCCCATGGTGAGGACGGCGCCGGGGGGTGCCGTGGTGTGGGTCGCCGGAGTTCGCGCGGACGAGCGTTTTAAGTGCACGGCCGCAACGCGCGTGGCATATCTGCTCCGCGTGGTCGATGCGGAATAGCGTCCCACGCCTGCTATTCTGTGCGACGTTGACGGTATTCCCGCGCTGATGTCGCACGGGCTGGTAAATTTACCCCGTGCGCTGCTAGAATGTGTAGTTCGCGTCCATACGGCGGTGTGTGGGCGATAAGCACAAGAAAGGGTTGTCATGGCTTCTCAACATCCGGATATCGAGAAGGTTCTGTTCACGCAGGAGGATATCGACGGTATCGTCTCTCGCCTGGGCGAGGAGATTACGCGCGACTACGCGGGTAAGGATCTGGTGCTGATTGCGGTCCTGCGCGGCGCCGTGGTCTTTATGGGCGACCTGATGCGTAAGATCGAGCTGCCGACCAACATCGATTTCATGGCTGTTTCGAGCTACGGCGACGGTGTGAAGTCCTCGGGTATCGTGCGTATCATTAAGGACCTGGATATCGACATCCGCGGTCGCGACGTGCTGATCGTCGAGGACATTCTGGACTCGGGCCTGACGCTCAAGTATCTGATGAAGAACCTCGAGAGCCGCAAGCCCGCTTCTCTGGAGGTCGCCGCCTTCCTGTGGAAGGACGTTGAGGACCGCGTCTCGGCCATCACGCCCAAGTATGTTGGAACCCATTGCCCCGATGCCTTTGTGGTGGGCTACGGCCTCGACTATGCCGAGCGCTATCGCAACCTTCCGTATCTGGGCATTTTGAAACCGGAGGTTTATTCGTAAGATGCCCGACGACCGTAACGACAACAATTCCCAGACTCCCCGGGACCCAAAGATCCCGGGGATGCCCGGAGGCAAGAAGCCCACGCGTACGGGCTGGCTGTATTTTCTTTTGGCTTGCGCGCTTCTGGGCTATGCCTTCTTTAATATGGGTTCCGGCTTTGCCAGCTCCAGCAATACCGTTAAGCTCGCGACGAGCGAGATGGTCAGCGCCATCAAGCAGGATCGCGTCGAAGATCTGACCTATACGGTTCAAGACGGAAGCGTGACGGGTCATTACTGGAAGACAAAAAAGGACAAGGGCGATACGAGCGAGCTCAAGAGCTTCTCTTCGACCTATGTCGGCTCCGATTCGCTTGCCGAGCTCATGGCGGAGCACCCCGATACCAAGTACATCGTCAACACCAACGATCCCGATTTTTGGGGCGACTTGGCGATGAGTGTGCTTCCGACGATCGCCCTTATCGCCATCATGTTCTACTTTATGCGCCAGATGATGGGCGCCAACAACAGGAACATGCAGTTTGGCAAGACCAACGCCAAGACCAACGAGGCCACACGCCCCAAGGTCAAGTTTGAAGACGTTGCCGGAGTGGACGAGGCAGTCGAGGAGCTCGAGGAGATCCGTGACTTTTTGAGCGATCCGGATCGCTATCGCAAGCTGGGCGCCAAGATCCCGCGTGGCGTGTTGCTGGTTGGCCCTCCGGGCACCGGTAAAACGCTGCTGGCCAAGGCCGTTGCCGGCGAGGCGGGCGTGCCGTTCTTTAGCATCTCGGGTTCCGACTTTGTCGAGATGTTCGTAGGTGTCGGCGCCAGCCGTGCGCGTGACCTCTTTAAGGAGGCCAAGTCCCAGGCCCCGTCGATCATCTTCATCGATGAGATCGATGCCGTGGGACGTCAGCGCGGAGCTGGCTTGGGCGGCGGTCACGACGAGCGCGAGCAGACGCTCAACCAGCTGCTGGTCGAGATGGACGGCTTTGAGGAAAGCGAGTCGGTCATCCTGATCGCTGCGACCAACCGTCCTGACATCCTGGATCCGGCATTGCTGCGTCCCGGCCGTTTTGACCGTCAGGTTACGGTCGACCGTCCGGATGTGAAGGGCCGCGAGCAGATCTTGCGCGTGCATGCCGAGAACAAGCCGATGGACGAGGACGTTAAGTTTGAGAAACTCGCCCAGATGACCGTTGGCTTTACTGGCGCCGATTTGGCGAACCTGCTCAACGAGTCTGCGCTGCTGGCTGCCCGCCGCCATCGTTCCGTGATCTCGATGGACGAGGTCGAGGAATCGATGGAGCGTGTGATTGCCGGACCGCAGCGCAAGGGTCGCGTGATGACCGAGGCCGAGCGCACCACGATTGCCTACCACGAGAGCGGTCACGCTTTGGTGGGCCACATCCTGGAGCACTCCGATCCGGTCCACAAGATCTCGATCGTCAGCCGCGGCCAGGCGCTGGGCTACACGCTGCAGCTTCCGCAGGAGGACCACTTCCTCAAGACCAAGAACGAGATGCTCGACGAGCTTGCCGTGTTCTTGGGCGGTCGCGTTGCCGAGGAGCTCATGTGCGATGATATTACGTCGGGCGCGAGCAACGATCTGGAGCGCGCAACCAAGATGGCGCGCGAGATGGTCACGCGCCTGGGCATGAGCGAGGAGCTGGGCACGCAAGTGTTTGGCGAGGCGCAACATCAGGTGTTCCTTGGTCGCGATTACGCCGATCACCAGGATTACTCCGAGGAGACGGCGCGCCGCATTGATATCGAGGTTCAGCGCATCATGCGCGAGGCCCATCGTCGTGCTGTCGAGATCTTGGATGCCCGTCGCGATCAGCTCGATCTGATGGCGAAGGTGCTGCTTGAGCGCGAGACTGTCGAGGGCAATGCCGTGAATGCCCTGCTCGATAACGAGTGGGACGCCTACCTTGAGCGCGAGGGCGATATCCTGGCGGCCAAGGAGGAGCGCAATGCCAAGGCGGCCGGCATGCCGACCAAGAAGCGCGTGCCTCGCATGAGCGAGGAGGAGCTGGCGGCTGATGCCGCGGCCTTTGCGCAGGCGGCCATGCAGGAGGATGCCGAAGCCGCATCCGATGATGCTGACGATGACCATGCCGTCGTCGGTGCCGACACCGACGCCGACAAATAGTCCTTGTAACAAAAGCCTCCGCGGGGAAACTTGTGGAGGCTTTTTCTTTTGAGCGATATGGGGCCGCCTGTTGATTGGGGACAGACTTAAATGAGCGTTTTCACGCATTTAAGTCTGTCCCCAATCAACATTGCTGCGGCACTTTGCTCAACTAAAGCGTACAATACCGCCTATGCGAAAGGGGAACAGATGATCAACGAAACTATGTATGCGCGCGGTGCGGAGAGCTCCATCATCCGCGAGATCTTTAGCTACGGCCTTGAGCGCAAGGCACAGATCGGCGCGGAAAACGTGTTCGATTTTTCGCTGGGCAATCCGAGCGTTCCGGCGCCCGCTGCTGTGGCTGAGTCGATTAAGAAGGCCCTGGAGCTGCCGAGCGACCAGCTGCACGGCTACACGCCCGCACCGGGCCTGCCGCAATGTCGTGCCGCTGTGGCCGAATCGCTCAACCGCCGCTTTGGCGCGAGCTATGAGGGCAAAGACGTATTTATGACGGTGGGTGCCGCGGCTTCGCTCACCTGCACGCTCAACGCCGTTACGAACCCGGGCGACGAGGTTATTGTTATCGCCCCGTACTTTCCGGAGTATCGCGTTTGGATTGAGAAGGCCGGCTGTACGTGTGTTGAGGCGCTCGCCGATGAAGATACGTTCCAGCTGAGCGTGGACAACGTGCTCAAGGCGATCAGCGATAAGACGGCGGCCGTCATCATTGACTCTCCCAACAATCCGACCGGTGCCGTATATACATGCGACACGCTGACGCGACTGGCCAATGTTCTGCGCGAGGCCAACGCTCATCGCGATCCCGAGAATCCGATTATGCTCATCTCGGATGAGCCGTACCGCGAGATTGTGTACGGTGCCGAGGTGCCTTGGGTGCCCTCGATCTACGAGCACACCATCGTGTGCTACTCGTATTCCAAGTCGCTTTCGCTGCCGGGCGAGCGCGTGGGGTGGATTCTGGTTCCCAATACGAACCCTCAGGCAGCTCGTGTAATGCCCGCCGTTGCCGGTGCCGCCCGTACGCTGGGCTTCGTGTGCGCGCCGGCGCTCTTCCAGCGCGTAATTATCGACTGCATCGATGAGCCGAGTGACGTTGAGGCCTATGCACGCAACCGCACGGCGCTCACCGATGCCTTGGCGGACTATGGCTACACCTATGTTGAGCCGGATGGTGCATTCTACCTGTGGGTGAAGGCGCTGGAACCCGATGCGAATGCGTTTTGCGAGCGCGCAAAGAAGTATGAGCTGCTTGCGGTTCCCTCGGACAGCTTTGGCATGCCGGGTTGGTTCCGCCTGGGCTATTGCGTGAGTTACGAAACGATTGTCAATTCGCTACCCGCTTGGAAACAGTTGGCGGACGAGTATCGTTAAAAGTAAAGCGCTCTGCCTACAATGTTTTACGTGAAACGGGGTTTGGTGTTAAGCCGGACCCCGTTGTCATGGACGTTGTGTCTTTGGGATGGAGTGGTTTTACGACTATCGAAGGCTATGCGTACAATGAATATAAGCGACGGCCGTGCCAGATAAGGAGACCTGATGCCCTACCTGCTTTCTTGTGACATTCATACCCATACGATGTTCTCTGCGCATGCATATTCGACCATTGAGGAGAATGTGTACTGGGCGGCAGAGCGTGGCCTGCAGGTGCTCGGATCTGCCGACCATCTGAGCTCTATGGTTACGGCTTGTCCCAATGACCTGCGCAGTTACCAATTCTTTATCAACCAGGATATCTGGCCGCGCATTTGGAGCGGCGTGCTGGTGCTGCGTGGCGCCGAGGCCGATATCGTTTCGCTGGACGGAAGTCTGTTTGGCGAGGACACTCCTGTCACGCTCGATATCGCCGGCGATTCGTACAGCCGTCAGCATTCGCTGTTCGATTTGGTTACGCGTAATTTGGATTATTTGGTTGCAAGCGTGCATAATCCGCAGATTGCTAAGGGCGCGACGCTGGCCCAGGCGACCGAGATGTATATCAATGCCCTGGAGCACCCCAAGGTGTTCATGCTGGGTCACACGGGGCGTTCGGGCGTGCCGTTCGATATCGACGAGGTGCTGTTGGCGGCTAAGGCCAAGCACAAGATTATCGAGATCAACAACCATAGTCTTGAACACGGTGTTGACACTGAGCATTGGGCCGTATGCCGCAAGATCGCCGAGCGCTGCGCCGAGCTGAGCGTGGGCATTGGCGTGTCGACCGATGCCCACATTGGCATGGCCATTGGCAAGCTCGATCACGCGCGCAAGATGCTCGACGAGATTCACTTCCCGCTGGATTTGATCGTGACGCGCGACCGCGAGACGCTGCTGCGCGAGATGGCGGCAGCCGGCGTGTGCGATCTGCGCAATGGGATGTAGCGGAGTTTATAAACCAAGCGAAGGGGGCGGCCCAGGCGGGTCGCCCCCTTTCTTTCAAGACTTTAGTCTGCTGGCCGCGCAGCGGCCAGCTTTAAACCACCCGCTA
>CAKWZF010000070.1:1492-9270 GCA_934865005.1 uncultured bacterium | reverse complement strand
GGGATACGGAATCCTAGCCCCCGAGTATCAGCCGCTCAACCACTTTCTGCGCATCCTTGCAGATGCGTGGTCTTGGCACGATGTAGTGCTCGTAGGCGGTCCCGATGTCTGTGTGTCCCAGCATCATGGCCACGGTCTCGATGCCCACGCCGGCCTCGACCGCGAGCGTCGCCCATGTGTGGCGGCACTCGGTCATCGATGTCCATGCGGCGCCCGCCCGGCGGCATGCAGACCTGATACGCCGTGCGACGGCATCGGGCGACAGATCGCACAGCCAGCCCGAGCGGCCCTTTCGCAGCGCGCGCAGGCGTTTGACCGCGAAGCGGGGGAGCCAGCAGGACCGCGCGGAGCGCTCGGTCTTCGGCGCCTCGATGACCTCATTGCCGCGCACGACTTGCCTCGAACGGCGGATGCGGACCTCGCCGGTGCGCAGGTCGATGTCCGACCACTTGAGGCCGCACGCCTCGCCGCGCCGCAGCCCGAGGGTTACCGAGCAGATTGCGACCGCCTCGCACTCGTGTCCCCACAGCGCGCGGAGGTAGGCACGGACCTGGCTCGCCTCCATCGTGCGTGGGCGGTGCGCCGGCTTGTGCGGTAGCTCGACACCGGCGGCGGTTGGGTCGTACATCCGAACACCGAGACGGCGGATGGCCCAGCGGATAACCTGCCGCAGGGTCTTGTATGCCTTTTCGGCGGCCCCTGGCAGCTCAAACGAATCAATCCAGCCCTGTACGTCCTCGGGCGCTATCTCCTCGAGTTCTTGGCCGCCCCAGCGAGGTAGGACATGCAGCGCTAGCGCGCTCTCGTATCCGGCCAGGGTGCAGGCGCGCAGCCTGCCGCGCTTGTCGTTCATGTACCTCGAGGCGGCCTCTGCAACTTTCATCATGGTCTCCAATCCCGTAAATCCCAGACGCGTGGACTCTCAAGGAGAGGATACGCGCGTGGGATTTCTGCCACGAGAGGTCGAGAGAAAGGAGTCTAAATGGCATTGATCGGGACCCTTGTCGGGCCCGCAGTGCGCCTGGCGACAGACGGGAGGGGTCTCCCGATTCTCGCGTCTGATGAGCCTGAGGTCCCCGAGGGTTTCAAGGCGGACATGGCGTATGAGCAGCGGGGCGGTTCCATCTACCAAGTATGGAGTGTCGTGCCAGACGGGGTGCGCGATGACGCGATTCGGCTTGCCGCCATGTCCGCCGAGACTCTCGGCGATGAGGACGCGCTGAAGGTACCCCAGCTCATCCGGCCGTGGTATGTGGGTGAGGCCTCGTATGCCGCCGGCGCGCGCGTGGCATATGGAGGCGACCTGTACAAGTGCCTGCAGACGCATGCACCCCGTATCGGATCTGAGCCCGATACGGCCCCGGAGCTTTGGGAAAGAATCAACCATTAAGGAGAAAAATGTTTTACGGACAATTTGTATCTGGGTCTGTCTACCTGACCACGGACGGCTCCGGCCTGCCGATCCGCGAGGCAGCGGAACCCAACCCCGGCGCCGGTTACCACACGGTGCTCTCCTATGAGCAGCATGACGGTGCCATCTGGCAGGTGTGGACTCTCGTTCCCGATGCCGGAACGCCTCAGGACGCCGCGCTCATGCTCGCCCAGATCCAGGCGGCCGCCCTCTCCGACGATGATGCGTTGAAGGTCCCGGCACTCTATCCGCTCTACGCATGCGGTCACGTCTATGCGCAAGGAGACCGCGTGCTCTGGCAGGGCACGCTCTACAAGGCCATCTCCGGTCACACGGCGACTGCGGCGGATCCCGCTTCCGACCCCCAGCACTGGGCGAAGGTCGTGGCGTCCACGGCCGGCGGCGAGAACGTTCCCGAGTGGGTCAGCGGCAAGTCATACGCCAAGGGCGACCGCGTCACCAAGTACGGAAGCGTCTACGAGTCTCTGATGGACGGCAACACCATCGAGCCGGGCACGTTCGGCAGCGACGACGCGTGGAAGCAACTGACTGCCTAGTGGAGGCGCGCGAATGGAAGAACTAGCCCGCGTGGCCGTCCAGTGGGCCGTGCCGGTTGCCCTCGCGGCCCTCGCGGGTGCGCTCATGCGCCTGTACCGGCTCATGGACGCGATGCAGGAGGGCACTCGGACGATGCTGCGAAGCCGCCTCGTGGACCTCCATGAGCGCTACGTGGTCAGCGGCAAGGGTTGCCCCGACTGGGTCAAGCAGGAGGCCTCGCAGGTCTACGGGGCCTACCACGGCATGGGCGGAAATGGCACCGGCACCCACTACTACCAGGAAATCGTCAACGCCCCCATCAGGGGAGAATCGGAGGACTAGCATTATGGAGAAGTACGAGGAATGGGCAATTGCGGCCCTCACCCGCGCCGTCAAGACGGCTGCTCAGACGGCGGTGGCGCTCATTGGTACCGGGAGCGTCGGATTCACGGACCTCGACTGGGTGCAGGTCGCGAGCGTGGCGGGCGTCGCCGCCGTCGTGTCGCTGCTAACCAGTGTCGCGACCGACCTGCCAGAGGTTGGCGGCGCGCAGCCGGGACCGTCTCACGAGGGCGGCGAGGAATAGCGTGGCCAAGCTGTTCGTCATCTGCGGGCACGGCGCCGGCGACCCCGGCTGCTGCGCCGGCGGGTACACCGAGGCCGAGCGCGTGCGTGCGCTCGGCAGGCGCATCAAGGAGCTTGGCGGCGATCAGGTGGTGCTTTGCGACACTTCGCGCAACTGGTATGCGGACGGCGGGCTGAACAGCCTCAAGGCCGACGGTCCCGTTGTTGAGCTGCACATGGATGCCAGCGGCCTCAAGACACCTCGCGGTGCCCATGTGATCATCAGCTCGAAGTTCAGTCCGGACTCCTACGACAAGACGCTGGCGGACAAGTTGTCAGCATTTATGCCGGGACGGGCGCAGAAGCTCGTTAAGCGATCCAACCTCGCTAACATCAACAGGGCCGCCGCGAGGGGCATTAACTACCGCCTCGCCGAGAACGGCTTCATCGACAACGGCGGCGATCTGCAGAAGTTCAATGAATACCTCGACGACCTGGCCCGAATCTACCTCGAGAGTTTCGGAATCAAGGTATCGAATTCCGCACCCGTTCAGCAGGCTCCCGCGAAGCAGCCGACCCAGCAGGCGACTGAGACCGAGAGCTTCGGAGGCCGCTACCGCTGCACCGTCTTCAAGCTCAACGTGCGCTCGGCGCCGTCCCTCTCCGGGTCCGTGGTGGCCTCCTACAGCAGGGGGCAGACCGTCGTGCTCGACGACTGGTATAAGTCCGCGGACGGCTTTATCTGGGGATGCTACACCGGCGGCAGCGGGAAGATTCGCTACATTGCCGTAGGACGCGCCACCGGTAAGCCCGAGGCCGACGATTATCTCGTTAAGGAGTGACATGAGGACCAGCGATAAGCTGCTCGGCGTCATCTACGCCATCACGGCGGTTCTTGCCATGTTCGCGGCCATCGTCGTTGTCTGCTCGCTCGTGCGTCCGGATGATGCGGGCGCCGTAGGCGTCGCCACGGTCATGGACCAGTCCGACGGGCCGCTCTACGACCTGCCCAAGAACGTGAACTCATACATCGCCACCGAGCGCTCGACTAACCGCGCCTACATCGTGGTCGAGAGCGACCGCGGCATCGCAATCACGCCGTACCTCGACGGGGACGGCGACCAGGTGGTTATCGCCAGACCATAAGGGCAGGCCCCTCCCCGGTATTTCGGGGAGGGGCCTCTTTGCGTTAATAAACAGGGATGTTTCGAGCGCGCGTCCGTGCGGCTTTCGTATCCCCAAATTATCCCAAGTGCGTGCGCTAACTCGTTTTTACGCGCTTGTGCCGTTGTTGTCGTACTTAAACCCGCAGGTAAACGGCGTGTTCGTTTTTGTCGTTCCTACAAGTCAGTACTGCCACATGTGGTTGACGGGGCCGGAACCTTTGCCCATGTCAAAGCCGGCGGCGAGAGCGCCGGTTAGGTAGGCCTTGCCCGCGTTGACGGCATCGGCAAGATCCATGCCCTGGGCCAGCGCGCAGGCGATGGCGGACGAGAGCGTGCAGCCGGTGCCGTGCGTGTTGTCGGTCTCGATGCGCTTGTGGCGGAACCACGTGGTGAGTGGATCTCCCAGATGGTTGCCCTCGTCATCGAGTGGCGCGGGTTCGGCCAGTACATCGTTGGCCTCGTTGACAAGATGCCCACCCTTAACGAGGGATGCGCAACCAAAGCGGCGGGTGAGGAGCATGGCAGCATTTTGCTGCGTGCGCTCGGAGTCGACCTCGTAGTCGAGCAGGGCCATGGCCTCGGGAATATTGGGCGTGATAACCGTCGCTAGCGGGAACAGGCGGCGGGTGAGCGCCTCGGCGGCATCTTCGGCAATCAGCCGTGCGCCCGAGGTGGCTACCATGACGGGGTCGACGACCACGTTTGTCGCGTTCCAAGCGCTCAGGCGGTCGGCGATAACATCGATAATCTCGGCAGAGGAAACCATGCCAATCTTGACGGCGTTGGGGCGGATATCGTCAAAAACGGCATCGATCTGCGCCGCGACAATATCCGGGGAGATGTTCTGTACGGCGGTGACGCCCAGGGTGTTCTGTGCGGTGATAGCGGTGATAGCCGTCTCGGCATACAGGCGGTGCGCCGTGATGGTCTTGATGTCGGCCTGAATGCCGGCGCCACCGCTGGAATCGGATCCTGCGATGGATAGAACGGCAGGTACCTTACTGCGATCCATGTTCGCTCCCTTGTTCGGTTGGAATCAAATGGGTCTATAAGCCAGCATTATAAAGATGCCCGGGCCGACTCTATGTCGAACCCGGGCGGGCGATGCAATCTTTACGCAAATGCAAGCAAATGTTCACACGTCAACAATTGACAGGCACCAGCTCGCCGCCAGAAGCGGCCGCGGCGACAGGGCTAGTCCTCCATGCCGAGGTCGATCGTGGTGCCCTCGAAGATCTTGTTGACGGTGCGGACGGCGCACATCTTGCCACACATGGTGCAAGTGCCCTCGGTGGCGGCGGGGGACTCCTCGTAGCGCTTCTTGCCCGTAACCGGGTCGAGCGCGCACTTCCACATGGCGTCCCAGTCGAGCTTGCGGCGTGCCTGGCCCATCTTGTCATCCATGTCGCGGGCGTGGGGCACCTTTTTGGCGATGTCGGCGGCGTGTGCGGCGATCTTGGTGGCCATGAGGCCGTCGAGCACATCCTGGGCGTTGGGCAGGCATAGGTGCTCTGCCGGTGTCACGTAGCACAGGAAGTCGGCACCGGAGCTGGCGGAGATGGCGCCGCCGATGGCAGCGGTGATGTGGTCGTAACCAACGCCGATATCGGTCACCAGCGGCCCGAGCACATAGAACGGAGCATTGTGGCACAGGCGCTTCTGCAGTTTCATGTTGGCGGCGATCTCGTCGAGCGCCATGTGACCCGGGCCCTCGACCATGACCTGGACGCCGGCGGCCCAAGCGCGCTTGCACAGCTTGCCCAGCTCGATCATCTCAGCGGTCTCGGTGGCGTCGTTGGAGTCGTAGAGGCAGCCCGGGCGGCAGGAGTCGCCGAGCGAAATCGTCACGTCGTACTCGTGGCAAATCTCGAGCAACTCGTCGTAGAACTCATAGAACGGGTTCTCGTTACCGGTGACCTCCATCCAGCCAAACAACAGTGAGCCGCCACGGCTCACGATGTTCATCAGGCGGCCGGTCTCCTTAAAGGTCTTGGTGACCGACTTGTTTATGCCGCAGTGGATGGTCATAAAGTCCACGCCGTCCTCGGCATGCGCGCGCACGACTTCGAACAGGTCGTCCTTGGTGAGCTTGACCAGCGGCTTTTCCATGTAGCCGATGGCGTCGTACATGGGGACGGTGCCTACCATGAGCGGTGTCTCGTCGATGAGCTGCTGGCGGAACTGGCGCGTCTTGCCCGAGTTGGAGAGGTCCATGATGGCGTCGGCGCCAAAGTCCTCGGCGATCTTGACCTTCTTCCACTCTTCGGCGGCATCGGCCTTATCGCCCGAGATGCCCAAGTTGACGTTGACCTTGGTGGACAGGCCCTCACCGACGCCAAAGGCGCGCATGCCCTTTTTGATGTGCACGATGTTGGCGGGAATGGCGATGCGGCCGTCGGCCACGCGCTCGCGGATGTACTCGGGGTCGCGATGCTCGCGCTCAGCGACTTCCTTCATCTGCGGTGTGATCTGCCCGGCGCGGGCGAAGTCGATTTGCGTGACGAGCTTGGGCTCGGTCTGTGTGCTCATTGGCACGGCTCCCTTCGTTGGCATTACCCATATCAGGTTTGCGGGTCAGGGCGGGCGCGCCCAGTCTCAGCCTGCCGTCTTGTCCTGCAAGCTCCCCGTTTATGTGGTGGGCTCAAGTATAGCCTGAATGGGTACGATTGGGCCAACGAGCGTGCCTGTGGGGAGGCGAACATGGAAGACAAGCATCTATATCGAGAGACGCAATGGGATGTATCGGCCGAGGAAAGCCGTGCGCACCATGGCCTTGTCGCGATTGGCTTTGCGGTGCTTGCCGTGCTGGTGATTGCTTTTTGTATTTGGACGTTTGGCGGTCGCGGCGGCGCTGCCTGGGAGTTTGAGGCCGACGATGCCCTGCCGATAATGACGGTGAGGGTCGCGGGCGGCAATACCGTTGCCGCGCCGGGGGACTATTGGTATCCGCGCGACGAGTTTGTGCAGCTGCAGCTGAGCGGCGGGTCTATTCCGGGCGAAGAAATCGAACGCGTGACGTTTGATGCGACGCTCAAAACGCTGACGGTGAAGCTCAAAGATCAAGGGGACGTGCCCACGACCATGGACATTGCGCTGACGGAATGGCGCTTGGAGCCCTCGGCGGGCGCTGCGGTATCCGAGGTGGAGCACGTTAAGATTACCTACCAAGATGGCTCGACGAGCGAGATTGCAAAGGCCGATGGCTTGGCGGAGTAATGGGGTGTTTGGAAACGGCGGGCCTATTGTGCCTGTGCGTTCATGAAAACCAGGGTGTTTTTGTCTGAAAGCTCGGGGATGTGCCGATAGCCGATGTTGAATGCGGTAAGTTCGCTTGCATCCTTGAGCTTGTTTTCTGCCATCCACCGCACCATGGAGCCGCGCGCCTTTTTGCTGGCGGTCGACCGTTGGATGGGCTTCCCGTTGCGGATGCCTTCGCCAAAGAGACATGTGACGACCGTGGCATCGGTGGTGAGGCGGGTGAGAACAGCTTTGGCGTATTCCGCGCTGGCGAGGTTGACGATCGTAGCGTTGGAGCCTGCCGGAGCGATAGTCCGTGCGAGCTTGTCGCCCCAAAATGCGTAGAGGTCTCGGGCACCGTCGACGACAAGCTTCGCGCCCATCTCCAGCCGATACGGTTCAACGGCATGGAAGGGGCGTACGCATCCGTAGAGTCCCGAGAGGATCCAGAGATGGTTTTGCAGCCAGTCGAGCTGTGCGGCATCCATGACCTCGGGCGCCATGCTTTGGTATTGGATGCCGTGATAGGACATGACGGCGGGGGAGATTCGACGCGCGATATCGGGATCGGCGAGGTCGGCATCGCTCAGGACGGGCATAAATTCGTGAAGCGTATCCAGGCACGCTGTAAGCAGCCTGTCACTTACGTTCCACAGCGCCTGCAGGCCGCCGCTGCCTTCATTCCGCTCGATATCTAGCAGTGCCCGGTGGAGGCGAGCCGTCTCGTGCACAAAGGGTGGAATGCCCAGGACTTCAAAAGCATCTTGGGCCGCGCGCATTTGCTTGGCGGGCGAAATGATGACTTGAAGCATAGACTCTCCTCTGCCAAAAAAGTTGCGGTGGAATACTGTCTGTTTTGGCCG
>CAKWZF010000070.1:0-1482 GCA_934865005.1 uncultured bacterium | reverse complement strand
ATGAAGAGCTGGTTAGGCGCGCTCGAGGAAGGCCTTGTAGCCGCGGTAGGCCTCGTAGATATCGGCCTTGTTGGCGACCTCCCATAGGGCGTGCATGGACAGAACGGCAACGCCGGAGTCGATGACATTCATGCCGTACTTGGCCATGATGTAGGCGATGGTGCCGCCGCCACCTGCGTTGACGCGGCCGAGCTCACAGGTCTGGAAATCCACGCCTGCCTTGTCCATGATGTCGCGGACGAGGGCCACATACTCGGCATCGGCGTCGTTGGAGCCGCCCTTGCCGCGGCTGCCCGTGTACTTGTTAAAGCACAGGCCGCGACCCATAAAGGCGGCGTTCTTGGTCTCGAACTTGGCGGCATAGCCCGGGTCGAAGCCGGCGGACACGTCAGAGGAGAGCATGCGGCTGCGGGCGAGCGCGCGGCGCAGGGCCAGCGGGTTACCCTCGCCGGCGAGCGTCATGATCTCGGCGACGGTGTTCTCGAAGAAGCGGCTCGTCATGCCGGTGGCACCCACGGAACCGATCTCCTCTTTGTCGACGATGAGCGTGATGCTCGTGCGCTCCACGTTGGTGACGTTGATCTGGGCGAGCATAGAGGGGTAGGCGCAGACGCGGTCGTCGTGGCCATAGCCCAAGATCATGGAGCGGTCGAGGCCCATGTCGCGGGCGGGGCCGGCGGGCACGACCTCGATCTCGGCGGAGAGGAAGTCCTCCTCCTCGACGTCGTACTGCTCCTTAAGGATGTCCAGGAACATCTGCTTGACGGGCTCCTTGGGGGCGTCCTTGTCGTCCTCATCGAACTTGACGGGACGGCCGCCCACGATCACGTCGAGGACCTCGGCGTCGACGGCGTCCTTGGCAGGCTTAGACATCTGCTCACTCGAGAGATGGATCAGCAGGTCGGAGATGGTAAAGACCGGGTCGTCGGCCTTGTCGCCGATATTGATGTCGACGGTGGTACCGTCCTTTTTGCAGATGACGCCCACGAGTGCGAGCGGGGAGGCCACCCAGTGGTAGCTCTTGACGCCGCCGTAGTAGTGCGTGTCGAGATAAGCCATGTCGCCGGCCTCGAAGGCGGGGTTCTGCTTAAGGTCTAGGCGCGGCGAGTCCACGTGGGCGCCCAGGATGTTAAAGCCCTGCTCGAGCGGGGCGTTGCCCAGGTTGACGAGCATGAGGTCCTTGCCGTGATTGGCGGCGTACACCTTGTCGCCTGCCTTGAGCGTGCGGCCCTCGGCAATCACGGTCTCCAGGTCGACGTATCCCGCCTCCTCGGCCATCTTGATGCCGGTCTTGACGCACAGGCGCTCGGTCTTGTTCTCGCTCAAAAACTGCTTATAGCCGCGGCAAAGCTCCTCGAGCTCCTCGACTTGCTGTGGCGTGTACTTTTTCCATGCGCAGGGACGCTCCATGACGCAGGCTCCTTTCGGATCGATCGTGCTGGTTGATGTACCGTGAGCCATCGTATCACGCGCGGGCTCACG
>CAKWZF010000069.1:7096-9288 GCA_934865005.1 uncultured bacterium | reverse complement strand
TCGGAAAATAGGGATTACGACGAGGTGCTTGGCGTCGACAGGGATGCCGACGCGCGGACGATTAAGCGTGCGTTTCTAAAGAAGGCCCGTACCGTACATCCGGATGTTTCGGACGACCCCGAGGCCGAGGCCAAGTTCAAGGAGCTCAACGAGGCCTATTCCGTTCTTTCCGATGAGCAGAAGCGTGCTAACTACGACCGTTACGGCACTGCCGACGGCCCTGGTGGTTCGGGCTACGTCGATATCAACGATATCTTTGGTGGCATGGGCATGGACGACTTGTTCTCGTCGTTCTTTGGCGGCGGTGCCGGCGGTGGCGCCCGCAGCCGTCGTGAGCGTCGTCGCGGACGTGATATGGCCATCTCGCTTTCGGTGACGCTCGAGGAGGCGGCGCTCGGCTGCAAAAAGACGATCAGCTATGACCGCCTTGCTCCCTGCGAGGACTGCAACGGCACCGGTAGGGCAGAGGGCGCACAGGAAAAGCAGTGCGGCCGCTGCCACGGCACGGGCTATGTCACGACGGTTCAGCGTTCGTTCCTGGGCCAGGTTCAGTCCTCTTCGCCTTGCCCCGACTGCCATGGCGAGGGCACGGTCATCGACCATCCCTGCGAGACCTGCGACGGTCAGGGCCGCACGCCTTCGCACGAAAAGATCGACATCGATATTCCCGCCGGCGTTTCGACCGGTCGCCAGCTGCGTGTGAGCGGCTTTGGCGAGGCCGGCCTTCGCGGCGAGCCTTCGGGCGACCTGATTGTCAACGTGCGCGTTGCCGACCATGAGCGCTTTAAGCGCAACGGGGACGACCTGTTCCTGGTGAGCGATATCTCGATTGCGCAGGCTGCGCTCGGCTGCGAGATCGAGGTCGAGGGCATTATGCCCGACGAGGTCGTTAAGGTGACGGTTCCCGCCGGCGCTCAGTACGGCGACACCGTGAGCGTCAATAATTACGGCATGCCGCGCATTGGCGGTGGCGGTTCGCGTGGCCGCCTGATCGTGCAACTGCGCGTTGTCGTTCCCACCAATCTTTCCAATAAGCAGCGCGAGCTGCTCCGTGCTTTTGCCGATGAGATGGGCGATGACGTCGCTTCCGGTAAGAAGTCGGTGACCGACCGTATCAAGAGTGCCCTCGACGATATCCTCGATTAAGGAGCCCGCGTGCTCGCACCCCATATTTCCGTCGTCAACCTCGGCTGCCGTGTCAACCGGGTTGAGTCTGACCGTATCACTGCCGATCTTATGCGCCTGGGCTTTGCTATTGTGGAGCCCCAGGATGCCGATTTGATCGTCATTAACACCTGTGCCGTTACGGGCGAGGCCGAGGCCAAGACCCGTAAGGCCGTTCGCCATGCGCTGGCCTATCCAAACGAGCCCTATGTGGTCGTGACCGGATGCGTGGTCAATTTGCATCCCGAGGAGCTGTCGGAGCTTTCGGATCGCGTGATCGCCGAGCCGTCCAAGATAGATGTCGCCGAACGTGTTTGCGAGGTGCTGGGTGTTGAGTCCGATAGCGTTCCCGCCTGCAGCGATGGCGAGGTGGTCGATGCGCTCGGTCGCTCTCGCCTGGGCGTGAAGATTCAGGATGGCTGCAACCATCGCTGCACCTATTGCATTGTGTGGAAGGCGCGCGGCCCCGAGCGCTCCGTGCCCGTCGAGTCCGTGCTCGAGCAAGTTCGCGAGGCCCAGGAGGCCGGCGTGCCCGAGGTGGTGCTGACCGGTGTGAACCTGGGTGCCTACGATGGCAAGAGCGCGACCGACGAGCACGTCGAAATCGATGAGCTGCTCGAGGCCATCATGGAGCGCACGTCTATTCCGCATGTGCGCATTTCCTCGGTCGAGCCCATGGATATCTCCGAGCGCCTGCTTAAGGTTATGGCGCGCTACCCGCAGCGTATCGCCCCTTTTTTGCACCTGCCCGTGCAGTCCGGCTGCACGGCGACCCTGCATCGCATGGGCCGTCCCTATAGCGCCGAGGCCTTTGAGGACACGGTGCGTATGATTCGCGCCAACTTGCCCCAGGCGTCCCTTTCGTGCGATGTCATCGTCGGTTTTCCTGGTGAGACGGACGAGGAGTTCGAGGAGTCGCTGGCGCTGTGCCGCCGTGTGGGTTTCTCGCGTATGCACGTGTTCCGCTACAGCAAGCGTCCCGGTACCCTTGCTGCCGACATGCCCGACCAGGTGCTACCCGAGGTTAT
>CAKWZF010000069.1:0-7086 GCA_934865005.1 uncultured bacterium | reverse complement strand
CGCAGCCGCCGTATGCGGGCCGCCGCACAGGAGCTCGCTATTGCCGACGCTCGCCGTCGCGTGGGCACGGTCGAGCGTGCCGTGCTCGAGTATGGTGACAACCTGACGCTAGGCTCGTTCCATCATGCCCGTCTTGACGATACCTGTGGACTTACAGCCCCGTGCCTGCTCGATGTTGCTATCATCGGAGTCGATGATTCCGGCTTGGTCCATGCACGCAGGGAGGTTCATGGAAGCCTCGAAGATTAGACTTACCGTTCCCGAGGGGATTGATCCCTCGTGCGTTTTGGGCGCCGGCGACGGCGTCCTTCGCGCGCTCGAGAGCTTGGTTCGCGCTCACGTGGTCGCCCGTGGCGATAGCATCGCCGTGAGCGGCGACCCGGACGAGGTCGAACTCGTGGCGCGCTTTTTCGAGCACGCTTTTCGCGAGGCGGCCGCCGGGCGCACGCTGTCTGCCGACGATGTCTCTCGCTGCCTGGCCGTCTTGCGCGACGGTGAGCACGAGGCTACGTCGCTTCGCGATGACGTGCTGCTTTCGTATCGCGGCCGCGTCATTCGCCCCAAGACGCTCGGGCAAAAGCGCTATGTGGATGCCATCCGCTCGCATACCATCACGTTTGGCTTGGGTCCTGCCGGTACTGGTAAGACCTATCTGGCTATGGCGCTCGCCGTTGCCGCGCTCAAGCGTCACGAGGTGGGCCGTCTGATCTTGACGCGTCCGGTTGTCGAGGCGGGGGAGAATCTGGGCTTTTTGCCCGGCACCCTCGAGGAAAAGATCGATCCCTACATGCGTCCGCTCTATGACGCCCTTTTTGACATGATGGATCGCGAGCGCACTGATGAGCTTATGGAGCGCGGCGTGATCGAGATTGCCCCGCTTGCCTACATGCGCGGCCGCACGCTGAGTGATGCCTTCGTGGTGCTCGACGAGGCGCAAAATACCACGCCCGAGCAGATGAAGATGTTCCTGACACGCCTTGGGTTCAACTCCAAGTTCGTGATTACCGGCGACCTGAGCCAGCGCGACCTGGTGGGTCGTCGTGGCGGTCTTGCCGACGTTGAGCAGATTTTGGGCCGTGTCGACGATGTCGCATTTTCTCACCTCGAGCGTGCCGACGTGGTGCGCCATGCCCTGGTGGGTCGTATCGTCGAGGCATATGAAGCTTATGATGACGTGCGCGAGCAGCGCCCGCGCGACCGAAAGGAGTCCCGTTGAGTGTATTGATCAGCAACGATGCCGAGCTCGATACGCTGCTCGACGCGCAGGAGGTGGAGCACATCTGCGAGGTTGTGCTTGCCGCCGAGGGCGTTGAACGTGAAGTCGAGATTTCCCTTTCGTATGTCGACGAGGACGAGATGCACGAGCTCAACCACGAGTGGCGCGGTATCGACCGCACCACCGATGTGCTCTCGTTTGAGTGCGATTCGGCCTTCGACGATGACATTCCCGCCGATGAGACGCTCGAGCTCGGCGATATTATCTTGGCCCCGCAGGTTATTGCCCGTCAGGCCCCCGGTTTTGGCAATAGCCCCGCTGACGAGTGCCGTCTGATGCTCGTACACGGAATGCTGCACCTGCTGGGCTATGACCACATCGAGGACGACGAGGCCGAGGTCATGGAGGCCCGCGAGGACGCCATCCTGCGCGATCTGGCGCTCGAGCGCGGCGAGGACCCTAAGCTAGTCCACGTCGGCCCCATCACCAACCACGCCCACGACTAGGAGCCGTCTATGATTCCCGGATCGAACAAGGACCATCCGTCCTTCTTAAAGTCGTTTTCCTACGCCATGGAGGGCTTCGTCACCGCCGTCAAGACCGAGCGCAACATTAAGGTCATGCTCGTGGCGGGCGTGTGTACCGTCATCGCCGGCTGTATCGTGGGGCTCGACATTGCCGAGTGGGTCACGATTATCATCTGTTGTGGCCTGGTGATTCACGGCGAGCTGTGCAACACCGCTATGGAGGCCATCGTCGACCTAGCGACCCAGGAGCTCCATCCGCTGGCCAAGCGTGCGAAGGACATCGCCGCCGCCTCTGTATACGTTCTTTCCATCACCGCCGCGATTGTGGGCGTGCTGGTATTTGCCCGCGCGCTCGGCTTTATTTAGAAAGGGATTCCCATGTCCGACAATATGCAGCCTACCGATGAAGTTTTGGATGACGAGGTCCTGGATGCGGTGGATACCGAGGAGCTCGAGGATGTCGAGGAGTTCGACCCGTTTGAGGGCATGAGCGACGAGGAGCTCGACGCCCTGTGCGACGAGGACGACAGCCTCGCGGGCTTTGGTGACGTGGAGCCCGGTTTCCGCAGCGGTTTTGTGGCCCTGGTCGGTCGTCCCAACGCCGGCAAGTCCACGCTGCTTAATGCCTGCTATGGCAAAAAGGTCGCCATCACCTCGCCGGTGGCCCAGACGACTCGCCGCCGCATGCGCGCCGTCGTCAACCGTCCCGGCTACCAGCTGGTCTTTGTCGATACTCCGGGTATCCACAAACCCAAGGACGGCCTGGGGTCCGAGCTCAACAAGAGCGCGCTGTTCGAGCTGAACGATGTCGATGTCGTCGCGTTTTTGATTGATGCCACCAAGCCGATCGGCAGGGGAGACGCCTGGGTTGCCGAGCGCGTCAGATGCTCCCGTTCCAAGAAGGTCCTGGTGCTCACCAAGGCCGATGAGGCCGATCCCGCCCTGGTTATGGAACAGCTCAAGGCCGCCCACGAGCTCATGGAATATGACGACGAGATCGTGACGTCGTCGGTCAAGAACTTCAACGTCGATGCCTTTATCGAGACCGTTGCGCACTTTTTGCCCGAGGGTCCGCGTTGGTTCCCCGAGGATATGGGTACCGACGCTTCCGATGAGACGCTCGTTGCCGAGTTTGTGCGCGAGAAGGTCTTGCGCCGCACCCGTGATGAGATCCCGCACTCCGTTGGCGTGATCTGTGATGCGCTTGAGCAGACCAAGAAGGTGCTGCGCGTGCACGCCACCATTTACGTCGAGCGCGAGGGCCAAAAGGGCATCATCATCGGTAAGGGCGGCGAGATGATCAAGCATATCGGTATCGACGCCCGTCGCGATCTTGAGCGCATCTTTGGCACGCAGGTCTTTTTGGAGCTGGACGTGAAGGTCAAGGCCGGCTGGCGCGACGACGAGGCCCAGATTCGCCGCTTTGGCTACAACGCCGAGGACTAAGGACGCGCGGCGCGCATGGCAGGCTCCCGGACATATCGCACCAAGGTGCTCGTCCTCGACAAGACGAAGCTCAAAGAGACCGACCTGATCTTGACGATGCTTGACGAGCGGGGGCGGCAGGTTCGTGCCGTGGCAAAGGGCGCCCGCAAACCCGGCGGACGCCTGGCTGCGCGCTGCGAGCTGTTCTGTACGGTAGATATGCTGCTCGCACATGGACGGTCACTCGACGTGGTTTCCCAGGCCGAGCTTATGGAGGCGCCGCTCGGCGTTGCGCCCGATTACGAGACGACCTGCGCCGCAAGCGCGATCGCCGAGGTCGCGCGCGTGTGCTCGTTCGAGGACGCCGAGGACCCGTTTACCTTTGCTATAACGCAGCGAGCGCTTGCCCTGGTGGGCAGCGGGCTCGACACGGCGCATATGGATCTACTTGTGGCGGCATATGTCTTTAAGCTGCTGTCGCACGTTGGCTATCGACCAGATTTTTCGGCCTGCGTGCTGTGCGGAGACCCCATGCTGTCGTATTTTTCACCACAGGCGGGCGGGCTCATGTGCGGATCGTGCGCGTCGAGCGTTCCGGGTGCCGAGCTCGTGTCGACCGGCGAGGTCGCATGGCTGCGCGCCCTCATATCCATGACCTTCGATGCGCTTATGACCGAGCGAATCGACCCGCATACGGCGGCATTCTTGCTTGGGCTTTCGCATGTTTGGGCTGCGACGCACACCGATCAGCGCCTCCGTGCGATGGAATTCATGTTGGGTCGGTGATGATGCGCAGGCGCGGGCTGCTTGTGGTAACATATCGGCCTGTTGGTACCTCGACCTTGGTTGCTCGCTCCACCGGCGGCTTCCCAGTCCGAGGCGAATCGAGTCGCCCGATAGCGACGCAAAACGAAAGGTGAAACAATGACTGTTTCCAAAGAGCGCAAGGCTGAGCTGACTGCCCAGTTCGGTAACACTCCGGTCGACACCGGCAACCCCAAGGTTCAGGTCGCCATCCTGTCCGAGCGCATCAAGGAGCTGACCGAGCACATGAAGTCCCACCAGAAGGACTTCCACACCCGTCGTGGCCTGCTCATGCTCGTCGGCCGTCGTCGTCGTCTTCTCTCCTACATCAAGAAGAACGACATCGTCGAGTACCGTGAGCTCATCAAGGCTCTGGGCATCCGCGACAACATCCAGTAGGATTTGTACATGCTAAGAGCGTCCTGCGCAGCGGGGCGCTCTTTTTGTGTAAGGGCGCGAACAATCACGCTCTGAAGCGTGGCGGGGCAGGGGGCCCGCGTCACATGAGAAGCCCGCAGGCAAGGGGTCTGCGGGGTAAAGGAGAACAATGACACTCGTATCCAAGACCTTTGAGCTGTACGGCAAGACCTACACCTTTGAGTCGGGCGAGCTTGCCAAGCAGGCCACCGGCGCCTGCCTGGTCAAGCAGGGTGACACCACGATGCTCGACACCGTGGTCGTCTCCAAGGAGCGTAAGAACTACGACTTCTTCCCGCTGACCGTCGACTTCAACGAGAAGATGTACGCCGCCGGCCGCATCCCGGGTGGCTACCTCAAGCGTGAGGGCCGTCCCAGCGAGAAGGCCACGCTCACCGCGCGCATGATCGACCGTCCGATTCGCCCGAGCTTCCCGGACGGCTTCCGCAACGAGGTGCACATCGTCGCTACCTCGCTTGTCGCCGACCAGGTCAATCCCTTCGACGTCATCAACGTCATGGGTGCTTCCCTGGCCATGACGCTCGGCGGCGTGCCCTTCGAGGGCCCGCTTGCCTGCGTGCGCATCGGCCGCAACGTGGAGACCGGCGAGTTTATCGTCAACCCCACCTACGAGGAGCGCGAGAACTCCGATCTGGACCTGGAGCTGGGCGGCTCTGCCGACTTCATCTCGATGGTCGAGGCCGGCGCCGAGGAGATCTCCGAGGACGACATGCTCGCCGCCATGAAGTTTGGCCAGGAGGCCCTTGCCGCTTTCTGCCAGGCTCAGGACGAGTTCGTCGCCGAGTGGGAGCAGGTTAACGGCCCCATCGTCAAGAAGGAGTACCCGCTCGACCAGCCCGTCGAGGAGGTCCAGGAGCGCATCTTCGCCCACTACGACGAGATGGCAGCCGCCCTTCGTGACGCCGACAAGCTCTCCCGTATCGGCAAGGTCGAGGCTCTGAAGGAGTCCATCCGTGCCGAGTTCACCGAGGAGGAGCAGGCCGCTTGGGAGCGCGAGATCCCCGTGGCGCTCAAGAAGCTCGAGAAGAAGGCCATGCGCACCATGGTCGTCGAGACCGGTGAGCGCGTCGACGGTCGTGCCGCCGATGAGATCCGTCCCATCATGGTGAAGGACAACTACCTGCCGCTCGTTCACGGCTCCGGCCTGTTCCAGCGCGGCCAGACCCAGGTGCTCTCGGTTCTTTCGCTCGGCATGCTCAACGAGGGCCAGCGCTTGGACACCATCGAGCCCACCGAGGGCAAGCGCTACATGCACCACTACAACTTCCCGCCGTTCTGCACCGGCGAGACCGGCCGCATGGGCAGCCCCAAGCGCCGCGAGATCGGTCACGGCAACCTGGCAGAGCGCGCTCTGCTTCCGGTGCTTCCCGACGAGAACGAGTTCCCCTACGCCATCCGCGTCGTCTCCGAGGTCATGGAGTCCAACGGCTCCTCTTCGATGGCTTCGACCTGCGGCTCCACGCTCGCCCTTATGGACGGCGGCGTGCCCATTAAGCGCCCGGTCTCCGGTATCGCCATGGGCCTGATCCAGGAGGAGGGCAAGACCGTGGTCCTGTCCGACATCCAGGGTCTCGAGGACTTCCTGGGCGACATGGACTTTAAGGTCACCGGAACCACCGAGGGCATCACCGCCCTGCAGATGGACAACAAGGCCACTGGCCTCACCTTCGACATCCTGGCCCGCGCCCTGCAGCAGGCCAAGGAGGGTCGTGCCTTCATTCTGCAGAAGATGCTCGATGTGATCCCCGAGCCGCGCCACACCACACGCAGCACAGCTCCGCGTATCGTCTCCATCCAGGTTCCGACCGACAAGATCCGCGACGTCATCGGTTCCGGCGGTAAGGTCATCCGTGGTATCCAGGATGAGACCGGCGCTTCGGTCGACATCCAGGAGGACGGCACCGTCTTTGTCGGCGGCACCGGCGAGTCCGTCGATCAGGCTGTCGAGCGCATCAAGCTCATCATTAAGGTTCCCGAGCCGGGCGAGGAGTACACCGGTCGAGTGGTCTCCATCCAGCCCTTCGGCGCCTTCGTGAACCTGCTGCCCGGTAAGGACGGCCTGCTGCACATCTCCCGCGTCGCCAAGGGCCGCGTGGAGAAGGTCGAGGACGTCCTCAACGTGGGCGACGAGGTCAAGGTCGTCGTCATCGAGGTCGACGATCGCGGCAAGATCTCGCTCGATCGTCTTGATAAGCCCGAGGCCCCGGCTCGTGCCGAGGGTGCCTCCGAGGGCGACGGCGAGCACTTCCAGCGCCGTGAGCGTCCGCGTCGCGAGCGCTCTGAGCGCAGCGACCGTCCGCGCCGTCCCGGCGACAACGGAGGCCGAAAGCCTCGCCGTCACCACGACGCCGAGTAACAGCCGTACATAAGCAGCTCACCACGGGCGACTCCTAAGGGGGTCGCCCTTTTGCTATTCTCGGCGGGGCCGCAGGTAAAGTTTCCTGCTCTACAGTCCTGCTCGCACGGAGAGCATATTAAGTGCTTTCCTTTGCGTGCGGAACTCGCGATAAACTTCATATGCGTCCCTCCCGGGCGCAAGCAAAAGGGCTGGTTAATGCCGCTCGCTATTTAGTTAGACAGTCTATTCAGTAGTCAGATTACAGATCTGTAGATAGCCGCAGCAGCATCTTCCCAGATAAAACCGACCAAAATAAACCTGTCTCTATTTGGCAGGTT
>CAKWZF010000068.1:8842-9292 GCA_934865005.1 uncultured bacterium | reverse complement strand
CGACGATACATGCGCTCGTCATAGGCCTTCAAATCATTCCACAGCGTCTTTAGGCGCTCGTCGGCGCAATCTTCCTCGGAAAGCTTGGTAAGCACCGAGCAGATCGCCATCATCATGGTGAAATAGCCCATCATGTACGAGCGCAGACGCGACGACTCAACATCGCTGTACAGGTGGTACGACTCCATCATGATGCGCGTCACACGGAACTGCTGGTCCAGACGCTTGACCATCGTGGCCTCGTTGACACTCTGGCCCTCGCGACCGATAAAGTAGCGATAGAGGTCGATGTCGGCGTAGTACATGGTCTTGCAACGCGGCAGCGGCACGTAGGCGTAGATGTTGTCCACATAGAACGTGTGCGGCGGCATGGGAAGGTTGGACTCGCGCAGCACATCCGTGCGATAGCACAGGCTGTGCATGAGTAGGTACTGGTCCAGGCGGAAATGA
>CAKWZF010000068.1:0-8832 GCA_934865005.1 uncultured bacterium | reverse complement strand
TCAACGCGCTGGTCACGCTCTTCAAAGCCACGCAGAATCGACAGCATAGTCGAAAGAGCCGCAGCATCGAGCCAGTCATCCGAGTCGACGACCTTGTAGTAGGTGCCCTGTGCCTCGCGCAGACCCGAAAGGACGGCAATACCGTGGCCGCCGTTCTCCTGGTGCACCGCGCGAATGATACCGGGATAACGTGCCTCCCACTCGTCGGCCTTGGCGGCCGTCTCGTCCTTGGAGCCGTCGTCCACCACGATAATCTCGATATCGGTGGCGTAATTGCTCCCCTCCAAGATGGAGGTGATGCAATGGTCCATGTCCTTGGCGGCGTTATACGAGGGAATACCGAATGTTATGACTTTATGCATGGCAGGCGATAATCTCATCCGAAAGATCGAGGGCAGAATTGGTCACGGCGTCCATATCGTAGTAACGATACTCGGCCAGACGACCCACCGGGTGGAAGTTCGTCAGGTTCTGGACGCGCTCAAGATAGCGCTCATAGAGCTCACGGTTCTCGGGCTCAAGAATGGCGTAGTACGGCGTCTCGCCCGAGCCGGGCGTATAGGCCTTGGAGTACTCCTTCATGATGGTGGTCTTGCCGGGCAGGACCTGACCGGTCATGTTCTTGAACTCGGTGATGCGCGTGTAGTCCTCGCTCGTGGTGTAGTTGACAGTGCCCACGGGCTGGAACTGGTCCATATCGAGCGTCTCGAACTTCATATCGAGCGTGCGGTACGGCAACGCACCCAAGTCGAGGTTGAACAGCTCGTCGAGTGGACCGGTGTAGACGATCTCGCCACCATAGACCTTGCCGTCGATCTTGACGGTAGTCTCGTCGATTTCAAAGAGGTCACGGGCGTCCACGTCGCAGAACACGTCGATCAGGTCGTGGTCGAGCATGTGCTCAAAGAGCGCCGTGTAGCCCTCCTGCGGCATGCCCTGGAAGGGAGCTTGCGGGAAGTAGCGGTCATCATCGCCCACAAAGACGGGAACGCGGCCGGTGATCGAGGGATCGATCTGATCGGGCGTCTGGCCCCACTGCTTCATGGTGTAATGCAAAAAGACGTTCTCGTAGACGTAAGCGGCGACCTCGGCAAGATCCGGGTCGTTCTTCTTACGCAGCTCCATAATGGGCACCTTGACATCCTTGCCAAAGGTCTCCACGAGCTTCTGATACAGCTCCTCGCCGCGCTCGTCACCAAAGGCGAGCTTGAGACTCGCATGGTTGAAGGGCACGGGCATAAGGGTACCGTTGATGTTGGCGAGCACCTTGTGCTGATAATCCGTCCACTTGGTAAAGCGCGACAGGAAATTGTGCACGCGCTCGTTAAAAGTGTGATAGATATGCGGACCGTACTCGTGGATCAGGATTCCGGCCTCGTCAGTGCAGTCATAGGCATTGCCCGCAATGTGGCTACGGCGCTCCAAAACGGCAACACGATAGCCGATGGTCTCGGCAAGACGGCGGGCGCAAACGGCACCGGCATATCCAGCACCGACGACAATCATGTCGTACGCGCCGGCGTTAAAGCCTTCAGGCAGGCCTGAGGTAATCTGCATCGATACTCCTTGTCAAAAGCCACGGGCTCGTTAGCTGGGCTTTTCTCGAACATTCTTCGAGACATATTTATCAGAGCGATTATAGCGCTAATGCGTCCTATAATGAGCTTGCCACACAAGGAAAGCTCAAGCACCGCGGCGTACATAATTGAAAGGTAAACCCGCTAGCAGCGGGTTTATTCGTGAACAGCCGGGTGCCTGGAGCTTAGCGAAACGCTTGTAAGGAGTAACATGAGCGATTTCCTAAACCGTATGAAGTCTGCCGCCAAGGCCGACCTTAAGACGATCGTCCTGCCCGAGGGCGAGGATCCGCGCACTATCGTCGCGGCCACCAAAATCATCGAGGAGGGCCTGGCAAAGATCGTCATCCTGGGCAACCCCGACGAGATCAACGTTCCCGGCGCTACCGTCATCGACCCGCGCAATGCCGAGAAGCACGAGGAGTACGCACAGAAGTTTGCCGAGCTCCGCGCCAAGAAGGGCGTTACCATCGAGCAGGCTCGTGCCCAGGTGATGGACGCCACCTACTTTGGCACCATGATGGTCAAGATGGGCGATGCCGACGGTCTGGTCTCCGGCGCCTGCCACTCCACCGCCGACACCCTGCGCCCCGCGCTTCAGATCCTCAAGACCGCCCCGGGCACCAAGCTGGTCTCGGCCTTCTTCGTGATGTGCACCGACACCCCGCAGTTCGGCACCGACGGCACGCTGATCTTCGCCGACTGCGGCCTCAACATCAACCCGTCCTCCGACGAGCTCTCCGAGATCGCCATCGCCTCCGCCCACTCCTGGTCCACCTTCATGGGCAACGTTGAGCCGCACGTGGCCATGCTCTCCTACTCCACCATGGGCTCCGCTGGCGGCGAGGTCGCCAAGAAGGTCCAGGAAGCCGTGAAGTTCTGCAAGGAGAAGGCTCCCGAACTCGCCATCGATGGCGACCTGCAGCTCGACGCCGCTATCGTCCCCACCGTCGCCCAGCTCAAGGCTCCCGGCTCCTCTGTCGCCGGCAAGGCCAACGTGCTCGTATTCCCCGACCTCGAGGCCGGCAACATCGGCTACAAGCTGGTCCAGCGCTTCGCTGGCGCCGACGCTTACGGCCCCATCCTGCAGGGCATCGCCAAGCCGGTTAACGACCTTTCGCGCGGCTGCTCTGCCGACGACATCGTGGGTGTCGTAGCCATCACCGCCGTCCAGGCTCAGATGGCTGAGTAGCAGACATATCCCCTCGGGACTGGAATTTCCGCCTACTAGTAAAAAGGCCTCCGGAGCTGTTGCTCTGGAGGCCTTTCGTTTAAATGCAAACGGGCACGTTAGTTGTTCTTGGTCAGGCGCTCGACGTCGTGGGCGATCATGTATTCCTCGTCGGTGGGGATGACCATGACCGTGACGGCGGAACCGGCGGCACTGATGACCTGCGGGCCGTTGCCCACGGCCTCGCGGTTCTTGTTGTTGTCGATGCGCACGCCCAGCCACTCAAAGCAGTCGCAGAAGGCCTTGCGGATCGACCAGTCGTTCTCGCCGATGCCGGCGGTAAAGGTAATGGTGTCCACGCCCGCCATGGAAGCGATCATGGAACCGGCCTGCTGCATGGCCTTATAGGCGAACATATCGAAGGCGAGCAGGCAGCGCTCGTCGCCCTCGGAGGCGCGCGTGCGGATGTCGCGGGCGTCGTTGGAGATGCCCGAGATGGCAAGCAGACCAGACTGCTTGTTCATCATGTCATCGACTTCCTGGTAGCTGTAGCCGCCCTCGCGCTGCAGGTAGCACACGGTGGCCGGGTCGATGGAACCACAACGGGTGCCCATCATCAGGCCATCGAGCGGCGTGAGACCCATCGTGGTGTCGCGGCACACGCCGTCCTCGATAGCAGCGAGCGAAGCACCGTTGCCCAGATGGCACGAAAGCAGGCGGTGGCAGCGCGAACCCAGGATCTCCTTGGCCATCATCCACTCATAGCGGTGGCTCGTGCCGTGGGCGCCGTACTTGCGCACGTGGTACTTGTCGCAAACGTCCTTGGGCAGCGCGTAGGTGTAGGCAACCTCGGGCATGGTCATGTGGAACGAGGTGTCGAAGACCGCCACGTTGGGCAGCTCCGGATACTTCTCACGGCAATACTCAATCGCTGCGGCCTCGCCGTAGTTGTGCAGCGGAGCAAGCGGTGCCACCTCAAGAATCTTGGCCATAACCTCGTCGTCGACAACCGCGGAATCATCGAAGTGCCAGCCGCCCTGAACGATACGATGCCCAATGCCATCAATCGTAAAGTCGGTCTTCTCGAGCTCCTCGAGCACGCGAGCGATAGCAGAGCGATGATCGGGGAAAGGGACCTCCTCGGTCTGCTTAGCGCCACCGTTCTCGGAGTGGCCAAAGATGCCCATGTCCGATCCGATACGCTCGCAGTTGCCCTTGGCGAAAACCTTGCGGGTATCGGTATCCAAAAGCTGATATTTAAGGCTTGAGCTGCCGGCGTTGACAACAAGTACGTTCATGAGACTCCTTCGCAGTGCAATACGGTCGACGCAGGCCCCTTAAGGCGGCCGCATTTTAATAAGAAGTTATCATATCTTGATAAATAGATATCAGCATATCGCCCAACGAGCGCAAAAGAGGGGCCGAACGGCGCTCGGTCGTCCAGCCCCTCCCCTCTTGCAATTACTTGCCGTTGACGATGCGCTCGACGTCGGAAGCGATCATGAACTCCTCGTCCGTAGGGATGACGAAAATCTTGACCTTGGAATCCTTGGCGGACAGGCACCAAGCGCCGTCGCCACGCAGGGCATTACGGGCGTGATCCATCTTGACGCCCATAAAGGCCAGACGATCGGCCACGCCAGCGCGAACGGCCGGAGCGTGCTCGCCGATGCCGGCGGTAAAGACCAGGGTGTCCATGCCGCACATGGAGGTGGCCATCTCGGCGGCCTTAGCGGCAATCTTGTAGACGAACATATCGAAGGCGAGCTGAGCCTCGGGGTCACCAGCAGCGGCGAGCTCCTCAACGTTGCGGCAGTCGTTGGTCTTGCCACCGGTCACAGCCAAAAGGCCAGACTTCTTGTTCATCATCTCGTCGACCTCGTCGAAGGTGTAGCCACCCTCGCGCTGCAGGTAGCACACGGTAGCCGGGTCGATGGAGCCGCAGCGGGTGCCCATCATGACGCCGTCGAGCGGCGTCAAGCCCATGGTGGTGTCCATGCACTTGCCGTCCTCGATGGCGCACAGGGAAGCGCCGGAGCCGATATGGCACACGACGACCTTGCGGGCCTCGCCGTTGGTCATCTCGGCGACCTTCTTGGAGATGTAGCGATAGCTGGTGCCGTGGGCGCCGTACTTACGGATGTGCAGCTTGTCGCAAACATCCTTGGGAAGGGCGTAGGTCTTGGCGACCTCGGGCATGTTGAAGTGGAAAGCGGTGTCGTAGACCGTGACGTTGGGCAGATCGGGATACTGCTCCAGGCAGTACTCGATAACGTTGGCCTCGGGGTTGTTGTGCAGCGGCGCCAGCGGGGCGACCTCGCGAATCTTGGCGAGGACGTCCTCGTCGACGAGGGAGGAATCACCAAAGTACCAACCGCCCTGAACGATACGGTGGCCGATGCCCTCGATCTTGACGCCGTTGGCCTCAAGGTCCTTCAGGACGACCTCGATGGCGACCTTGTGGTCGGGGAACTCGATGTTCTCGGTCACCTTCTTGGAGCCATTGGCAGCATGGGTGAAGGTACCACCGGTAAAGCAGACGCGCTCGCAGGAGCCCTTTGCGGACACCTTATGGGACTTGGTGTCGATGACCTGATACTTAAGGGTCGAAGATCCCGCGTTGACGACCAGAACGTTCATGTGTCTCCCTACTAACAGGCGGTGTGGCGCCGCCAGGTTACATACGCTTCAATAATAAACCCAAACGCCCTCGCGCTCGGGTTTATTGCGTTGATATATAAGTTATCGGTGCCTAAATACTCATGGCCTTTGACTTGTAAGACGAAATAGCGCGGGGATATACACCAGGGAAGAAATCCCGAGCGCAACAAGCAATACGACTCGAATGCCCGCGATGCTGCTCAACGCAGCATTGAACAGATAGAAAAGGATGGCACCCACCGCCACCATCTGGCTTTGGACCGAAATCAGTGAACAGCGCATCGAAGAATCGACAGCATTTTGAAAAATTGAGTATTTAATTGGAGCAAATAACGAGTACGCGACCGTCTGCAGTACATAGAACACGGGCAGCAAATAGACCGGAGTAAAGGGAATCAAAAACAGAGCAGCCAGGGAAAGGCGCACGATGCCGCAAATACGCGCAAAACGGCCCTTGTCGACATGAGCAATCACACTGGGCACAATAAGCCCCATGGAGGCCGAGGCAAGAAGCTGGACCGCAATGATCACACCCGAAGCGACGGCATTCATTCCGCGACCCGCAAGCAACAGTGAGAAAAAGTCTTCCAGGGCGACAAAAGCAAATGCCTGAGAGCAGTCCATGATGAACGCTGAACGAAGAATGCCGTTACGCGCAATAGCGGCACCGATCATCTTCGGGCTAATTCCACGCTTAGGTGTCGCTGTAGTGTCCCCTCTTCGCATCTCAGGAATGCAGACAACGACAACCAACGTCAACACCATTGCGATGATATCTGCCAAAAGACCAATGAGATATGCGCCAGCGGACGAAATGAAACCGCCCACACAAGCGGAGAGGGCATAAGAGGCATAGAAAACAAATCGCTCAACGACATTAAGCCTTACGAGCTGGTCCAGAGAGACGCTGTCAATGTAAATCGCTTCCATGGACCCGCTCATACATGCAGCGGCAAAACCTTTGAGAGCAAACGCGCCGATTAAAAGCAGAGGAGAACGGACGAGAAGCAGGGCGGCGTAGTATCCAAGCATCCCCACGACGCCAACGAGACCACTTGTCTTTCGTCCAAACCTATCGGCAATATAGCCAGTGGGAACTTCAAGGATGAACTTGCTCACTTGATATGCAATCATCATGCTAGAAATCGCCACCATCGAGAATCCGACGAATTCAAGGTAAACCGTCAGAAAATACAAAATGGTGCTGAAGTTCGACAGAAAAACAAACGTCATATAAAGCAAAACCGTACGGTTTTTCATGCTCCGCCCTCCAAGAGTCAACAATCTAAATCGGAATCTTGGAAAAGCATGAGGGCAAAGCCGTCAGTCATGTGTTACAAGGCGTCAACATTCACTTGACGACACGAGGCCAAATGGCCTCACGAAGCAAGATGACGCAATAGGTGAAGAAATACCGTCTGGTGTCGATCGGTCCAGGCATTTTGTCGATAGCAAAAGTAGATGGGCAAGGCTACGTCATGCGAACCTTCAATAGAGTACTCGCTCACTTCCGACCCATCTGATGCGAGAGAAGAGCCAGAAAAACCCAATATCAATCCCCCGGCTTGAAGAAACTCAGCCTGCGCTCTGTTTCCGTATTCGACGTCGCGGAAGCGGAAATTAACCAGCTGAGCTTCGGGGCATTGATTGATCGCATTGAGACAGGGCGACAAATTAATGGGAACAGCTAACCTGCCGCCCAGTAACTCACGAACGGTCATAGCACCCACAGATTGATGACCCGCTGGGCACGAAAGAACGTTGAGCTCCTTTTCACCCAAGTATTTCGAAGAAAGGACACTGTCCCTTGGTTCCTCAAATGAGATGGCCGCATCCGAAATGCCAAGCACAAGTGATTCAAAGCATGTAGCCGTTGGCTGATGCCACACATCAAGGTGAATCTGAGGGTGCGAGCTTTCAAACGAGTCGTACCAGTTTTCGGAAAAAAGACGCCCCCGCCCGTGAAGACAGGGAACGTAAAGACGAAAGTGGCCGTCGGGCGAAACGCCACCGTTCCCCGATTGGGTGTACTTTTTGAGATCGTCGACTTGTGCCAGGATCACGCGTGCACGACGCGCAAATTCTCTGCCCGCCGGAGACAAAACAGCCTCCCCCGCCGATCGATTGAGCAAAACGATCTGATACTCAGACTCCAGTTTCTTAATTGCCGACGAGACAGCCTGTGGGCTCACGTGAACGGCGCGAGCCGCTTTGCGCACGCCGCCGTAGTTCGCTACCGCTTGAAGGTATTCGAGTTGAGAAAACTGCATAGGTTACTCCAAAGGCAGCCAAGGCGACGGGCCGTGCGTCCTCAGATGAGGTTCTCGCCCAGGTTCTTGCCGCCGAGGACGTGCATGTGGAAGTGCATGACGGTCTGACCGGCGTTGACGCCCTTGTTGGAGATGACGCGGAAACCGTCCTCCAGACCCTTGGCCTTGGCGACCTCCTGGATGGCGTGGGCCATGGCGCCCATGGTCTCGGCGGGCACGTTATCGGCGATGTCACTGTAGTGCTTCTTGGGGATCACGAGCGTGTGGACCGGCGCCTGGGGATTGAGGTCGTCGAACGCGATGACCTGGTCATCCTCGTAGACGACGGTCGAGGGGATCTCGTGGTTGGCAATTTTGCAGAAGATGCAATCACACATGGTTGGTTCCTTTCTCACAGACCAAGGTAATTATATTTGGTCGGGATGGTTAGAACGAAAGGTTGTCGTCGGTGTTGGCGGCTTCGCCGTCGGCGAGCACGTCGTTGCCGTCGACGTCCTTCAGGAGCACCGAGACCTTCTGCTCGGCATCGGACAGGCGGGTACGCAGGCTCTTGAGGAGCTCGACGCCGCGGGTATAGCTCTCAAGCGACTCCTCGAGCTCCATATCGCCCGATTCCAAGCTGCGTATGATGAGCTCCAACTCCTGCGAAGCCTGCTTGTACGTAAGCTGCTCGACCGGGGTCTTTTCTGCCATATCTGTTTCCTTTCCTAAAGGTTTATCGCTGTGAAACGCGGCCTACTCGACCGTATTGACCGTTGCCGCCACGTTGCCGTCTGCCATGCGTACACGAATGGCATCGCCGGGCTTAAAGGTCTTGGCGCTCGTGGCCACCCCATCATCGCTGTACGCGATGGAATAACCACGGGCAAGCACCTTGAGCGGCGACAGGGCATCGAGCGAGGCTGCCGCACGGCCCAGGTCGGATGCTGGCTTGTTGAGCATCGTGCGCCCCTGATGCTCCAGGCGAGAGCTCGCGAGCGTGAGCGCATGGCGTTTGCCATCGAGCCCCGAGGTGCTTGCAACCAGGCGCTCGGGCAGGCGCTCATAGTTGGAGCGGAATGTCCCGACCGAGCGTACTATGGCGCCCGACAGGCGATCGGCAGTCAGCGCAAGCTCTGACTCGCGACGCTCAACCATAAACGTTGGGTCGTTG
>CAKWZF010000067.1:4202-9556 GCA_934865005.1 uncultured bacterium | reverse complement strand
CCGTGGCACCGTCCCAGTCGCCGCCGAGCGCGATGACGTCCTCGCCGCCCAGGTCGAGCCAGTGCTCGATATGTGCCGCCAGCTGGTCGAAGGTGACGTCTGCGGCTGTCTTGTCGGTTGCGTCGTTGGAAAGGAACTCGCTGCAGTAGTTGAGGCCGACGATGCCACCCATGTCGCGAATGGTGCGGAACTGGTCGTCGGTGAGGTTGCGCTTAACGCCGCAAACTGCACGAGAGGTGGAGTGGCTGGCGACGAAGGGACGTGTGGCGTGGGCGACAACCTCGTCAAAGCACTCATCGTTGAGGTGGGAGACGTCAAGCACCATGCCGGCGTGCTCCATCTGCGTAAGTGCCTCGATGCCGGCGGCGGTGAGGCCGGCGTGGGTATCGTGTCCGCTCGCGAGCGGTCCCTGCGCATTCCAGCTGAGCGATGACATGAGTACGCCCAAGCTCTTGAGCACCTCGATCAGCGCGGGGTCCTCGGCAAAGAACGTGGCGTTTTCGATGGTGTGGATGCAGGCGACCTTGCCGTCTTTGAGCGCGGGGCGAATGTCTGCCGCGCTGCGTACGTTGACCATGCGGTCGTGGTTGAGCATTGCCTGGCCGCTCATATGCGCCATGATCTGCGCCTGGAAGCGCGCGGCGTGGGCGGTGGGAATCTCATCGGGGACAAACGTGGCGAAGCACTGTGCCCATGGCGTGTTGCCGATCTTTGCGAGCGAGATGGCGCAGGCGTTGCCCTCGATGAGGTCGAAATCTTGCGGATGCGTTTCGTCGCCGGGGAAATAACCGTCGGGGCCGGCGGTAAAGCGCAGGTCGAGATCGAGCGTGGCCCAGCCGATGCGGTCGGCGGTGTCGCAGTGTAGGTCAAATACGGGATATGCCATGGTTCCTCCGGTTGCAGCGTTTCTTTGCAAACTGTCATTGAATTGTATGACTAGGGTATAGTTAGCGCCATATGTTCACGGCGGCCCGCGTTGTGCGCCGCCCTTATCACGGAGGTTACCATGTCCAACCAGGGCAAGAAGGTCAAGACTCATTATCGCGGCACGCTCGACGACGGCACGCAGTTCGATAGCTCCTACGATCGCGGCGAGCCGCTGGAGTTCACCTGCGGCGCCGGTCAGATGATCAAGGGCTTCGACGCCGCTGTTGTCGACATGCAGGTGGGCGAGAAGAAGACCGTGCACATTCCTGCTGCCGATGCCTACGGCGAGCACAATCCCGAGATGGTTATTACCTTCCCGGCCGAGCAGGTTCCCAACATCGAGCAGATCGAGAAGGGCATGAAGCTCTTCCTGTCCACGCCGAGCGGCATGCCTGTCCCCGCCGTCGTCATCGACGTAACGCCCGAGGCTGTGACGCTCGATGCCAACCACGAGCTTGCCGGCAAGGACCTCAACTTTGATATCGAGCTCGTCGAGGTCGAGGGTTAGAGCATGCCTGAGCGCTTGGTTTCGACGACATGCTTGGGAAATCTCAACGATCCGTCCTATGAACTTCTGCTTCGCCGGAAGCTGGGCGGCGTCTTTGAAGTTGACGAGCTACTGCTCGATTGGGACCAGGCTGATGTATGCGCGTTTGTGGGCGTGACGGAGCTGGGGCGCACGGTCGTTTTGTCGACGGCGACGTGCTCGCCGTCGACCGTTCGGGCGTGGTGCCCGTGGCGGTTGTCGTGCGCCTGCGCAGCGCCGAGGTTTATTTGGTCGAAGTTGACCGCATGGACCCGATTGCGCTCGCGCATGCGTGCTGGGAGATCGGCAATATGCATGCGCCGCTTTTTCGAGGCGATTCGGACGAGTATACCGTGCGCATGTATACGCCGGTGCAGCCTGTTTTGGGCCGCATGCTCCGGGGCGTCGAGGGCGTTCGACTCTCGACGGTTACCCGTGAACTCGATTCGGACCGGCGCTTTGCGTCGAGTGCGGCGGATGCCGTTGTGAGTATGGCACCAGACTTTACGATCGTAAAGAAGGCGCGCGGTTAACGTGCGTATAAGTAAGGCGGACTTTGAGAGACAACTATTCAAAGTCCGCCTTTCTGTTGATGAGATGCTGTGGGGGAGCATATGGGTCTTGAAGGAATCAAGCTGATTGCATGCGATTTGGACGGCACGTTGCTGCATCCGGGGGAGCGCGAGCCGCGTTCCGAGGCCTTTGAGCTCATCGATGAGCTGCATCGTCGCGGTATCGTGTTTATGCCGGCGAGCGGCCGTCAATATGCGAGCTTGCGCTATCTGTTTGCCCCGGTGGCCGATGAGCTCGCCTATGTATGTGAAAACGGAGCCCTGGTGATGAGCGAGGGACGTGCCGTTGTCAAGCGTTCCATGGAGCGTAGCCTTGCTATGGATATCGCGAATGCCGTGGTTGCGTATCCCCATGCCGACGTGACCCTTTCGTGTGAGGGACACCTCTACACCATGAGCGGCAACGATGCGTTCGTCGATCATTTGCGCTATGAGGTCCACTGCGATGTGGCGGTGGTCGCCCGCCCCGAGGACATCGACGAGGACGTCATTAAGATTGCCTTCCAGACGCCCGAGGTGGATCAGCCGGCGGCCCTGGAGTATTTTGAGCGCCTCTTTAGCGACCGTGTTGACGTGATGACGTCGGGAACCGAATGGACGGACTTTATCGGTTTCGGTTCGGGCAAGGACTCCGCGCTTGCCGATTACGGTCGTGCCCTGGGTATTTCGCCCGATGAGATGATGGCGTTTGGCGACAATGAGAACGATCGCGACATGCTCAACGTCGTGGGCCATCCCTATCTGATGGAGAGCTGCAACCCCTCTATGCGTGGCATTAACGACCGCGTCCGCTACGTGCGCACGGTCGAAGAAGAGCTGCGTCGTCTACTTGCTGAGTAGACATTTGGGACATGTCTAGGAATCTACTTTTTGCTGCAAAGTGCGGAAAGGTGGATTTTAAGGCATGTTCCAAACATCTACCGGCAGTCGGGGCAGAGACCCTCGAAGATGGTGTAGTGCGACGTGACGTGCCAGCCGATTTGCTCGGACGCTTTGGCGTCGAGCTGGGCATCGAAGGGGAGCGGTACGTCGATGACGCGGCTGCATGAGGTGCAGATGATATGTGCGTGCGGCTCGATCGTGCGATCGAAGCGGCTGCCGCCCGGCGTCTTGATGGAGAGGATCTCGCCGGCGTCGGCCAAGAGATTGAGGTTGCGGTAGACCGTACCGCGGCTGATTTTGTCATCCTGCGCGCGCACGACGTTGTAGATTTCGTCGGCGGTGGGATGGTTGTAGCTTTGGCGCACGGCGTCAAGAACCAGCTTTCGCTGCTTGGTATTCCTTCTTTGCACCGCCATGCGCCTCGCCTCTTTTCTATCAACGGTCGTAGGTAAATGATACCGTATTTAGCACACAATACTAATAATGAGGACTGAAACCGTCTTCATTGGCAAGTGGGGCTCGGGCCTGGGCATCTACAAGGCGAAAACGCGTTCCCATGCGCTCGTAGGAGGCATGAAGTGCCTCGAGATGAGATAGGATGTCTGCCGGAGCTCCCTGTATCTCCATCTCGACTGAGCCGTCTTCCATGTTACGCACCCAGCCGGTGAGCGCGCGTGCCTGCGCGAGGTTGGTGTTGGTAAAGCGAAAGCCAACGCCCTGGACTTGCCCCGCCCAGCGCAGGAAATAGCGCAGGGGAGTGTCTTGAGTGGCCTCGTCGCTTGCGAGCACAGTAAGCCTGCGGCGCAGCTCGAGCTCGACGTTTGATGGTTTTTGAGGCTCTCGACTGCTGCCGGTGACGCTGGAGAAGAACGTATCGAAGAGGCCCATAGCTATGCCTGCTTGCCTGCGTCGGCCGGGAAGGTTATGCCGGCCTGCTGGCGCACGGCATCCATGATGCGCAGTGAGACGAGTGTGACATCGCGGTAGTGGCCAAGCTCGTGGCGTCCCGCCGGGGTCTCCCAAATCTCTTCCTTAACGTTATCGATGCCGCCGATGGCGGTGATAAAGTCTGTGAGTTCGTATTCCATAGTGTTGCTCGATTTGGGCAGGTCGAGCACGCGGCCGTTGTCTCCCTGTTCGCGCGGTGCCTCGGTCGCCGAGCCGCGTACGACGTCGCCGCGATAGTCGATGCGGACGTTGCGGGGCGTGGACAGATGGTCGATCTGGATAGTGCCACGCTCGCCTTCGATCTGCGAGGGCAGCAGGTCATTCGTAATTTTGGAGTGCGCGAGCTCGACGGAGATACGCCCTCCGCCATAACTGGCGAGAATGGAGCCGCAGCCGTCGATGGGGCCATGGGTGAGCTCTTGCGTTGAGGGGTCGAGCAGCGTGGTTATGCTGGTGAGACCGGAGGGCATGCCGAAGATCTCGACCATGGGCTCGACGGTGTAGACGCCAATGTCCATGAGGGAACCCGATGCCATATTGCAGTCGAAGATATTGGTGGCACGTCCCGCGAGAATCTCGTTGTAGCGCGAGGAATACTTGCCAAAGCGCAATGAGGCGCGGCGGATGGGGGCAATCTCGCCCAGGACGTCCTCGATGGCGTGGAAGGCGGGATCGTGGAGGGGACGCATAACCTCGAGGGCCACGACACCTGCTGCCTCGGCAGCGCGAAAGACCTCGAGCGCCTGCGCTTCGGTGGCGCAGAAGGGCTTTTCGACGATGACGTGCTTGCCACCGGCGATGCAGGCAAGGGCCTGCTCGTAGTGAAGTGCGTTAGGGCTGCCGATATAGACGGCGTCGACGTCGCCGGCTGCCGCAAGCTCATCGAGTGACGTAAAGTTTCGCTCGCCACCGCGCTCGGCGGTAAAGGCAGTACCGCGCTCGGCATCGCGCGAGAGCGTGCCCACAAACGCGGCTTGGTCGTTGGCGTTGACGACCTGGATAAAGTCGTCGGTAATCATGGATGTGCCGATGGTCGCTATACGCAGCATGTATCCCCCTCGTGCCGTTCGGTTTACAGGATGAGTGTAGCGCGAGGGGGCAGGAAATAGCGTGCGAAAACGCCGTTACAGGTCGCTCTCGTTAAAGCCGGTGTCGATATCGAGGTTGCTGCCGTCGGCCGCCGTGGTGGCGAGCTCATCGCAGCGCTCGTTGAGCTCGTGGCCGGCGTGACCCTTAACCCAGATGAACTCAACCTTGTGCTTGCTTTTGGCGGTGAGCAGGCGCTCCCACAGGTCGCGGTTCTTGACGGGCTGCTTGTTGGCGGTTTTCCATCCGCGCTTTTTCCAGCCGTCGATCCAGTGCTTGTTAAAGGCGTTGACGACGTACTGCGAATCGGAATGGACTTCGACGTCGCAGGGGCGGTTAAGTGCCTCGAGCGCCACGATGACCGCCATGAGCTCCATGCGGTTGTTGGTGGTCTTGGCATAGCCGCGCGAAAG
>CAKWZF010000067.1:0-4192 GCA_934865005.1 uncultured bacterium | reverse complement strand
GAGCACGGCGCCGTAGCCGCCGCGTCCCGGATTTGATCGGGCCGAGCCGTCGGTATAGATGATGACCTTCACGGGCTTCCTTTCGTTGGGTACGTTTCGTGTGAGTGACCATTGTAGCGCCATGCCCGCCGGGGGCTAGCAATCTACGATTTCTACCCCGTCTTCCGACAGTTAGTTGGCATGGATGATGCGGTTGAGCTCGTCGAGGTATTGCTGCAAGAGGGGAGAGGGCTTGCGCTCGTCGTGCATGATATAGCCTACGTGCATCGTTGGGGCGTCTGCTAACGGGATCGATGCCATACCCCATTGCATTTCATTGGAGAGGACACCGGTCGACAGGGTGTAACCGTTTGACGTGATAAGTAAGTTAGTAAGTGTTCCGCGGTCCGAGATTCGTATGTTGCGGTCGCAAGGGATATAGCTAAAAGGTTCCTCGGCGTAATAGAAGGAGTTTGAGGTTCCCTGCTCAAAGCTGTAGCGCGTATAGGGTGTGAGGTCGGCAAGGGACAGCTGCGGGCGGCGGGCAAGCGGGTGGCGCTCGCTAACGAAGACGTGGACCGTCGCGTCGAATAGGGGATGGAAGCTCGCGCGCGCATCGGCAAAAGCCTTCTGCAGAACGCGGGCGTTAAAGTCATCCAGATAGAGGATGCCGATGTCGCTGCGAAACGCGCGGACGTCATCAATGATCTGCGATGTGGTGGTCTCGCGCATGATGAACTCGAACTTGCTGTCGCGGCAGCGCTCGACCACGTTGACAAAGGCCTCGACCGAAAAGGCGTAGTGCTGGGCGGAAATGGCGAGGCGGGCTTGCGGGGTGCCGCCGTCCTCGTAGCGTGCCTCGAGCATGTCGGCCTGCTCTACGACCTGGCGCGCATAGCCCAAAAGCTCGGTGCCGTCGTTGGTGAGTGCAACACCGCGGCTAGAGCGCGTAAAAATTTCGATATGAAGTTCCTGCTCCAGGCTTTTGACGGCGTTTGAGATGTTGGACTGAGCAGTATAGAGGCGCTGAGCTGCGGCGTTGATTGAGCCGGACTCTGCCACGGCGATCAGAAAACGAAGCTGTTGGAGGGTCATCGGCGCTCGTCCTTTCGATTGTTATCTATAAAACAGATAACATGTTAGCGCTTTTAAGTGATTGACCGAGGGAAACAATGCTCGTACTATTCAAAACACACAAAGGCGGTAGGTAATTAAGCCAACCACGGAACCGGGATGCGAAAGGAGGCCCGCATATGAATTGCTTACCAAGACGAATGACGGGCTCCTGTTTGCGCCCGTCGGCGTGATCAGGAGACAGCGACTTACTTCTCTTTTTTATTTACTTTTGTTCGATCAAGGAGATCATCATGAGCCAGTTCATCAACAACCCCGAGCACACCTTTGGTTTCGATACCCTGCAGCTGCACGTTGGCCAGGAGAGCGCCGATCCTGCATCCGACTCCCGTGCCGTGCCTATCTACCAGACCACGAGCTATGTGTTCCGCAATTCCCAGCACGCCGCCGACCGCTTTGGTCTTGCCGACGCCGGTAACATCTATGGCCGTCTGACCAACTCCACCCAGGGCGTCTTCGAGGACCGTATCGCCGCACTCGAGGGTGGCGTGGCAGGTCTTGCCGTCGCCTCTGGCGCTGCTGCCATCACCTATACCCTGCAGGCTCTTGCCCAGGCCGGTGACCACGTGGTGGCTCAGAAGACAATTTACGGTGGCTCCTACAACCTGCTGGAGCATACGCTCTCCCAGTTTGGCGTCGAGACCACGTTTGTCGATGTCCATAACCTGGAAGAGGTCGAGGGTGCCATCAAGGACAACACCACGGTCATCTATCTCGAGACGCTCGGCAACCCCAACTCCGACATCCCCAACATCGACGCCATCTCCGAGATCGCCAAGAAGCACGGTCTGCCGGTTGTCGTCGACAACACCTTCGGCACCCCGTATCTGTTCCGTCCGCTGGAGCATGGTGCCAACATCGTCGTCCACTCCGCAACCAAGTTCATCGGCGGCCACGGCACCTCGCTGGGCGGTGTGATCGTCGACGGCGGTAACTTCGATTGGAAGGCGAGCGGAAAGTACGCCCAGATCGCTGAGCCCAACCCCTCCTACCACGGTGTTTCGTTTGCCGAGGCTGCCGGTCCCGCCGCCTTCGCGACCTTTGTCCGCGCTATCCTGCTGCGTGACGAGGGCGCCTGCATCAGCCCGTTCAACGCCTGGGTCTTGCTCCAGGGCACCGAGACCCTGTCGCTGCGCGTTGACCGTCATGTCGAGAACACCAAGAAGGTCGTTGAGTTCCTGGCTGGTGACAGCCACGTCGCCAAGGTGAACCACCCGAGCCTGCCTGAGCACCCCGACCATGAGCTTTACAAGCAGTATTTCCCCAACGGCGGTGCCTCGATCTTTACCTTTGAGATTAAGGGTGGCCAGGAGGCAGCTTGGAAGTTCATCGATCATCTGCAGGTGTTCTCGCTGCTCGCCAACGTGGCCGACGTCAAGTCGCTCGTCGTGCACCCGGCTACCACCACGCACTCCCAGCTCTCTGCCGAGGAGCTCGCTGAGCAGAACATCACGCCCTCCACGATTCGTCTTTCCATCGGTACCGAGAACGCCGAGGACATCATTTGGGATCTGAAGCAGGCCTTCGCCGCGCTGGACGAGTAAGGCGACTTGTGCAAGGACCCCTTGCGACTCGATAGGTATAACTGCATAAAATGCCTGCTCAAGGCGCCTGTGCGAACAATGGTTGCACAGGCGCCTTTTTTGCATAGGAAGGGCGCTGTTACAGGGTTTTTGGCATGCTTTATGCAATCGAGATGTGGAAAACTCCTGTTGAGAGGATGTGAGTTTTACGCAATTGACGTGCGCCTTTTGAGTAAAACCGCAGGTCGCGATTTGCTCGGGGTACTATGCAGCGCGATCGAATCACACGCAGCTCAAACGCAGCAAAAAACGCACTACGGAGGTTTCCAGCTACATGAGGATCGATTCACGAAAACCGAAAGCCGCCGCCCTTTCCGCCGCTCTGACCGTGGCACTTTTGGCGGGCGCCGGCGCAACTGATGCCCACGCGGCAACACTATCCGATACGGTTGGATCTACGCCGTCCGAGGCGACGCTGGTGCAGCCCGTCGACTACCGCGGCGACGGTTATGGCTCTATGCAGGAGTGGAACGCCTCGATGGGGGCAAAGCGCGATTCCCTGGAGATGCGCGCTCAGATTATTATGAATATGTATGGCGACTATGTTACCGATGACGAGCGCGCTGTGCTGCAGAGCTGCATCGACGGTGCGGGTAGCCTGTTGACGATGGGGGAGGTCGACGCCAAGTCGACCGAGCTCGACGAGCTTCGCTCCACGCTTGAGGATGCCAAGCGCGAGGCGCTCGAGGCTGCCGCAGCCGAAGCCGAGGCCGCTGAGGCCGTTCAGGCTTCGTATTACAACGCCGGCTCCGGCTCGTCTTACGCGTCTGCTGCGTATTACGCGAACGGCTCGGGCCTGACGCGCTCGAGCGGCGTCAATAACTATAACGGCCGCCGCGAGACTTATTACAGCAGCAACGTGTTGTATCACCACCGCACGGGCGAATGGACGCAGGATTCCGAGGGCTTTTGGCGCGATTCCGATGGCTACTACGTCGTGGCCGCGGGTGATAAAGCTCAGGGCTCCACGTTTACCGGTTCCAAGGGCGAGTGCAAGGTCTATGACTCCGGCTGCGCAGCCGGAACCACCGACTACTACACTGGCTGGTAATTTTTCTGCATCACGGATATTTGGCGGATGGGCGTCTTTACCGAGCTTTAGGGCAACGTAAGGACGCCCGTTCTATGTATGCGTTTGAGCTAACAGAGCCCTTACCGTGACGGTACGTCGCGCATATGGGCGCGGGGCACACTAGTTCATGAGAAATAAGGTCTTTCTCGTGGAGGAAGTGGTCTTGTGAACGCTCGAGATATTGCCATTGCCGCCGTCGCATTGGTGCTTGGCTGCCTTGGTCCTACGGCCGCGCTCGTTGCGGGCATGCAGGGGTCTTGTGGGGCTGCCTCTATCGTGGTCAGTGCGTTGGTCGCGGCCGCACTGCTGGGAAGTGCGGGTGTAGTCCTTTGTCGCGACGATGAGGACCAGGCGTCGGAGTCGCAGCTCTAACCGTCGGGACATCGACTACTGGTTATAGATGAAGATGAAAGCCGCCGTAAGG
>CAKWZF010000066.1:2798-9578 GCA_934865005.1 uncultured bacterium | reverse complement strand
GTCGCGTACCGAAGTACGCTTCCCTCCTCTTTCACGTCACCTTGCTCGCTTAGGGACGTTTTCACTGTTGGTGACGAAAACGCGGCGTTTCCATTGCTGGAGCTAAAGGCTTTCTTTCGACTTGCGTTCTTAGTCGAAAGCTATTAAGCGACATTCCGTTATTCGGGATGTCGCTTTTGTTTTGTGCTGGTTATTTCGCTAGCGTTGGAGAATATGCTGCGCGTTTGGCGTTTGTCACTATAAGATGATTAATTGCGTTAAATGTAATTTGATTATCTGAGGGTAGGGGATTTCTTTGGGTCGTTCTGCGGATATGACGCCGCCTTTGCGTTGGCGGTTGGGTGTTGCTGGTGGCGTGGCGTTGGCCGTGCTGCTTGTTGACCAGCTGACCAAGCTTGCGGTTCGTGCCGTGGGCGACGCTTTGCATGTGACTGTTATCCCCGGTGTGGTCGATTTTGTGTTTGTCCGCAATATCGGAGCCGCCTTTAGCATGGGCGAGGGTCATGGCGTCGCTTTCGCTGTGTTGGCGCTTGCGGTCATTGTCGCCATTGCCGTGTACTTGCTCCGTGCATCCCAGCTCGCCCATCTTGAGGTCGTGGGCATGGCGATGGTTGCGGGCGGCGCCATTGGCAACGCAATCGACCGTCTGACTTTTGGCTTTGTGACCGATTTTATTGCCACCACCTTCATCGACTTTCCCGTCTTTAACGTGGCCGATATCGGCATCACCGTAGGCGTCGTGCTTGCCCTCATCGGCTACATGTTCTTGAGCCCTGCGGCCCGCGAAGTCGATGCGACTGCCGAGCTCAATGCCCGTGATGAGGCCCGCGCCAAGCGCAAAGCCAAGCAGCGTGGGGAGCGTGCCCGCAAGATTCGCGAAAGGAATGAGCGTTAATGGCCGACATCCATATTCTCGTTGCCGACGATTGCGCTGGTCAGCGTCTTGACGCCTATCTGGGCTCCAATGACGGCTGCCCTACGCGCTCTGCCTGCGCGCATCTGATTGAGGGCGGTGCCGTATGTGTCAATGGCGAGACCTGTCTGTCTAAAAAGTACGCCGTGCGAGCCGGCGACCGTATTTCGGTCGATTTGCCTGAGCCGCACGATCCCACCGATGTGATTCCCGAGGCCATCCCGCTCGACATTCGCTATGAGGACGACTATCTCATTGTGCTCTCCAAGCAGCGTGGCCTGGTGTGCCATCCTGCGCATGGTCATGAGAGCGGTACGCTCGCGAATGCCCTGGTCTATCACTGCGGTATCGACCATCTGGGCACCGTGCAGGGCGAGGATCGCCCCGGTATCGTGCATCGTTTGGATCGCGATACCTCGGGTCTCATGCTTGCGGCAAAGGACGACGACACCCAGCGCGCGCTCCAAAATCTTATCCGTACGCGCACACTCGACCGCCGCTATATCACGCTTGTCCACGGGCACATCGCCATGGACGAGGGAACCATTAACACCGGTATTGCCCGATCGACGCGCGACCGTGTCAAGATGGCGGTTTCTGACGATCCTTTCGCGCGCCAGGCCATTACGACCTTTAAGGTCCTCGAGCGCTTCGATTCCATGCGTTTTGACGACGGCTATACGCTCGTCGAGTGCCACCTGTTTACGGGCCGCACACATCAGATTCGCGTGCATATGCGCCATATCAACCACGCCTGCGTGGGCGATCCACTCTACGGCAAGTGCGATGCACGCGCCGATCAGGGCCTGACCAGGCAGTTCCTGCATTCTTGGCGCGTGGCGTTCGACCATCCTGTGACGGGGGAGCGCATTGAGTGCCGCGACGAGTTGCCGTGGGATCTCGCTGCGGTTCTCGACGATCTGGCTTCGCGCTCGCTCGGTCGCACGGCCGCTGGAGATGAAATCGTTCCGCAGCTCGGTCTTCTCGAAGCCTAGCCAGTATTAGGTGGTTTCTTGAACTCGGTAAGCCTGCGGTAAGATATACGGTTGTTTACGTAACGCGTTTTTGGGAGCCTGCATGCTCGCCTTTTTACAAACTAACACACCCATCGTGGTCTTCAACCAGATTGTCGTCACGCTGCTCACGGTCTGCTTTCTGTACCAGGTGGTCTTCTTTGTCATTGGCGCTCTTCGTGGCGAGGTCGCGCCTCCCAAGGCCAAAAAACTCCATCGTTATGCCTTCTTTATCGCGGCGCATAATGAGGAGGCTGTGATCGCCAACCTCGTTCGCTCCATCAAGGATCAGGACTATCCGTCCGAGCTTATCGAGGTCTTCGTGGTCGCCGACGCCTGCACCGACAACACGGCACAGCTTGCGCGCGAGGCGGGCGCCATTGTCTATGAGCGCAACGACCTTGCCCGTAAGGGTAAGAGCTGGGTCATGGACTTTGGTTTCGACCGCATCCTTAACGAGTATCCCGACACGTTTGAAGGCTACTTTATCTTCGATGCTGATAACGTCATATCCCGCGATTACGTGTCCAAGATGAACGATGCCTTTGACCAGGGCTTCCATGTGGTCACGAGCTATCGTAACTCCAAGAATTTTGGCAGCTCGTGGATCTCGGCAGCTAATGCTACTTGGTTCCTGCGCGTGGCGCGCTTTCTCAACAACGCGCGCAATATCTGCAAGACTTCTTGCACTGTCTCGGGTTCGGGCTACCTCATCTCCGCCAGCGTTATCGAGGGCATGCACGGTTGGCAGTTCCATACGCTGACCGAGGATATTCAGTTCACCACGTTCTGCGCCATTCACGGCATTCGCATCGGTTATGCGCCTGCGGAGTTCTTTGACGAGCAGCCCGTGACGTTTAAGGCGTCCTGGAAACAGCGCATGCGGTGGACCAAGGGCTTTTACCAGGTGTTCTTTACCTACGGTAAGCAGCTGGTCAAGTCAACCTTCCGCTACCATCGCTTTGCCGCCTACGACATGTTTATGACCATCGCCCCGGGTATGCTGCTGTCCCTGATCTCCATGCTCGCCAATGCGACGTTCCTGATCGTGGGCGGTCTTTCGCACGGCTTCTTGGCTACCGAAGTCGAGATGCAGGCGTGCGCCGCTTCGCTCATTATGACCTTCGCCATGATGTATCAGACGTTCTTCATCTTGGCGCTGCTCACGACTATCTTTGAGTACAAGCATATTCACTGCGCGCAAAAGTGGCGTCTGGTGACTAACCTGTTTACCTTCCCGATCTTTATGTTCAGCTATATCCCCATCACGGTGGCAGCGCTGTTCCTGAAGGTCGACTGGGTCCCGACGCAGCACGCCGTCAGCGTTACTCTCGACGAGGTCATGCAGGGCGCCAAATAACCACCACCAAAACCACTGCAAAGGGGACAGGCACCTTTGTGGTGGTTTTTGCTTTTGCGATGCAGCTCGAGGAGGTGCTCGATGGTCTATATCCCGTTTTGGATTTGCGCCTTTGCCGGCGTGGCGATTGATGCCCGTGAGCGACGCTTTCCCAATGAGCTTGCCGGCGTGTGTGCGGTGGCGGCGTTGGCAGGCGTCTGGCTCGACAAGGGCGTTACCACGGCGCTTGACCACGCCGGTCTTGCGGTCATCTTCTACCTTGCCCTTGTGCTTACTGAGTCACTCTGGCGTCGTGTTCGCCACGCCCCCGGCATTGGCATGGGGGACGTCAAGGCTCTCTTCGCGCTTTGCACGCTCGACCCTATGGGCGGCATCGTGGCATTTACCGTCGCACTCCTGGTCCTTGCCATCGCCTGTCTCATCACAAAATCGCGCTCCCTGCCATTGCTCCCGTTTTTGGTGCCGATTTTTGCCATAATCGAGATCGTGGGCTGCACATTGTAACCGATTGCGCATCCTTCTTAAGGAGCATGCCATGGCAACTAATCAAGAAACGGCCGTCATTAAGGCGCGCATGGACCGTATTCCCTCGGCGCTGTCGCCCGAGCTGGTCGATCGCATTGCTGCCGACCGCGCCTCGGGTGCCGTCAACCCGTATCGTTGCAACGACGATCAGGCCATTCGTCGTATTGATCGCGCTGCCGACAAAGGCACGCTTATGCGTCCGGCCTTTATGCGCGATACCGAAAAGATACTTCATCTTCCTGCATATACCCGCTATGCAGGCAAAACGCAGGTCTTCAGTTTTCGCAGCAACGACGACCTGTCACGCCGCGGTTTGCACGTGCAGCTTGTCTCGCGTATCGCACGCGATATCGGTCGCGCCCTGGGGCTTAACTGCGATCTGATCGAGGCGATTGGCCTGGGCCACGACTTGGGCCACACTCCCTTTGGCCATGCAGGCGAGCGATTCCTCAACGATATTTATCACGAACATACGGGTCGCTATTTTTTCCATAACGTGCAGTCGGTCCGCGTGCTCGATGCCCTGTACGGCCGCAACGTGTCGCTCCAGACGCTCGACGGCGTCTTGTGCCACAACGGCGAGTACGAGCAACGCGTGTTTGAGCTTTCGGACATGTGCTCCTTTGACCAGTTCGATCAGACGGTTGAGGATTGCATTGCCACGGGTTATAGCGCAATTGAGCACCTGCGTCCCATGACGCTCGAAGGCTGCGTGGTCCGCATCTCGGATATAGTTGCCTACGTTGGACGCGATCGCCAAGACGCCTTTGCGGCGGGCCTGCTGTCGCCCGATGCTTTTGACGATGGCCTGGGTGGGGCATACAACAGCTGGATCCTTACGCATGCCTCCATCGATATCGTTGAGCACAGCTATGGCAAGCCGCGCATCGAGATGAGCGAGGAGCTGTTTGAGGAAATCCGCCGAGCGAAGCGCGAGAACTACGTAAAGATCTATAGCAAGGGCGGCATCGAAGGCGACTCCGAAGCGGAGCTGCGCGAGGCGTTCGAAAAGCTCTACGACCGTTGCCTGCAGGATATAAACGAAGGTGACGAGTCCTCGTACATCTTTAAACATCATATTTCTCGCATTGAGCAGCAGCTTTCCTACTACGATCGCGCCTATGCCTGGCAGGATGACAAGGATCAAGCGGTGGTGGATTACATCGCGAGCATGACGGACGGCTATTTCTGCGAGCTCACGAGCAAGTTGTTCCCGGGATTAAAGTTTCCGCACCGTACCTATATTAACGAACGGTAGTTCGTATATATTCGGTATACTGTTAGTGAAAAACGTTTTTGATTGATGCACGGGATGGCTATGGACGACCTTTTTTCTGCTTCGACGCGCGAGCGTTCCTTTCAGAATGCGCCGCTTGCGGTGCGCATGCGCCCCAATTCGCTCGACGAGTACGTGGGTCAGCAAAAGGCCGTCGGTAAGGGCTCGTGGCTACGTGCCGCGATTGAGCATGACGTGCTATCGAGTGTGATTCTGTATGGGCCGGCCGGTACGGGCAAGACGACGCTGGCCCACATTATCGCTAACCATACCAAGAGCGAGTTTGTCGAGGTCAGCGCCGTGACGGGTACCGTGAAGGATCTGCGTCGCGTGATTGACGAGGCCAAGACGCGCCTGAATACGTACGACCGCCGCACCATCTTGTTCATCGACGAGATTCATCGCTTCTCTAAGTCGCAGCAGGATGCCCTGCTACATGCAGTTGAGAACCGTACCGTCATTATGATTGGCGCCACGACGGAGAATCCGTACTTCGAGGTCAACTCGGCACTGTTGTCGCGTGGGCGTGTGGTGGAGCTTGAGCATCTGAAGGATGAGGATATCGCCACGCTTATTGAACGTGCGCTTGAGGCACCGCAGGGCTTGAACGGTAAGTTCTCGGCCGATGAGGATACGGTCAAGACCATCTGCACGCTGGCAGCGGGTGACGCTCGCTCGGCGCTCACGACGCTCGAGCTTGCGAGCGAGATTGCCGTCACGCGTCCCGATACCGAGGGAACGCCAGCGCCGGCGGTGGGGGAGCGCTATCCCATCACCGTGGATGACGTTAAGATTGCCAACCCTCGTCGTGGTTTTTCGTATGACAAAAACGGCGACATGCACTACGACATCATCAGTGCGTTTATTAAGTCTATGCGCGGCAGCGACCCCGATGCCACGATTTATTGGCTCGCACGCATGATCGATGCTGGGGAGGATCCCAAGTTTATTGCGCGCCGCATTATGATTCATGCTTCTGAGGACGTTGGCAACGCCGATCCGCAGGCGCTCTTGGTGGCACATGCCGCGTTTAAGTCTGCCGAAGTCATTGGCTATCCCGAATGCCGCATTAACCTGGCTCAGGCTGCGCTCTATGTTTGCCTGGCGAATAAATCCAACGCGTGCGAGGATTCGATCGATGCGGCGCTGGCCGATATCCATTCAAGTGGACTTCGCGAGGTACCGAGTTATCTTCGCGATCGTCATCGCCCGGGCAGTGACGAATATGGTGTGTATAAGTATCCGCATGATTATCCCGAAGGCTGGGTTGACCAGCGCTATTTGCCCGAGGGGCTGGAGCATGGCGCATTCTGGCAGCCTGCCGGCCGCGGTTGGGAAGAGTGGCGTGTGGAGCAAAGCGAACGTGACCGCAGCGGGAATGCACCGAAGTAGCTGCTGATAATTTTGTCCCACGTTGCTGCTCTTGGCATGTTCGGTCCCCTTTGGGGTACCATGAAAAGCGTCTGTATTTCGATTCTTCCGGGAGGCTTGTATGAGTCCCATTCAAATCGCCCTGCTGCTGCTCGCCGTTGCCGGCGTGTGGGCCATCGCTGAGCTCGCGCTCACCCTGCGCAAGACCCGCAATGTTGTTGACTCGCTCGATAAGACCGTGAACGACCTCAACAACACCATCGCCGAGGCTCAGCCTGTGGTGGCAAAGCTCGATGGCGCTGTCGATGAGCTTACGCCGGCG
>CAKWZF010000066.1:0-2788 GCA_934865005.1 uncultured bacterium | reverse complement strand
CGCTTGCCCAGATGGAGCCGCTGCTTAAGTCGAGCAAGACGGCAGTTGATGCCCGTACCTCCAATCTCGTAGAGGTCGAAGCCGTGGTTCGCGACATTTCCGAGGTTACGGGTAGCATGGCCGAGGCCAGCAATGCTGTGTCGAGCGTGACCGACTCTGCCGCCGGTGCTGTGCAGAAGCTCTTCAATAAGGTGAAGGCTCCTGCAGCTGAAGCCGAGCGCAAGCTTTCCGCTGCCGCCGAAGAAGCCGAGCAGCCGACCGAGCGCGTCTTGATTGGCGAGGACGAGGCCGCCGCGGGCGACGATGATGGCCAGAAGTCTGTAGCCAAGCCGGCTCAGTATTACACCTATACACCCTCCGAGACCTCTGAGGAGTCCTGCGATGAGTAGCGAAGCAACCTGCCCCATCACGCTGACCGTTGCCAGTGACCCGCGTCTCGCTCGCCTTGTGCGCATGACGGCAGCCAACGTTGGTGCCCTGTGCTCTATGTCTGTCGATCGCATCGAGGACATCCGTATGGCTGCCGAGGAAGCCTTCATCTTTGGCTGCACGGCTGTTGATTCCGACGATATCTCGATCAAATTCGATGTCGACGAATCGCACGTGGGCATGACCTTTACCTTTGGCGATCAGGCGACTGTCGATGAGGATGACCAGTCAGCGGTATATGCCGAACTCATCCTCGCGAGCGTGTGCGATTCCTACGAAAAGACTGCGGCGCCCCTGACGCTTTCCCTCGACCTCAAGGCGGATATCTAATATGACCGAACGTTCCCGGAGCGGCAAGACCGCTTGGGACAAGGAGAAAACCCGCGAGCTGTTTCGTCGTTACAAGGAGACCGGTGATCCGGACGCCCGTGAGCAGCTCGTCATGTCCCATATGAACCTGGTAAGGTTTCTTGCCAACAAATTTAAGAATCGCGGCGAGCCGCTCGACGACCTCATGCAGGTCGGCTATCTGGGTTTGCTCAAGGCTATCGACCGTTTTGACCCCGAGCGCGGGCTCGAGTTCACGACGTTTGCAACACCCACTATCCTGGGCGAGATCAAACGCCATTTCCGCGACAAGGGCTGGAGTGTGCGCGTTCCGCGTCGCCTGCAGGAGCTCTCTGCCAAGGTCAACCAGGCTACTGACAAACTTACCAACGAGCTGCAGCGTTCGCCCAAGGTTGAGGAGATCGCTGAGTATCTAGATGTGACTGTCGATGAGGTCCTCGAGGCTATGGAATCGTCTTCGGCCTATACCTCGGTGCCCATCGAGGCTCCTGGTGCGTCCGATTCCGACGATGCTCCCTCGATTCTCGACCGTTACGCCGACGACGACAACGAGCTCGACTTTACCGATGACCGCCTAGTGATCGAGGAAGCCATCCGTGATTTCTCGCCGCGCGAGCGCGAGGTGATCGAGCTGCGCTTTGTGAAGGGCATGACCCAGATCGAGATCGCCAAGAAGCTGGGTATTTCTCAGGTGCAGGTTTCGCGTCTGCTTCGCCGCACGCTTAAGAAGATTCAGGACAAGATCGACCCCGACGGAGTGATGATTCGTTCATGAGTGAGCACCCCCAACAAACCGATCGCGTGCTGCGCGACACCCGCATTCTGACGCTTCGCATTTGGGCTGTTGTCGGCTGCATTGTCATCGCCGCTGTCATCTTTAACCTTATGGGCATCCTGGCCCCGGTTATCGAGTTTCTCGCCGTTGGTTCCATCATTGCCTTTGTGATGTCCCGGATCACCAACTGGCTCGAGCACCATGGCGTGAATCGCGGCATCGGTTCGCTTGTCGCGCTTATTGTTGTTGTTGCCGTGCTCGTCGGTGTCGTTTGCATCTTGTCGCCGATTCTCTTTGGTCAGATCATGGAAGTACTGAGCCGCCTGCCCGAGCAGCTTCGTGTTGCGGGTGGCGATCTCAATGAGATGATCTCGCATGCCAAGACGCTCAACAACACGCCGCTCAAGGAGTATCTTGACGATAATCTTTCGTCGCTGGTTGCTGTGGCATCGAAGTATGTGTCTCAGATTGCTGCCGAGCTTGGCCGCGGTGTGTTCCCGCTCATCACCAATACGGCCTCGCAGTTGTTCGTGATCTTCCTTGGTCTGGTGCTTGCCTACTGGATGGCCTGCGACTACCCTCGCATGCATCACGAGATTTGCACCATCATCGGTCAGGAGAAGGAGACCTCGTACCGCTTTATGGTCGCCATCCTTTCTCGCTCTGTCGGCGGCTACATGCGCGGTATGGTCGTGACGTCCATCTGTGGTGGTTTCCTCGCCTTTATCGGTTTTATGATCATCGGCCATCCGTATGCGGCGCTCATGGCTATCTTTACCGGCATCATGCATTTGGTTCCGGTCGTCGGTCCCTGGGTGAGCGCGGCAATCGCCACGGTACTCGGCTTTATGTTCAGCCCCATGTTGGCGTTATGGACGCTCATCGTGACGATGGTCGCGCAAAACGTCACCGACAATGTGATTTCGCCTAAGGTCATGCAGAGCTCAGTGCAGGTGCATCCCATTATGAGCCTTACGGCTCTCGTTATTGGTTCGGCACTCATGGGGCCCATCGGCATGATTATTGCCATCCCGCTTTGTGCGGCCCTCAAGGGCATCTTCGTGTACTACTTCGAGAATGAGACCGGCCGTCAGCTTGTGGCCTATGACGGAGCCGTGTTTAAGGGCACGCCGTACCGCGATGCCGATGGCAACCCGGTCGCCGCCTACGACGCGCTCGGCGACGACACCTTCATCTATGAGTCCGAGCTCATCGGTAACTAGACTGCGCCCGAGG
>CAKWZF010000065.1:0-9777 GCA_934865005.1 uncultured bacterium | reverse complement strand
GATGTTGCGAGCGTTGATCCCGAGGTGCTGCTGCGCGACTACGCCATTGTGTTCCAAGACGTGCTGCTCTTCGACGACACAGTGATGGGAAACATCCGCCTCGGGCGTCGTGATGCCACAGATGAGGAAGTGCTTGTGGCCGCGCGTGCCGCCAGCTGCGACGAGTTCGTGAACCGCATGCCGCAGGGCTACGACACCGTGATCGGCGAGAACGGCTCCAAGCTGTCCGGCGGCGAGCGCCAGCGCATCTCTATCGCCCGCGCGCTGCTCAAAGACGCGCCCATCGTGCTGCTGGACGAGGCGACGGCGAGCTTGGACGTGGAGAACGAGACCATGGTACAGCAGGCGCTCTCCCGTCTGCTTGCAGGTAAGACGGTTATCGTTATTGCCCACCGTATGCGTACGGTGGAAAATGCCGACAAAATCGTTGTGCTCAAGGATGGTGTGGTTGCCGAGCAGGGCGCTCCGGCGCAGCTCAAGGCGGCAGGTGGAGAATTCGCCCGCATGGTTGCGCTGCAAAAGGAGGCGGCGGACTGGCAGCTGTAGGAAAGGGGACCAAGATTTCCAAAGGTTAACTTTGGTTGACCATAATAGTTCGACTAAACTAGTCTCAAAGCGTGCTCGAGCAAACTAATGAACTCGGGTGCTAAGGCACCATGCCGCGCTTGTGCGGCAAAAGGGAGAAGCAACATGAAGAAGTCGACTTTTAACACCCTGCTTGTCGGTGGCGGTTTTCTGCTTGGCACGGCCGGCATCAAGCTGCTTACCAGCGCTCCGGTAAAGAATGCCTGCGTGCAGGGTATCGCGTGCGGCATGCGCATCAAGAACGGCTACCAGGACATGGTCGAGCAGGCCAAGGCTAATGTCGACGACATGGTTGCCGAGGCTGCTTACATCACCCAGAGCGAGGCCGCTGCTGACGAGGCAGCCGAGTAACGCTCTCAGGCACAAATTATGAGATTCTCGATTATTAGCGAGATCCCTGGCAGGACCCGTCTTCAATTGGCGGGTCCTGTGCCAGAGAGCGATCTCGACGCACTTCTTAAGCTTGGCGGCGACATCGACGGCGTGCACAAAGTGCGCGTGTATGGCCGCATTGGCCAGATGGCGCTGGAGTACGACGAGCCGCGTCGTGCGAGCGTGCTCGACGCCCTGGGCGCACTCGATGCTCAAGCTATCGCCGATGCCAAGTCGGGCTATGTGATGCAACTCGAGCCGCGCAAGCACAAACTCGTTATGGACCTGGCGACACTCGTCGGCGCCCATTACGCACGTCGCTGGTTCTTGCCGACGCCTCTGCGTGCGGTGTTTGTCGTGGCCGGTTACATGGCATTTTTGCGCGCTGCCCTTCATGAGCTGGCACAGCCGCGCCTGACCGTTCCTGTGCTCGACGCTTCGGCCATCGGCATTTCGTTCGTCAAGCGTGATGTCGACACTGCGGGCCAGACGATGTTCCTGCTCAACGTGGGCGAGCTGCTCGAGGACTACACCCGCGCCATGAGCGAAAACGAGCTCATCAACTCGCTGCTCGATGTGCCCGACAAGGCGCAAAAGGTCGTCGGCGACACCGAGGTGAGCGTTGCTGCGACCGAGCTCGAGCCCGGCGATCTGGTCGCCGTACGCACCGGCATGTCCATCTGCATTGACGGTGTGGTCGAACAGGGGAGCGCCATGGTCAACCAGGCGACCCTGACCGGCGAGCCGCTTGCCGTCGAGCGCAGCGCAGGCGACGACGTGTTCGCCGGAACTGTCGTGGAAGACGGCAGCATCTTGGTGCGCGTGCGCGCCAACACGGCGCAGACCAAGCTGCGCTCGATCGTCTCGCTCGTGCAGACCGCCGACTCACTCAAGTCCGAGGGCCAATCGCATATGGAGGACCTTGCCAACAAGATCGTCCCGTGGAACTTCCTGCTCGCGGGTCTGGTTGCGCTTACCACCCGCAGCCTCATCAAGACCTCGGCGGCGCTGATGGTCGACTACTCGTGCGCACTCAAGCTCACGGGTTCCGTCGCCGTCATGACTGCCATGAGCGATGCTGCCAAGATGGGCGTCATGGTCAAGGGCGCCAAGTACTTTGAGTCGTTTGCCAAGGCCGACACCATTGTGTTTGATAAGACCGGTACGCTGACCGAGGCCCAGCCGCGCCTAGCTTGCGTGCTCACGACCGACGGCTGGAGCGAGGATGAGGTCCTGCGCCTTTCCGCTTGCTTGGAGGAGCATTTCCCGCATCCGGTGGCGCGTGCCGTGGTCAACGCCGCCCGCGAGCGCGGGCTCGAGCACCGCGAGCGCCATGCTGCCGTCGAGTACATCGTGGCACACGGCATCGCTTCGTCCATCGAAGGACGTCGCGCGATTATCGGCTCGGCACACTTTGTGTTTGAGGATGAGGGCGCGCAGCTCGAGTCCGACATAAAGGAGCGCATCGAGTCCCAGATGCAGGGCCTGTCGCCGCTGTATCTGGCGGTCGACGGCACCGTTGTGGGCGTGCTCGGTATCGAGGACCCGCTTAAGCCCGGGGTCCGCGAGGCCATCGCCGACTTGCACGCGTTGGGCGTTAAGCACGTGGTCATGCTCACGGGCGACTCGGAGCGCACGGCCCAGCGCATTGCTCGCGAGGCAGGTGTCGACGAGTTTAAGGCCGAGCTGCTGCCCGAGGACAAGTACGCGTATGTGGAGCGCATTAAGGGCGAGGGGCGCCACGTTGCCATGGTGGGCGACGGCGTCAACGACTCACCGGCGCTGGGTCTGGCCGATGTGGGTCTGGCCATGGGCGGTGGAAGCGACATCGCCAAGGAGGTCGCCGATATCATCCTGACCGATACGGATCTAGCCGCAATCGTGCGCCTGCGCCGCATGAGTCAGGGGCTTATCGACCGTCTGTCGAGTTCGTATTCCAAGGTGATGCTCACCAACTCGGCGCTGTTGGCATTGGGTATTACCGGCATGATCACTCCGCAGACGTCGTCACTGCTGCACAACGGCTCAACGATCGCCTACAGCCTGGGCAACGCAAAGGCGTACCTGCGCTAGCAGACGTGTTCGCGCACGTTATCTGGCCTGCGCCCAGACGGCATCGGTGTCGTCCGGGCGCAGGCCTTTTGCATTTGACCATTTGCTAGCTTCTTTATATATTGTTGCTAGCAAGGTTAGCAATTGAAGAGAGGGGTTCGGCGTGGGTGCTGTTAGCGGCATGGCGCAGGTGAACGTTCGCGTGGATCGCCAGGTCAAGAACCGTGCCGAGGAGGCGCTGCGGCTTTCGGGCGGGTCGCTGCCCGAGCTCATCAAAAAGGTGGTGGCCAAGGTCGCGCAGGGTGGCAGGCAGTGCGAGGAAGTGCTTGCGGCCGTCGACGACCGGCAGCAGGCCGTCGCGCGCGATACTCCGTTCGCCGCGTCGTGGGCAGCGGCAGACCGGCTTTATGCAGATATGGGCATCGCTGCGTCGCCTGTATCCGACGATCGCGATTGGGACACAATCTATTCCGAAGCCATGGACAAGCGCTATCGCCAAAAGGGGATGATCCTGTGAGCGGGGCTCCCCTCAAAATAATGGTGGATGCCAACGTATGGGTTGATTCGTTTTGCGTCGACCATGCCGAGTCGCTTGCCGCGCGTGCGTTTATTGGGCAGGCGACAGAGACGGGGGCGTTGCTGTTCTTCCCGGTGCATATTGTCAAGGACGTGCTGTACGTTGTCCAACACGAGCTGAAGCGTAGCGTTCTTGCCAGCGGGGGAGCGCTCGACGAGGCTTCTGCCCGCGCGATTGGCGATGCGGCACTGGCATTTGTTCGGAACATGACCGAAAACGCCACAGCCGTGGGCGCTGATGCATCCGATCTGTGGCTAGCCGACAAATATCTGACGCTCCATCGCGATTACGAGGACAACTTTGTACTCGCCGCATGCAAGCGCGTACAGGTCGATTATTTGGTAACTAACGATCGCAAGCTGCTCGAACATGCCGATCTTGCAGCAAAGACACCTCGTCAAATGATGCCGATTCTGGCCTTGGCCGAACGCGGCGGCGCGGCCATCGGTTGACGCGAACTGTTTGCGGGCCTCTTGGACGACGATGCGCCAAGGGGCCCGCGTCTGCTATTTACAAAAGCTCGGCCTTGATGGCGGGACTTTCTGCGAGCTTTTCGGCGGCCTTTTCGTCGGAGCTGTCGAGTGCTGCCAGACTGCGGTAGACCCACTCATTGACCTGGGTGTTCTTGACGCCTGCGGTCTGCATAAGGGCGCCTACCTCGCGGATTGCTGCGAACAGATCGGCTTTGGGACCCGCGAGCTCGACCTCGATGCCGTGGTAGGCGGCCACGCCGCGGTTCTCACTCACGTGGTCGATAAAGCCCTCGACGGTCTCAAGCTGCTGGGCGAGAGCTGCATCATCGTCAGCGTCCAGCGCAACAAGGGCGTTCGAAACCGTGAGGGCTGGGTGTCCGCAGGGGACAAAGCCTTCGATGACATCCATAGCTTCGGTAATGGTTGAGCCCAGGCCTGCGAGGGCATCGACGAGTTGCTGCTTGGTATCCATAACGGTCCTTTCGACGGGTCAATTTTGCTTGGCGAAAATATACGTGACGCGATCGGTAGCAAAAGTGCGAAGTGCGGCGCACATTGGGGTCTTCACAGCTCGTGCATAGAACAGCTGCCTGCTTTCAGAACGTGGTAAGATAACTCATCACAAGCGGGGCTCGCCCTGCATGTTCCTTGAAAAGTCGACGGGTGTTGGGTGCTCGTGCCCAATGCCATCCAGACTTCCCGACATTCGGGGGCGACTGGTTTCGACACGATAGCTCTGAGAGAGGAAGCAAGCCGAGGTCTCCTCGCCTCGTTAAACAGGGGTACCGTCAAATTGAATTGACAACAACTCTTCTTTTGAGCCTATGGCTCTCGCTGCTTAATTTATAGCGGCGCGTCAACCCGGTGATTTCCCCGCCACCGGTGCGACGTCATATTAGGGGAATGCTCCTGCGCACGTAATCGGTATGACGCAGGCTAAGACCGAACCGGTTAGGACGTTGCGAGCGTGTCGCTGCGCGCAAAGCGTCCGAGACTAAACCAGCGACTGAGCTTGGAGATGCCAATCAGGGGGCTTTCGTGGACCGGAGTTCGATTCTCCGCGCCTCCACCAATAGTTACAAGCAGGTAGAGAAGTGTCTCTACCTGCTTTTTTATTACTTACAGATACCGCGGAGAATCGAACTCTATGCAGGGCGCGGGCGTAAAGAAAACGCGTAAGCGTTTTTAGCCCGCGGGCGAGGACGCCGGCGGGCGGCCGAAGCCGGTGCGGATTTGCGAAGCAAATACGCGGATTCTCTGCGCAAAGCCTCGACCCTATATAGATGCGATGGCGATCAGATGACAGCCGGCAATGCCCCGCGCCGACGTCACCCCCGTACCGCGGAGAATCGAACTCTATGCAGGGCGCGGGCGTAAAGAAAACGCCTCAGTGACGCAGACCGGGACGCGCTTTCCCAATGGCAGCCCAGGCGGAAAGCGCGTCCCGGAATCCGCACTCAGACTGGGACGTAGTTTCCGGACGGCGCCTCAAGCGGAAACTGCGACCCGGAATCGAGCCGTAGAGTGGGACATGCTTTCCCAATGGCAGCTCAAGCGGAAAGCGCGTCCCGGAATCTAAGCTCGGAATGGGATTCATTTTCCTGATGGCGGGCTCAGCGGAAAATACGACCCGGAATTTGCTCTGAGAACGGGACACGCTTTCCCGCCGACCGCTCCGCCCCCCTCAACTCCAAAACCTGCGCGCTCGCCATCTCAAAACTGGGTAGAAGAAAGCCAAAACGCAATCGCAGGAGGTCAATATGACTGCAGAAGATAAGGCAAAGAACGCTGGCAAGGTCGCGCTCGTCCTGGAGGGCGGCAGCTTCCGCGGGCAGTTTACCGCGGGCGTGCTCGACGTTCTCATGGAGGCTGGCGTTGAGATTCCGGCTGTCTACGGTGTATCGGCCGGCGCCCTCAACGGCGTGAACTACAAGTCGCACCAGATCGGCCGTGCCAACCGCATCAACCTGGCTTTCTGCAACGACAGCCGCTTCATGGGCGCTGCGTCGTTTGCGTCCACAGGCTCTATTGTGGGTTACGACTTTATTTTCAACGATGTTCAGGACCGCCTGGATCCCTTTGACAACGAGACGTTCGACGCGAGCCCCATCGAGATGTACGCCGTCGCGACGGACATGCTCTTTGGAACGGCCACGTACCTCCCGGTCAAAAGCGCCGTGCTTGACCTCGATGCCGTGCGCGCATCGACGTCGCTGCCGCTGGTGACGCCGCCGGTCGAGATTGACGGGCACAAATACGTTGACGGTGGCGTTGCCGATTCGGTCCCCATCGAGCACGTGCTGGAGGAGGCGGGCTTCGACCGTGCAGTTGTCATCGTCACGCAGGACCGCTCGTACGAGAAAAAGCCCTACGAGTTTATGCCTGCCGCGCGCGCCCGCTATGCCGACTACCCCTATCTGCTCGAGGGAATCGAGACGCGCCATGACCGCTACAACATACAACGCATGCACCTGTGGAAGTATGAGCGCGAGGGCCGTGCGCTGGTCGTCGCTCCGCAAAAGCCGGTCGAGGTCGGCCACGTTGAGCACGATTCGGCAAAGCTTTTGGACCTGTATATTCAGGGCCGTCAGGAGGCAAAGCGCCTGCTCGCGGAAATCCAAGAGTTCGTTGAGCGCTAGCGACGGCGAACCCTCAAAAAATGACAACAGCTAAAGAGCTGGAAAATCACGGCTCGTGGATGACATGTGCAGAAACTCTGGTCGGAGCCAAAATACCTGTTGACTCGTACGGCGAGCGGGGTAATATGGACGGGTTACTTGCAGAGCCCCGTGAATCTCTGTAACAACACGTACTGTACATGGAGGAGTCTAAGTGATTTCGAAATCGACTCACTACGCCAAGCAGGGCGAGGTCCAGCGCAACTGGGTTCTCGTCGACGCCGATGGTGCTGTCCTGGGCCGTCTTGCCACCCAGATCGCAATGATCCTGCGCGGTAAGAACAAGCCTCAGTTCACGCCCAACAGCGACTGCGGCGACTTCGTTGTCGTCATCAACGCCGATAAGGTCCAGCTTACCGGTAACAAGGCCGACACGAAGACCTATTATCGCCACAGCGGCTACAACGGCGGCCTCAAGGCTGAGAGCTTCCGCCAGGCTATGGAGAAGCACCCGGAGAAGGTCATCGAGCGCGCCGTTCGCGGTATGCTGCCCAAGACCACCCTCGGCCGTGCCCAGATGACCAAGCTTAAGGTCTACGCTGGTGCCGAGCATCCGCATGCTGCCCAGAACCCCACGAAGATTGAGCTGGAGGCTTAAAGATGGCTGAGAACACCGTTGTCTACCAGGGTACCGGCCGTCGTAAGAACGCCGTCGCCCGCGTCCGTCTCGTCCCCGGCACCGGCAAGGTGACCATCAACAAGCGTGACGCCGAGCAGTATTTCGGCCGTCATCAGCTCGTTGAGAACGCCCTTGCTCCCTTCAAGGTGACCGACACCGCCGGTCAGTTCGACGTTATCGCTCTGTGCGATGGCGGCGGCATCTCCGGTCAGTCCGGCGCTCTGCGCCTGGGCATCGCTCGCGCTCTTCTGAACGCTGGCGACTACCGTGCTGACCTCAAGAAGGCCGGTTTCCTTACGCGCGATGCTCGCGTGGTCGAGCGCAAGAAGTACGGCCTCAAGAAGGCCCGCCGCGCTCCCCAGTTCTCCAAGCGCTAAGGTTTTATCTCCTTTCGAGATACAATGTACAAGCGGGGCCTGCCGATTCCTCGGCGGGTCCCGCTTTTCTTTTTCGACTAGGGTGGGCGGTTGCATACTGCCTGCTAGGGAAGGAGCAATCCTATGCCCCAGAACATCTTCGGTACCGACGGCGTCCGTGGCGTCGCCAATGCCGACCTCTCGTGCGACCTCGCGTTTCGCCTGGGCCGCGCGGCGACCAAGTTCCTTGGTCCGGATATTTGCATCGGCCGTGATACGCGCCTCTCGGGCACCATGCTCGAGAGCGCTCTGACTGCCGGCATTATGGCCGAGGGCGGCCGTCCGCATTGCTGCGGCGTTATCCCCACGCCCGCCGTGGCGCTGCTCACCGTCCAAAACGAGCTCGATGGCGGTATTGTCATCTCCGCTTCGCACAATCCGCCGGAGTTCAACGGCATCAAGTTCTTTAGCCGCAAGGGTATGAAGCTTCCCGATGCTGTCGAGGAAGAGATCAGCGCCTGGGTCATGTCCGAGGAAGCCATGGCTGCCGACACGCTGCCGACCGGTGCCGGCGTGGGCCACATTATCAAGATGAAGGACGCCCGCAAGGCATATGTCGATCATGCCATCGATACGCTCGATGGCCTGAGGCTCGATGGCCTGGTCGTTGCCGTCGACTGCGGTCACGGTGCTTCCTGCCAGACTACGCCCGCCGCGCTGCAGCGCCTGGGTGCCACGGTCCATGCCATCAACACCGATTACTGCGGCACCGACATTAACGTTGAGTGCGGCTCTACGCACCTCGAGCCCCTCCGCGAGCTCGTGCTGCGCACCCATGCTGACATCGGTCTGGCCCACGACGGCGACGCCGACCGCGTACTGTTCGTGGACAGCGAGGGTAATGAGATCGACGGTGACTACATCCTGGCTATCTGCGGTTCTGACCTCGCCGCTCGCGGCAAGCTCGCCAACTCCGAGATCGTTTCGACCGTCATGTGCAACCTGGGCTTCTCCATCGCTATGAAGGAGCAGGGCTTCGAGATGGTTCAGACCGCCGTGGGCGACCGCTACGTTCTGGAGCGCATGCTCGCGGACGGCGCCGTCATCGGCGGCGAACAGTCCGGCCACATCATCTTCCTGGAGCACAACACCACCGGTGACGGCCTGGTGACGGCTCTGCAGCTGCTGGCCGTGCTCAAGCGCACCGGTCGTACCCTCACCGATCTTGCCGGCATCATGAAGAAGTACCCGCAGGTACTCGTCAACGTGCATTCCGACAACAAGGCTGGTCTGGACGATTGCCAGCCCATCTGGGATGCCGTCGCTGCTGCCGAGAAGGAGCTTGACGGCCGCGGCCGCATTCTGGTGCGCCCGAGCGGTACCGAGCCGCTGGTCCGCGTGATGGCCGAGGCCGAGACGCACGAGCTGACCCAGCGCGTTGTCGACGACATCGTCGAGGTTGTCAAGCGCGAACTTCCCTAATGGTCAAAAACGGGTGCCAAGTGGTAAACTGTTAAGGTTATTTTTGATTGATCGGTATGTCCGAGGGGGAGCATGTTCACTAAAGTCCTAAGGTCTTTTGGTATGCGTGGTCGAGTCCTTACGTTGGATGCTCCCATCTCGGGCGACGTCATTCCGCTCTCCGAGGTAAACGATCAGACGTTTGCCACCGGCCTTTTGGGCCAGGGCGTGTGATTGCACCGGCTGATGCCAAGGTCGAGGCCATTTTTCCCACGGGACACGCTGTTGCGCTTAACACGGTCGATGGCTTGGACGTGCTCATCCACGTTGGTTTGGACACTGTTCAGCTCGAGGGCAAGCACTTTACCGTACATGCGCAAGTGGGTGACATCGTCCATAAGGGCGATGTACTCATTGAGTTCGATCGCGAGGCAATTGCTGCCGAGGGCTACGATGTGACGGTTCCCATCTTGGTGTGCAACTCCGTTGAGTTCTCGAGTATCAAGGGCTCCGTTGGCGTGCATGTCGAAGAGATGGACCAGCTCATCGTTGCTCGCGAGCGCTAGCAAGTGCACGTGGCCATTAGCCTACAATTCAAACACGT
>CAKWZF010000064.1:0-9949 GCA_934865005.1 uncultured bacterium | reverse complement strand
AGAGCGCTTGACTGGCAGTCAAGAGGTCAGGGGTTCGATCCCCCTCGTCTCCACCCGAGCATTGAATGAGGCTCCAACGCAAGTTGGGGCCTTTTTTCATATAGGCACACAAGGTCAAAGGCGGCACCATGATCCTCCTGGTCGACAAGATCGAAAAAAGCTTCGGCGCAAGCGTCCTCTTTAGCGGCGCGTCCTTCCAGATCAACCCCGGCGAGCGCTTCGCGCTCGTGGGACCCAACGGCGCCGGCAAAACCACCATGCTCAAGATCATCATGGGCATCGACAGCCCCGACTCCGGCCAGGTCCAGTACGCCAAGGACTGCCAGGTAGGCTATCTAGAGCAAGAAACCAACCTGGAGCACAAGGACACCACCATCCTCGCAGAGGTCATGGCCGCCGCCAAGGAAATTCGCCGCATGGGTGAGCGCGCCAACGAGCTGCAGGCTCAGATCACCGAACTCTCCGAACAGGGGAAGGACGTCGATGCACTCCTCAACGAGTACGGCCAGGTCCAGGACCGCTTTGAGCACCTGGGCGGCTACGAGCTCGAGAGCAACGCCCGCAAAATCCTGTCCGGCCTGGGCTTTAAGGTCACCGACTTTGAGCGCCCGTGCTCCGAGTTCTCGGGCGGCTGGCAGATGCGCATCGCGCTTGCTAAGCTCTTCCTGCGCCACCCCGACCTGCTGCTGCTCGACGAGCCCACCAACCACCTGGACCTCGAGAGCGTCCAGTGGCTGCGCGGATTTATCGCCAACTACGACGGTGCCGTCCTCATCGTCAGCCACGACCGCGCCTTCATGGACGCCTGCGTCGACCACGTGGCAGCGCTCGAAAACCGTCGCGTGACCACCTACACCGGCAACTACAGCAGCTACCTCAAGCAGCGCGAGGACAACCTGGAGCAGATGCGCGCCAAGCGCGCTGCCCAGGAGCGCGACATCGCCCACATGCAGGTCTTCGTCGACAAGTTCCGCTACAAGCCCACCAAGGCTGCCCAGGCGCAGGAACGCATCCGCAAGATCGAGCAGATTAAAAAGGAGCTCGTCATCCTGCCCGAGGGCCACAAGCACATCGACTTTAAGTTCCCCGACCCGCCGCGCTCCGGCGACATGGTCGTGGGCCTGGAGGGCGTGTCCAAGTCCTACGGCGACAAGCACATCTACAGCGACATCGACCTCAAGCTCTACCGCGGCGAGCACGTGGCGCTCGTCGGCCCCAACGGCGCCGGCAAGTCCACCCTCATGAAGATCCTCGCCGGCCTGGAGCCGCCCACCACCGGCACCCGCGACCTGGGCACCAACGTCGGCGTCGCCTACTACGCCCAGCACGCGCTCGAGGGCATGACCGAGTCCAATACCGTCCTGCAAGAGATCGACACCGTTACGCCCAAGTGGACCGTGCCGCAGCAGCGAAGCCTGCTGGGTGCCTTCCTGTTTAGCGACAACGACTCCATCGAGAAGCAGGTCCGCGTCCTCTCCGGCGGCGAAAAGGCGCGCCTGGCGCTCGCCAAAATGCTCGTGGCCCCCGAGGCGCTCCTGTGCCTGGACGAGCCCACCAACCACCTGGACATCGACTCGGTGGACATGCTCGAGAACGCCCTGCAAAACTTCCCCGGCACCATCGTACTGATCAGCCACGACGAGCACCTGGTGCGCGCCGTGGCCAACCGCGTGATCGACATCCGCGACGGCAAGGTCACGGTCTACGACGGCGACTACGACTACTATCTCTACAAGCGCGAGGACCTTGCAGCCCGTGCAGCCGCCGAGGCAGCAGGGGAGAGCACACCGGCCGCGACCAAGTCCGCCAAGGTCACTGCGACCCAGCCCGATGCGCCCGCAGCCACTTCCAAGCCGGCCGAGGGCAAAAAGACCAAGGAGCAAAAGCGCGCCGAAGCCCAGGCCCGCGCCGCGCTCAACAAAAAGCTCAAGGGCGTACGCAACCAGCTCAAGAAGATCGAGGCAGAGCTGGACAAAAAGCGTGCTCGCTATGACGAGCTTATGGAATTGATGGCCAGCGAAGAGCTTTATGCCGATCAGGATAAGTTCAACGCCGCGCTGGGGGAATATAACGGCCTTAAGCAAGAGCTGCCCAAGCTCGAGGACGAATGGCTGGAGCTTTCCACCCAGATCGAAGAGGAGACCGCGCGTGAACTCTCGTAAGGCCGCTGCCGTGGCGATGAGCATCATCGCCATCGCCTGTCGCATCTGCGGCATCTTTATGAGCGCGATGACCGTGCTGCTGTGTTTTAGCGGCCTCACCGCCAAGCTGCAGATCGTGGGCTTTGTCGTTGAGCTTTCTCGCGCGCTGCCGAGCGCCATCGCCGGCTATGGCGTCATCACATCGCCCTTTGGTGGTGTGTTCCGCCTGGATTACGCCATCGTCGCGATAATCCTGTTTGTGGCCGACTACCTGCTCACGCGCGCCTCGCGTCGCGTCCGCTAGGGGAGCGCCATGTCCAGCAGCTACATCATGAACCTGCTCGCCAGTGCTGTCGCGGTAGTCGTGGGCATCGTCATCCACGAGAGCGCGCACGCCGCCGCGGCCTGGGCGCTCGGCGACAAGACGGCCCGTTCGCGCGGGCGCGTCTCGCTCAACCCGCTCAACCATATCGACCCGTTCGGTACCATTCTCCTGCCGCTGCTGATGCTCGCGGCCGGCGGCCCGGTGTTCGCCTTTGCCAAGCCCGTGCCCGTCTACCTCAACAACCTTAAGCACCCCAAGCGCGACGAGGTTCTGGTGAGCACGGCCGGTCCCGCGTCGAACATCGCACTCGCGTGTCTCGCAGCAGCCCTCATGCAGACAGCGTACGGCAACCTCTACGCCAGCATGTCCTTTGCCGTGGCCTCCCAAATCATGAACTTCGGCGCCACCTTTATCGTGGTCAACCTGTCACTCGCGTTCTTCAACCTCATCCCGATCCCGCCGCTCGATGGCTCATCGATCATCGTGCCCTTCCTCAAGGGCAAGGCGCTCAACAACTATTACCGTCTGCAACAATACGCTATGCCCATCCTCATCCTGGTGCTATACCTGCTGCCTATGTGGACCGGCATCGATGTAATCGGCCGCTATTTCGACGTTACCGTGTATCCGCTTGCTGAGCAGCTGCTCAACTTCGCAATCGCCGGCATCTAAGGTAAACTTACTGGTTGACCGTGCAAAACGGTCGTAGCATGCACCCAAACCGCGCCGCGAAGGCGCCGTCAAAGGAGGTCGAAGATGTCGTATCGCGTGTCGACGCAGGTCTACAGCGGACCGTTCGACCTGCTGCTGCAGCTGGTAACCCGCCAAAAAGTAGATATCGGCGCCATCTCCATCAGCGAGGTGGCCGAGCAGTACCTTGCCGAGGCCGAGCGCATCGAGGCGCTGGACCTGGACGTAGCAAGCGACTTTTTGCTGGTCGCGGCAACCCTTTTGGACATCAAGGCTGCCTCTCTGGTGCCGCAGGAGGCCCCGCGCAAAGTCGATGACGACGATGACGAGTTTGACGAAGACCTCGAAGAGCTCAGCGCGCTCGACGGCGACGCCCTGCGCGAGGTCCTGATCCAGCGCCTGATTGCCTACAAGCAGTTTAAAGGCGCGGCTGCGGCCCTCGGTGCCCGCATGCAGGCCGAAAGCCGCATGCATCCGCGCGTAGCCGGCCCCGACCCCGAGTTTTTAGGCCTTATGCCCGACTACCTGGCCGGCATTACCCTGCGCGGCCTCGCCGTCATCTGCGCCGACCTGGACGGCAAGCGCCAGACCTTCCTGCTGGAGGCCGAGCACGTGGCGCCGCATCGCGTGCCGCTCGACCTGACCGTAGCCTCAGTCGACCGCTTTACCATGGCGCACCAAACCTGCACCTTCCGCGAGCTACTGGACGGCGACGCCACCACCGAGCAGCTCGTCGTCACCTTCCTGGCCATGCTGGAGCTCGCCAAACGTGGCTCGCTCACCCTGAGCCAGGACAAGATCTTCGGAACCATCTGCATCAACCGCGTCGAGGGAGCCGAGGCATACGTGCCCGGCGAGGGCCCCGAGCTCACCGAATAGGAGCCGCAACCATGTCAACCCTTTCCACGCTGGAGGCAAACAGCCTCAAAGGCGCCCTCGAGGCGCTGCTGCTGGTGTCGAGCGACCCGGTGAGTGCGCCCGCGCTGGCCGGAGCACTGGATATCGCCCCCGGCGAGTGCGCGTCGCTGCTCGCCGAGCTCAAGGTTGAGTACGAGGAGGCCAACCGCGGCTTTCAGCTGCGCGAGGTCGCCGGCGGCTGGCGCCTGTTTACGCATCCCGCCTATCACGACGTGGTCGAGGCCTATGTGTTGAGCTGGGACACGCAAAAGCTGTCCCAGGCGGCGCTCGAAACCCTGGCCGTTATCGCCTACCACCAGCCCGTGACGCGCGAGGTGGTCAAGGGCATCCGCGGCGTCAACTCCGACGGCGACATCGCGTCGCTCGTGGACAAGGGTCTGGTGCGCGAGCTCGGCCGCGACCCCCAGCGCGGTCAGGCCATCATCTATGGCACGACCAACGCCTTCTTGGAAAAGTTCGGCCTGCGCTCCACCCGCGACCTGCCCGATCTGGAGCAGTTTGCCCCCGACGAGCAGTCGCGCCAGTTTATCCGCGAGCGTCTGAGCGGCCGCAGTATTCAGTCCACGCTCGAGGAGCAGGCCGATGACCTGGACGAAGAGCGCGAACTGCTCGATACCGATGTTGAAGATGTTGATGCAGTCGAGGACTTGGAAACCCTAGACGTCGACGAGACCTCGGAGGATTTGCATGACGAGGAATAGCGAAACAGGGGAGACGCCCGCCATGGGCAACGCAGTACCCGCAACCGACGCCCAGCCCGTCTATCCGCACACCATGCGCCTGCAGCGTTTTTTGGCGCGCGCGGGTGTGGCGAGCCGCCGCGGCTCGGAGGACTTGATGACCGCCGGCCGCGTAACCGTCAACGGCGAGGTCGCAACCGAACTGGGCACCAAGGTCGATGTCGACCGCGACCATATCGAGGTCGACGGCATGCCCGTCAAGCTCAACCAGGGTGCCGTGTACTTGATGCTTTACAAGCCGACCGGCTACCTCACCACCATGAGCGACCCGCAGGAGCGCCCTTGCGTGGCCGACCTGGTCCCCCGCGACCGCTTTCCGGGACTTTTCCCGGTGGGTCGCCTGGACCGCGACACCACGGGCCTTTTGCTCTTTACCACCGACGGCGACCTGTCGCAGGACCTGCTGCATCCCAGCAAGCATGTCTATAAGACCTACCAGGCACTCGTTGACGGGCAGCTGACCGAACGCGATCTAGACCCGCTCCGCCATGGCATCGAGCTCGACGACGGCCTATGCCAGCCGGCAATCTGCCACGTCATCACCGCACGCGAGGCCGAGGCCGTGGCGCCCCAAGGCGTCAAGCCCGGCACCACCGCCGTGGAGGTTATCATCCGCGAGGGTCGCAAGAATCAAGTTAAACGCATGTTGAGCAAGATTCACCATCCGGTAATCCGTCTGCATCGCTGCAACTTTGCAGGCCTTGAGCTCGAGGGCGTGGCCAAGGGCTCGTGGCGCGAGCTCACCGACCGCGAGGTGCAGATCCTTAAAGCGGGCGGCATCCCGCCCAAGCAGGCGAGCGCCAAGCGTAACGGCGGCAAGCCCCAAGACACGCCCGCCAGCCGCACGCGTCACCACGGCAGCCACGGCTCCGCACCCAAGCGCAACACCTATCGCGAGCGCTACACCGGCTAGGCAACCCGCCGCGCCCCAGCGCCCGCGTCCCATACCAGCACGTCAACCACCGAAAGGAAGCATTGCATGATCGTCGCCATCGACGGCCCCGCCGGTTCCGGCAAGTCCACCATCGCCAAGGAGATTGCCCGCCAGCTGGGCTTTAACAAGCTCGACACGGGCGCTATGTACCGCGCCGTCACCTTCGCCGCGCTCGATCGCGGCATCGACCTGGACGACGAGGCGGCCATCGACGCCCTCGCCGAGCAGATCGAGATTCGCTTTACCAACGGTACCGGCGAGGACACCCGCCTGACCATCGACGGTGCGGACGCCTCGGCTGCCATCCGCACTCCGCAGGTGGACGCCAACGTGTCCAAGGTTTCGGCCTACCCGGGCGTGCGCGCCGCCATGCTCATACACCAGCGTCGCGCCGCTGAGGACCGCGACATTGTCGCCGAGGGTCGCGACATCGGCACTGTCGTGTTCCCCAACGCGCAAGTTAAGGTCTTTCTGACCGCCGACCCGCGCGAGCGTGCCCGCCGCCGCGTGCTGCAGCGCCATCAAAACGACGCCCAGCCGCTCACCGAAGAGCAGCTCGAGGCCGAGGTCGACGAGACCCTCGACGCCCTCAAGGAGCGTGACAAGCTCGACAGCAGCCGCGAGGTCGCACCGCTCGTTCCCGCCGAGGACGCGGTACACGTCGACTCCACCGCCCACACCATCGATGAGGTCGTCTCGATCAGCGAGGACCTCATCAACCAACGGAGGTAGCCCATGCGCCTGTTTAAGCAGACGCCCGAGGATTACTACAACGCCCCCTACGACGAGTTCCCGGCGCTCATCCGCGGCACCGTCGCCGTTGTCATGGGCATCCTGTGGGTCTTCTCCAAGCTCATGTGGCGCTGGAAGGTCGAAGACAGCGACCTGCTGTTTGAGCGCCAGGAAGGCCGCGGCAGCGTAGTCATCTGCAACCACACCTCGATGGCCGAGTTGCTGGCCGTGGAGACGGCACTGTTCTTTGGCGGCCGCCGCATTCGTCCCATCTTTAAATCCGAGTTTGCAAAGAGCAAGATCGTGCGCTGGGCCTTTAGCCGTGTGGGCGGCATTCCCGTCGAGCGCGGCACCGCCGACATGAAGTGCCTGCGCGCCGCCCAGCATGCGCTGCAACGCGGCGAGGACGTCCTGATCTTCCCCGAGGGCACGCGCATCCGCTCGCGCGAGATCAAGCCCGAGGTCCATGGCGGCTTTGCACTCATCGCCCAGATGGGTAAGGCACCCGTCAACCCGCTCGCCATCTGCGGCTGGTCCGATATCACGCCTGTGGGCAAAAAGATCATGCGCCCCAAAAAGTGCTGGATCCGTGCCGGCAAGGCCATTTCGCTATCCGATGCACCGGCCGAGCTCAAGCGCAAGGAACGCCTGGCCTGGTTTGAGTCCGAGGCCATGAGCCGCGTCTACGCCATGCGCGACGATCTGTGCGCCGAGCACCCGGGCAGGTTCTAGCCATGTGCGAGGATGTCATGAACACCGTCGAGGTTGTGCCCGACAAGGCAGATACCCCCACCATCGAGATCGCTGCCCATGCCGGCACCTGCTACGGCGTTCAACGCGCGCTCGATATGGCCCTGGCGGCCGCCCCGCAGGTGGGGGAGAGCACTCAGGTCCACACGCTGGGTCCGCTCATCCATAACCCCATCGTGGTGCGCGAGCTTGCCGAGGCGGGCGTCGGTCTGGCCGAGTCCCTGGACGATGCCGCATCGGGCACCGTGATCATCCGCGCGCACGGCGTGGTGCCGCAGGTGATCGAAGCTGCTCGCGAACGCGGCCTCGACGTGGTCGATGCCACCTGCCCCTACGTGAAGAAGGTCCACGTGGCCGCCGAGCGCCTGGTTCGCGAGGGCTATCGCGTGCTCGTCGTGGGCGAGCCGGGCCATCCCGAGGTTGAGGGCATCCTGGGCCATGCCGGCGATGACGCGCAGGTCGTGAGTTGCGCTGCCGATGCGGACGCGCTGCCGCTCAAAGGCAAGGTAGGCCTGGTTGTGCAGACCACCCAAACCGCGCAGAACTTGGCCGGGGTCGTGGCCGCCATCACCCCGCGCGTGCAGGAATTGCGTGTGATCAACACCATCTGCGCCGCCACGAGCGAGCGACAGCAGGCAGCAGCCGCACTTGCCAACCGCTGCGACTGCATGGTCGTGGTGGGCGGCAAGAACTCGGGCAATACCCGCCGCCTGGCACAAATCTGCGCCGACGTCTGCGAGCGCACACATCACATCGAGGAAGCATCCGAGATTGAGGCCGCATGGTTTGCCAATGCACACCACATCGGCATCACTGCCGGAGCCTCCACCCCGCAAGAACACATCGAGCGCGCCGTCAAGCGCATCAAGGAGCTTTGCCGCTAATCATGGACCAGACCGTACCCGCATACGCCGCCGAGGTGGCCGATTACGGGCGCAGCCGCGACCCCGAGCCGGGTGAGGGCGCGCTCGTTAAGAACGTGCGCCCCGAATCGCCCGCATGGGATGTGGGTATCGAGCCGGGCATGCGCGTGCTCACGGTCAACGGCGAGCAGCTGACCGATATGATCGTGTGGCTCTGGGAGGCAGACGACGACACCGTCGAGCTGGAGGTTTTCGATCCGCGCGACGGCACCATCACCCCCGTTGAGCTTGATCGCTTTCCCGGCGAGGACTGGGGCTTGGAGTTCGATGGCCCCATCTTCGACGGCATGCGCACCTGCGTGAACGCCTGCGTGTTCTGCTTTATGACGATGCTGCCCAAGGGCGGGCGCTCCACGCTCTACATCCGCGACGACGACTACCGCCTGAGCTTTTTGCAGGGCAACTTTGTCACGCTCACGAACCTTTCCGACGAGGACGTGCAAAACGTCATCGACCGTAACATGAGCCCCATGAACGTGTCCGTTCACGCCGTGAGTCCCGACATCCGCCGCCGCATGATGGGCCGCAACGCCCAGCGCGGCATGGACGTGCTCGAGGCAATCATGGCCGCCGGCATCGAGATTCACGCGCAGATCGTGCTGTGCCCCGGCATGAACGACGGCGAGGAGCTGGAAAAGACCCTGCGCTTCTGCGAGGAGCACGAGCAAATCACGAGCCTGGGCATTGTGCCGCTCGGTTTTACCAAGCATCAGAATCGTTTTAGCTGGTCATACAGCGACAAGCCCGAGCTGGCGCGCGAGACTATCGCTATGATCCGGCCTTTCCAGGACCGAGCCTTCGAGCGCTTTGGCCGTCACACCTTCCAGATGAGCGACGAGTTCTACCTGGATGCCGGCATCGAGCCTCCCGAGGCGGACTTTTACGACGGCTACCCGCAGTACTACGACGGCATCGGCATGATCCGCTCCTATCTGGACGAGACCGACAACGTGCTCGCCGCCGACGCCGAGCGCCTGCGCCGCGTTCGCGAGGCAATAGCCGCCCGCAGCCAGCACCTGTTGTGCCTCTCGGGCGCCAGCGCGCGCGATACGGTGGCGCGCTTTGTGGAATCGCCGCAGGGCCTTGCCGGTACCGTCACGGCCATCAAAAACCGCTACTTTGGCGGCAACGTGGACGTGACAGGCCTCATCGTCGCCTGCGACATCTTGGAGCAGCTGCCGCAGGACCTGTCGGGGGTTATGCTCTTTGTGCCTAAGCTCATGTTCAACGCCGATGGTATGACCCTTGACGAGTATCATCGTGACGAATTACTCGCAAGCCTTACCGGTCGCGGCGCCGAGGTTCATGCGGTATCGACCATGCCGCATGAGCTGCTCGATACCCTGGAGCACATCCTTGGCATAACGCCCGCCAATTCAACTATTCCCGCTGACCCTACCCATTAAAGGAGAGCAGATGAAACCTATCGTCGCCGTCGTCGGACGCCCCAACGTGGGCAAGTCCACGCTCGTTAACCGCCTGGCCCAGACCTCGGACGCCATCGTCCACGAGTCCCGCGGCGTCACGCGCGACCGCTCGTATCACACGGCCGATTGGAACGGCCGCGAGTTCACCATCGTCGACACAGGCGGCATCGAGCCGCTCAAGAGCGATGACGTCTTTGCCACATCCATCCGTGACCAGGCCCTCGCCGCCGCCGAGGAAGCCGCCGTCATCCTGTTTGTGGTCGATGGCCGCTCCGTCGTAACCGAGGAGGACGTGTCGGTCGCCCGCATGCTCAAGCTATGCGTAAAGCAGGTCTTTCTGCTGGTGAACTAGCTCGACAACCCCGACCG
>CAKWZF010000063.1:0-10186 GCA_934865005.1 uncultured bacterium | reverse complement strand
GCGACAACCTTGCCGTTGGTGGCACCACGCCTTCGGCCGGCGTTATCAGCGCTACAGTCAGCTATGCTCACGAGCATGACGCGCGAGTGATGTGCATGATTCGCCCGCGTGGCGGTGACTTTCATTACAACCAAGACGAGCTGCGCATGATGGAGATGGACCTGGGCCTTGCCGTAAGCGCCGGCGTTGACGGCTTGGTCTTTGGCAGCTGCAAGCCCTGCGCTGGCGGATGGGCGCTCGACGAGCTTACGTTGGGCGCTCTCGTGATGGCCGCGGGCTGCGCGACCGAGGAATGCAAGCGTGAGCCCATCGACATCACCTTCCACATGGCGTTTGATCAGCTCTCGCCCGAGGCTCAGCTCGATGCGATTGATACACTTGCCGACTGCGGCGTTACGCGCATCCTCACGCATGGCGGCGTTGCCGGTACGTCGATCGAGGATAATTTCGATTACCTGGCTCGTTTAATCGAGTATGCGGGCGATCGTTTGACCATCCTTCCCGGCGGCGGCATCACTACGGCAAATCGCGACGCGGTCGCGGCGGCGCTAGGCGTCTCCGAGCTCCATGGCACCAAGATCGTGCCGCTGGAGGTATAACCCGTGGCGCTGGTATTTGACGTTCAGCAGGCGAGCGGTAAGCCCGACGATAATCGTCGCCCTGGCACCGCGTGCCCCTTTTGCGACACGGAGGGGCTTGCCAACATCATCCAGCGCGATGGTGACTGTATCTGGCTCGAGAATAAGTTCAAGACCTTGCGGGCCACACGTCAGACCGTATTGATCGAGTCTGCCAATCACGACGCCGACCTGGTGACCTATGAACCGGATGAGCTGCATCATGTGATGCGGTTTGCCCTGGGCTGTTGGCAGCAGATGATCGATTCCCAACAGTACCGCAGTGTGCTCATGTACAAGAACAAGGGTCCGCTCTCGGGCGGTAGTCTCGTGCATCCGCACATGCAGATTGTGGGTTTGGAGCAGGAAGACGGCTACACTTCGCTGACTTCTGCCAATTTCGAAGGCATCAATGTCTGGCAACAGGGGAGGATCTCGGTCAATATCTCAACCGAACCGATCATGGGGTTCTTTGAGATCAACGTTTCAGCCCCGCAGGGAATCGCCGCCAGCGATGACACGAGAGACCAAGCCGAGGCGGATCTCTTCGCCGATGCAATCCAGGTAGCTCTGCGCTATATCTTGCACGAGCACCATGGCGGTCGTGCAGAGTCGTACAACCTGTTCTTCTATCACATGAGCGACCGAACCATTGCCAAGGCGCTTCCACGTTGGGTGGTTTCACCCTACTTTGTCGGGTATCGGCTGGCTCAGGTCAATGCTGAGACCACGCTCGATGTCGATGCGGAGCGACTCCGCGCACATCTGGAGGCGCTCACATCGTAAAGTGAGCGCCCGCACACTGCGGACGGTTTAGCGCGCCATTGCATCGCGGCCGGCCTCGACGCGCTTGCGCTGGGCGGCGCGCTCCTCGCCGGTCAGACGCTCAAAGAAGTGCCCGATAAGCGAGGCGAGCACCTGCTGAAACAACGTTCCACACATGACGGGAAACACAACTTCGCCCGGAAAGTATTGCGTGGCGATGACGGCGCCCGAAGAGATATTGCGCATGCCGCAGGTAAAGCACATGGTGGTCGTTTCGCTATATGGCAGATGCAGCGCGCGGGCGACCAGAATGCCGACGACAAAGCCGCTGATGGCGAAGACCAAAATAAAGAGGGCGACTTCCAAGCGCACCGCGTTCATGTGCAGCACGTACTCGCTCATGGCGGTGGAGTTGGAGGCGATAACGCCCATCATCATGAACTTGCAGGCGGGCGAGAGCGCGGGGGAGAGTTTTTCGTGCCCCCATCCGCGCGTGAGCTCGTTGATCACGATGCCGAGAACGGCGGGGATGGCGATCATAAAGGCCATGTTCTGCATCATACTCGGCACGTCGATCGAGACGGTGGCGCCTAGCAGGAGCTTGAGCGCAAGCGGAATCGTCACAGGGGAGATGACCGAGGACGTCAGGATGATGGTGAGCGCGAGCGGGCCGTTGCCGCCGAACATGCTGATCCACATAAAAGCGGTGACTGCCACGGGCACACTGTATTCGAGCACGATGCCGCAGACAAGGTTGGGGTTGGAACCAAAGAACAACGATCCCATGGCATAGGCCGCGATGGGAATAAGCGCCGCCGAGACCAACAATGCCACAATCAGGTGCAGCGGACGGTGGAACACCTCGGCTACCTGGTGGAAGGTGTTGCTGAGCGCACCTTGGAACGTCATAAAGGCAAACAAGGTGGGAACGATGGGCTTGAGAACGCCGATCTGTTGAGGAAAGAGCACGCCGAGCGCCACGCAAGTCGGAACGATGATTTGCATGTGCCCCGCGAGAAACTTGCCCAGTCCAACCCATTGCTTCATATGCTCTTGTGACTCCCTTTGCTCGTGAATCCGTTTTGACTGGATATGCTAGACGCTCACATGTGTCCGTGCGTCAGAAACGCTCGATTATTTCGAGGGTATTACCGGCATCGTTTACCGAAACCGCGGCGTGCTGCGGCGATTTGCGTCCGCGCCGCACGGTATAATAAATCCGTTCAACAGATCTGCCTGCCGAAGCGGGCATACACAGAGGACTCATCGCTATGAACCGTGAGAGGTATCGCGGCGACCTGCCCCTATCGGGGGTGGGTGCCTATGTCATCGCTTAAGACGACGCATCGCTGGGCGGTCGCTCAGCAAAACCCCGAGCTCGAAAAGGAGCTTTCGGCTGGTCTGGGCATTCCCAGGCTGGTGGCGCGCATTATGGTCGCGCACGGCATTGGCTCCATCAAAGAGGGCCAATTGTTTTTGACGCCTTCGCTCGATCGCGACTGGGCGGACCCACTCGTTATTCCGGGCATGTCGGTCGTTGCCGACCGCGTTGAGCGTGCTATTCGCAGCCACGAGCGTATCGCCGTCTTTGGCGATTTTGACGTCGACGGCATTACGTCGACTTGTCTGTTGACCGAGGCGCTACGTTCGTTTGGCGCCAACGTCACGCCGTTTATTCCGCACCGCTTTGACGAGGGCTACGGCCTGTCGCGTGCGGCGCTCGACCGCGTCAACGAGCTCGCTCAACCCAACCTGATTGTGACCGTCGATAACGGTATTGCTGCCAAGGAAGAGGTCTCCTATCTGGAGAGTCTGGGGATCGATTTGGTGGTCACGGACCATCACGAGCCCTCCGACCAGGTGCCGCAGGGTGTGCCCCTGACTGACCCCAAGCTCGAGGACGAGGGCCCCTCGCGTGAGCTTGCCGGTGCTGGTGTGGCGCTCAAGCTGGTGCAAGTCCTGGGTGAGCGCCTGGGCAAGCCGTCGTATTGGCGTTCGCTAATCGAGGTCGCGGCGCTGGGCACCGTGTCCGACATGATGCCGCTCACGCCCGAGAACCGCGCGCTGGTTGCCGAGGGCATCCAGCAGATGCGCGTAACCGCTCGCCCCGGCTATATCGCGCTTGCCGCGCTCGCCAAGGCGGACCTTTCGAGCATTACGGCGGATGGCCTGTCATTCTCGCTCATTCCTCGCTTAAACGCTGCCGGTCGCATGGCCGATCCCAAGCTGGCGCTCGACCTGCTGCTTGCCCGCGATCCCATCGAAGCAAGCGCACTGGCGGCTGAGCTCGAGGAAATCAACCGCCAGCGCCGTGAGATCGAGGCGGAGCTCACGCGCGATGCCATGGCAAAGGTCGAGGAGACCTATGACGGCGGACGCGCGATCGTCGTGGGCGGCGAAGGCTGGCACGAGGGCGTCAAGGGCATCGTGGCAAGCCGTCTGACCAACCGCTACCACGTGCCGGCGCTGCTGTTCTCGATCGAGGACGGTATCGCGCGCGGCTCTGGTCGCTCGGTGGGCAAAGTTAACCTGTTTGACGCCATCGAGCGCTGTTCCGACCTGATGATTCGTCGCGGCGGACATGCCGGTGCGGTGGGTGTGACTATCGAGGCATCCAAGCTCGACGAGTTCCGCCGTCGCCTTTCGGCCGTGCTATCGGAGCTTCCCGCCGAGGACTTTGAGGACACTGACGAGGTTGCCGCCACCGTTGACCTCTCCGAGCTAAATATCGAGACCATCGAGCAGATTTCCCGCCTTGAGCCGTTTGGCCAGGGTAATAAGGTGCCGCTGCTGGCTGCCGAGGGCGTGACGATGTGTGATCGCGCCGTGGTGGGTAAGACCGGCGAGCACATGCGCTTCGTGGCGACGGATGGCGCCGCGAGTGTGCCGGCCATCATGTTTCGTGTACCGCAAATCGATAAGCTCATCAACTGCGATAGCGCTGTCGATTTGGTGTTCGAGGCCGTTGCCGAGCATTGGCAGGGTCGTGTGAAGCCCAAGCTCATGATCAAGGATGTTCTGGTCCGCGATACCACGCTGCCCAGCATCGACGATCCGGCATGCGAGCTTCGTCGTGGCGTGCAGCCGGCGGATTCCGGCCTGCGCCTGGAGTCGCGTAAGCGCGAGACGCTCGCCCAGCTTTCCTATACCGAGCTCACGCGCTCGCTTATCCATAGCTTTATCGGCTCGAACCAGCCGCACCGCGCGCAGGTCGAGGCGCTCGATGCCCTGGCCGATCACCAAAGTGTTCTGGCCGTTATGGGAACGGGGCGCGGCAAGTCGCTCATCTTTCATGTGCATGCCGCGCGCGAGGCGGTTCTTCGCGGGCGTGCGAGCATCTTTGTCTATCCGCTGCGCGCGCTCGTTGCCGACCAGGCCTATCACCTCTCGTCGACGATGGCATCGCTTGGCATTGGCGTTGGCGTGCTGACCGGCGAGACCGTGGAGGCCGCACGCGATGACGTGTTCGCCGGCCTAGCTTCGGGCCGCACCGGTATCGTGCTCACGACGCCCGAGTTCCTATCTATCCACCGTGACCGCTTCGCGCGTTCGGGCCGCATCGGCTTTGTCGTTATCGATGAGGCGCACCACGCCGGTCTTGCCAAGGGCGGCGACCGCAGCGCCTATCTCGACATGCCCGATATCCTCAAAGCCCTGGGCGACCCGGTCGTTATGGCTGCGACGGCCACCGCGACGGCTCCGGTTGTGGCCGAGCTTGCTCGCATGCTGCCGATCACTCGCACGGTGGTCGACGAGACGGTGCGCGAGAACCTGCAGCTCGAGGACGACCGCGATCTTGCAAGTCGCGAGAACCGTTTGGTGTCGATTGTGGCGACGGGGGAAAAGACCGTCATCTACGTCAATTCGCGCGACCAGTCCGTGGCGCTCGCCAAGACGTTGCGCAAGCGTGTGCCCGATTGCGCAACCCATATCGCGTTCTATAACGCGGGGCTTGCGCGTTCCGATCGCCGTCGCGTGGAGGAAGCATTCCGAGACGGCAGCCTCAGCTGCATCGTCTCGACATCTGCCTTTGGCGAGGGCGTCAACCTGCCCGATATCCGCCATGTCGTGCTCTATCACATGCCGTTTGGCGGCATTGAGTTTAACCAGATGAGCGGCCGCGCCGGTCGCGATGGCCAGCCCGCCGTGATCCATCTGCTCTATTCGTCGCGCGACGCCCGCATTAACGAGCGCCTACTCGACTGCTATGCGCCCGAGCGCGACGAGCTCGTCACGCTCTATCGAGCGCTGCAGACCATGTGGCGCTCCAACCGTGGCAAGACGGGGGACGATTCATTCTGCGCAAGTGATATCGACATCGCGCAGATGTGCCTTGCCATCGATGCCCGCACGCCGGTCGACGAGCGCTCGGTGGAAAGCGGCCTGGGAATCTTCGAAGAGCTTGGTTTCTGTCGCGTTTCGGGGTTTGACGACACTCGTCGTATCGCGATGGCCGAAAACCCCGGCCGCGTGCAATTGAGCAGGTCAATTCGCTATTTGGAGGGCTTGCGCTCGCGCATGGAGTTCTCGGCTTTCCGGAGCTGGGCGCTCGATTCGTGCGCTTCTGATATGCTAGCCAAAGTTGACCGCCCGATCGTACCGCGGGCCTAGGGGAAGGGGACCTCGATGGATGCCGCAGCCCGTACCGCCCATGATTCCACCCTCCAGCCGTTTTCGGAGATGGAGCACTATAAGCATGCCGATGAGCTGCCGCCCGAGATTATGGCGGACAGCTACGACAAGCTGGAGCGCCTGTGCCTCAAATATATGAATGAGGACGACTTTTCTAAGGTTGAGCAGGCCTACTGCTTTGCCGCCGAGAAGCACTGCAACCAAAAGCGCCGCTCGGGCGAGATGTACATTAACCATCCCGTCGAGGTTGCCATCATTTTGGCCGATCTCAAGATGGACTGCGATGTGGTGTGTGCCGCGCTGCTGCACGATACCGTCGAGGATACCGAGACCTCGCTCACCGATGTTTCCGGCCTGTTTGGCGAAACCGTTGCTGAGCTCGTCGATGGCGTGACCAAGCTCACCAACATCGAAGTCGACAGCATGGACGAGAAACAGGCCCTCACGCTGCGCAAGATGTTCCTCGCCATGTCCAAGGACATTCGTGTCATCATCGTTAAACTTGCCGACCGTCTGCACAACATGCGTACGCTGGCGGCCCTGCGTGAGGATCGTCGCCTGTTTAAGGCTCGCGAGACCATGGACGTGTACGCGCCCTTGGCCGACCGCCTGGGCATGAGCTCTATTAAGTGGGAGCTCGAGGACCTGTCCTTCTTCTACCTGGAGCCCGATGCCTACCAGCGCATCGCGCGCATGGTGGCTGAGTCGCGCGAGGTCCGCGAGCGCTACCTTGCCGAGACCATCAAGACGCTCACCGACGAACTCAACCGCATTGGCCTGGAGGGCTTCCAGATTAATGGCCGCTCCAAGCACTATTGGTCCATCTACCAAAAGATGAAGCGCAAGGGCAAGGAGTTCTCCGAGATCTACGACCTGGTGGCGCTGCGTGTTATTACCCATTCGGTGCGCGATTGCTACTCCACGCTCGGTGCGGTGCATACGCTGTGGCATCCCATGCCTGGTCGCTTTAAAGACTATATCGCCATGCCCAAGGTCAATAACTACCAGTCGCTCCATACGACGGTCATCGGCCCCACGGCTCGTCCGCTCGAGATTCAGATTCGAACCTACGAGATGCATGAGCAGGCCGAGTATGGCATTGCCGCCCACTGGCTATATAAGAAGTCGGGCGGATCGTCTGCTTCCAAGACCAATGACGCTCAACGTTTGGACGACCAGATCAACTGGCTCAAGCATTCGCTCGATTGGGCTGCGTCTGATGAGATCACCGACGCCAAGGAATACCTGCATTCGCTGAAGGTCGACCTCTTCGATCAGGAGATCTTCGTCTTTACGCCCAAGGGCGAGGTCATGGCGCTTCGTGCCGGCTCCACGCCGCTCGACTTTGCCTATGCCGTTCACACCGAGGTGGGAAACCACTGCGTCGGCGCTAAGATCAACGGTGCTGTGGCCCCGCTCACGCACGAGATCAAGACGGGCGACCGCGTTGAAATCCTGACTAACAAGAGTTCCAAACCGTCGCGTGATTGGCTCAAGATCGTCAAGACGCCTTCGGCCAAGTCCAAGATCCGTCGCTACTTTGCCGCCGCGACTAAGGACGACGACGCTGCCGCCGGCCGCGATATGCTGGCCAAGGACCTGCGCAAGCGCGGGTATGGCATCTCCACGCCGCGCTCCACGCGTGCGCTCAACGCCGTGGCGGAGCAGTTTAACTTCAAGCAGCTCGAGGACCTGTTTGCCGCCGTCGGCGCCGGCAAGGTTGCCCCGCGCGCTGTGGGTAATAAGGTCGAGCAAATCTTGGACCCCAAGCCCGAGGAACAGCTCACCAAGGCCGAGGCTATCGCCGAGGTCGTGAAACAGCCGGCCCGCGGCTCCAACCGCAAGCCGCAAAAGCGTGGCAAGAGCGCAAGTAACGGCATTATCGTTAAGGGCGAGAGCAACAGTGGCCTGCTGGTCCGTCTGGCTCATTGCTGCAACCCCGTGACGGGCGACGATATCGTCGGCTTCATCACGCGTGGCCGAGGTGTCTCAGTGCATCGCGCCAACTGCCCCAACGTCAAGGGCCTCATGGAGCACCCAGAGCGCATGATTGACGTAGAGTGGGATGGTGCTGCCGACACTCTCTTCCAGGTCGAGATCGTGGTCGAGTGCCTGGACCGCATGGGCCTGCTCAAGGACGTCACCATTGCCATTGGCGATGCAGGCGGCAATATCCTTTCCGCCGCCACCTCGACCAACCGCGAGGGTATTGCGACCCTGCGCTTTATGGTCGAGATTTCGGATGCGAGCGGCCTGGATCCGCTGCTGGCTTCCATCAGCAGCGTCGACTCGGTCTACGACGCTCGCCGTCTTATGCCCGGCGAGGGCGGAGCGCAACTCAAGCGCCGTGTGTAGGTGCGAGAGCCTCTCAGCATCATAGATATTGGTTACGTTCGAGGCATCGTTTGGTGCCTCGAACGTATTTTAGAAGGAGGGTATGCGCATGGGCGATATGACTTTGGACCTGACACCCCGAGGCGCGGCTTCGATTGAGGCGCTCGTCAACGGCCCGATTCAGACCAACAGCTACGCCGTGATTTCGAATGACGAGTGCTTAATCGTCGATCCGGCGTGGGAGGGCGAGCGTCTTGTGGAGCATATCCGCACCGCGCATCCCGAGGTGCGCGTGCTCGGCTCTGTCTGCACGCACGGTCATGCCGACCATGTTGGCGGGGTTGCCGGGGTTCGAGCTGTCGTTGGCGACAGCGCACTATATGAGTTGTGCGCTAAGGACGTGACGGTACCTCGCGCAAATATCGAGGAGCAGCGCGCCATGTGGGGTATCGAGACGCCCGATCCGGGTGAGCCGACGCGTTTGCTTGCCGAGGGCGATACAATCGAGGTGGGCGACGTCTGCCTGCAGGTGATCGAGACGCCGGGGCATACGCCGGGCGGCATCGTCCTGTTCGCCGCGACCGAGCAGGGGAACATCGCCTTTGTGGGCGACACGCTTTTCCCGGGCAGTCACGGTCGTACCGATCTTTCCGGCGGTGACGAGGCGGCGATTATGCGCTCGCTCTCCAAACTTGCCAAGACGCTTCCGCCCGATACCGTTTGCTTGACGGGCCATGGCGATTCGACCACGATGGCGCGCGAACTTATGCAGAACCCGTTTATGCAGATGTAGGCTTGAAGCCGTCTTTCGAACCACGAAGACCGCTCAATCGTCAAGCTATTTTCCCCAGTGGGTCGATTCTGTGGGGCAAACGGTCAAAATTTGTCCAATCGGATGGTATTCGTGAACAAACGAACGTTTATGCTCGGGTATGTCGTGGTAAAATCTCAGGCGTTATCGGAGCAACCTTACAGGAGGTTTCTTTTATGCTCGTCAACGCAGCAGACATGCTCAAGAAGGCCGAGGCCGGCAAGTACGGTCTCGGTGCCTTCAACACCAACAACCTCGAGTGGACCCTGGCTATTCTCCAGGCCGCCGAGGAGGCCAAGTCTCCGCTGATCCTTCAGTGCACCGCTGGTGCCGCTAAGTGGATGGGCGGTTTCAAGGTCTGCGCCGACATGGTCAAGGCTGCCGTCGAGGCCACGGGCGTTACCGTTCCCGTCGCCCTTCACCTCGATCACGGTTCTTACGAGGACTGCTTCAAGTGCATCGAGGCCGGCTTCACGTCCATCATGTATGACGGCTCTCACGAGGAGACCTTCCAGCTTAACCTCGACCGCACCAAGGAGCTCGTTGAGCTTGCTCACTCCAAGGGCATGTCCATCGAGGCCGAGGTCGGCGGCATCGGCGGCACCGAGGACGGCGTGACCTCCAGCGGCGAGCTCGCTGATCCTGCTGAGTGCAAGCAGATTGCTGACCTGGGCGTCGACTTCCTCGCCTGCGGTATCGGCAACATCCACGGCGTGTACCCTGCCGACTGGGCTGGCCTTTCCTTCGAGCGCCTGGGCGAGATCAAGGCTCAGACCGGCGACCTGCCCCTCGTCCTGCACGGTGGCACCGGCATCCCCGAGGATCAGATCAAGAAGGCCATCTCCCTGGGTATCTCCAAGATCAACGTCAACACCGATCTGCAGCTCGTCTTCGCCAAGGGCGTTCGCGAGTACATCGAGGCTGGCAAGGATCAGCAGGGCAAGGGCTTTGACCCCCGCAAGCTCCTCAAGCCTGGTCGCGACAACATCGTTGCCCGCACCAAGGAGCTCATGGAGGAGTTTGGCTC
>CAKWZF010000062.1:0-10434 GCA_934865005.1 uncultured bacterium | reverse complement strand
TCTGCGCGTTTTGCTCGACCAGAAGTACCGTGGTACCGGCCTTGTGCAGGTCCTCGACAATCTGGAAGATCTGTTCGATCAGAATCGGTGCCAGACCCATGGAAGGTTCGTCGAGCATGAGCAGCTTGGGGTTACTCATAAGGGCGCGCCCCATAACGAGCATCTGCTGCTCGCCGCCTGAAAGGGTGCCGGCGACCTGGCGACGACGTTCCTTCAGGCGCGGGAACTGCTCGTAGACGCGCTCCAGGCCCGGAGCCACCGTGGACTTGGGCTGCGTATAGGCACCCATCTCCAGGTTCTCCTCGACCGTCATCTGCAAAAAGGCGCGACGACCCTCGGGAACCTGAGCCAGCCCCTTACCAACCAGCTTATCAGCGGGCGTATGAGTAATGTCCTCGCCCATAAACTTGATGGAACCAGTCTTGGAGCGCAGCAAGCCCGAGACGGTCTTGAGCGTTGTGGACTTGCCGGCACCGTTGGCACCAATCAAGGCCACGATCTCGCCCTCGTTAACGTTAAAGGAGATGTCCTTGATGGCGTGGATGGCGCCGTACCAGACGTTGATGTTGTAGACGGAAAGCATCGGCTCTGCCATTTAGTTCTCCCCCTTATCCTGCTTACCCAGATACGCCTCGATAACGGCGTCGTTGTTCTGGATTTCCTCTGCCGTGCCCTTGGCGATGACCTTGCCAAAGTTAAGCACGCAGATACCCTCGCATATATTCATGACGAGCGACATATCGTGCTCGATAAGCATGATGGCGATGCCGAAGGTGTCGCGAATCTTAACGATGTTCTCCATGAGCTCCGCGGTCTCGGACGGGTTCATGCCGGCGGCAGGCTCGTCGAGCAGCAGCAGCTTGGGGTTGGTGGCAAGCGCGCGGACGATTTCCAGACGACGCTGAGCGCCGTAAGGCAGCGATCCGGCCTGCTCGTTTGCCAGGTGCTCCATGTCAAAAATGGACAGTAGCTCCATGGCGCGCTCGTGGGCGGCCTTCTCGTGCTTCCAATACGTCGGCAGGCGCAGCACGCCCTCAAAGCCGGAGTAGCGCTCCTGGTTGTGCAGGCCGACCTTAACGTTGTCCTCCACCGTCATGGTGTTGAACAGGCGAATGTTCTGGAACGTACGGGCAATACCCATGCGGTTGACCTGGTAGACCGACTTGCCCGAGGTGTCCTCACCATCGAGCAGGATGGTGCCGTGCGTAGGCTGGTACACCTTGGTGAGCAGGTTGAAGACCGTGGTCTTGCCGGCACCGTTGGGGCCGATGAGACCGGCGATCTCGGTCTTGCCGATAGTCAGGCTAAAGTCATCGACTGCCTTAAGGCCACCGAACTCAATGCCCAGGTGGATGCACTCGAGTGCCGGGCGCTCGCCCAGGTCACGGTCGGGAACGATGGCGCCAGAAGGATACGGGACCATCTTGCCCTTGTTGAACTCAAATTTACTGGGCATCGGCTGCCACCTCCTTCTTGGAAGCAAAGCGGTCCTTGACGCGACCGAAGAACGCCTTGAACTGCGGGTTGTTGGTAAAGATCATGACCAGGATCAACACGATGGCGTAGATGAGCATGCGGTAGTCCGAGAACTGACGGAGCAGCTCGGGAAGCACCGTGAGCAATGCCGCCGCGATGACGGAGCCGCGCATATTGCCCAGACCGCCCAGGACCACGAACACCAGGATGAGGATGGACGTGTTGAAGTCGAACTTGGTGGCGGAGAGCTGCGAGAAGTTACCGCCGAAGAGAGCTCCGGCAGCACCGGCGAGGGCAGCGGAAACCACGAAGGCGATCATGCGGTACTGGGTGACGGAGATGCCCACGGACTCGGCTGCAATCTTGTTGTCGCGCACGGCCATAATGGCACGGCCGGTACGGCTGCGAACCAGGTTGAGCACGATCACGAGTGCGACCATGACCAGGATGGCACCGGCGAGGAATGTCGAGTACGTCGACACACCCGATGCGCCCTGCGCGCCCTTGATGATGGCGGTGCCGTCCTCGAGCAGATGCAGGTCGTCGATCGTGGAGTTACCCGTGATGTTAAAGATCACGTGCAGGCCGCGCGAGTCGACACCCACGATAAGGCAGGTGACGATCTCTTTGATGATCTCACCAAAGGCCAGCGTCACGATAGCCAGGTAATCGCCACTCAGACGAAGGACCGGGATACCGATCAAGAAGCCCAGGATGGCGGCAGCGAAGGCGCCGACCACGATGCTGATGATAAGGCGTACCGGATCGGAGGGAACGGCGCTCTCAAGGGCGACCGCGGTGACGATGCCCGTATAGGCACCGACGCTCATAAAGCCCGCATGGCCCAGCGACAGGTCGCCCGCGATGCCGACGACGAGGTTGAGGGAAATGGCCATGACGATATAGGCCGTGATGGGAACCAGCTGACCGGCGATCATGCGCGGGATCATGTGGTTGGACTGCATAAAGAACACGATGGCGAAGGCCACGATGCACATGGCGTACGTGACAAAGTCGTGACGCGTCTGCTTGTCTTTAAGAAACTTCATAACGCTCACCTACACCTTCTCGGGGACGTACTTGCCCAAGAGGCCGGCAGGCTTGACGAGCAGGACGATGATCAAAACACCAAAGACGATGGAGTTGGCAAGGCTCGTGGAAATGTAAGCCTGCGCCATCGCCTCGATGATGCCGATGAGAATGCCACCGACAAAGGCACCGGGGATGGAGCCGATGCCGCCGAAAACGGCAGCGTCGAAGGCCTTGATGCCAGGCATGGCGCCCGTGGTGGGCTGCAGGACCGGCGAGTAGGAGCACAGCAGCACGCCGGCGATGGCAGCAAGGGCGGAGCCGATGGCAAACGTCATCGAGATGGTGCGGTTGACGTTGATGCCCATGAGCTGAGCGGCGGCTTTGTCCTCGGACACGGCGCGCATGGCTTTGCCCATCTTGGTCTTACCTGTAAAGAACATCAGGCCGGCCATGATAACCAGGCAGGCGACGATGGTGACGAGCGAGACGGCGCTTACGTTGAACTTGGCCAAGAACTCCGGCACCGGGAAGGTGACGAGCGAAGTGAAGTTCTTGGGCGTGGCGCCCCACAGAAGCTGCGCGGCGTTCTGCAGGAAGTAGGACACGCCGATGGCCGTGATCAGAACGGCCAGAGGGCCTGCTTGGCGCAGCGGCTTATAGGCCAGACCCTCGATGAGAACACCGAGAACCGTGCAGACCACACAAGAGAGAACTACAGATGCCCAGCCCGGGAGGCCGAGATACGACGTGGCACAGAACGAGACATAGGCACCGACCATGATGACATCGCCGTGAGCGAAGTTGAGCATCTTGGCGATACCGTAGACCATGGTGTAGCCCAACGCGATGATGGCGTAGACGCTGCCCATGGACAGGCCGTTGACCAGGTATTGGATAAAGACCGTCATGTTCCACATCCCCCTTTCGAATAGGTTTCCAGTTGATGTATGAAACAGGGACGTTACATCGTCCCTAGATACCAAGCAAGCAGGGAAGGCCAAAACCTCCCCTGCTTGGGATCAAAACCGCTCTATGTAAGGCGGCCTATTAGGCCTGTACGTACTTGCCGTCGGTAATGACGTACGCCGTCGGGTCCTTCTGGACCTGGCCCTTGTCGTTCCAGGAGAGCTTGCCAGTCAGACCGTCAACAGTAATGTTGCGCATAGCCTCGGGAAGCTTCTCGGCAACCTCGGTGGGGTCGGCGTCGACACCCAGGCCGGCCTCCTTGAGAGCCTCGACCACCGCATGCACGCCGTCGTAGGCGTCGGCGGCAAACTGGTCGGGGGTATCGCCGTACTTATCTTTGTAAGCGTTGACGAAGTCGGCGTTCTTCTCGTCGTCGGCGGAGAACGGGGTCATGAGCAGCAGACCCTCGGCAAGAGAGGTGTCGAAGCCCTCAACGCCCAGGATGCCGTCCATGCCGTCGCAGCCCATCATCTTGACGTCGTAGCCCATGTCCTTGGCGTTCTTGAGCAGAACGGACGCCGGCGTGTAGTAGATCGGCGCAAAGATCATGGTGGCGCCTGCCTGCTTGGCCTTGGTCAGCTGGTTGGTAAAGCTCGTGGCGGAGTCGTCCTTAAAGGTCTCCTCGTCGACAATCTCGAGCTTGGACTTAGCGGCCTGGGCCTTAAAGGAATCTGCGATGCCCGAAGAATAGGCGTCGCCGGAGTTATAGAACAGCACGAACTTCTCGTCCGCATATTTCTCTGCCAGGAACTTGGCAGCGTTGACACCCTGGTTGGGGTCGGTAAAGCAAACCTGGAAGACGCAATCCTTGCCCTTGGTAACGTCCTCGGAAGACGCGGACGGGGTGATCATGAACGTCTCGGGGTCGTTACCGCACTCTGCGGCAACGGCGACCGACGCACCCGTGGTGGTCGGACCGACGAGGGCCTGCATGCCCCAGTCGAGCAGGGTGTTGAAGGCGTTGACGGCCTTCTCGCCGTCAGCCTGGTCGTCCTCGGCCTTGCTGACAAGCGGCAGCTCCTTAGTCGAGAAATCCTTGCAGCCAAGCTCGACAGCCTGTGTAACGGACTTGCCGTAGGACGCGTTGGCGCCGGTCAGCGGGCCGATGGTGCCGATCTTAAACGAAGCGTCGCCCGACGCGGAACCGCTGTCGCCGCCGTTGGAGGAGCAGCCAGCTAGAATGGACATCGCCCCCAGACCTGCTGCGCTCGCGATAACGCTCCTGCGATTCATAACAGGGTTCAATGACTTACCGGTGAGGCTCGACATGCGGCTCTCCTCTCAAATCTCGTCGGGTTTCGGTTACCCGACAGGCCATCCTTCGCCGTGTTCGGCGTTCGCAAAATAGTAGACGCTTTAGTTGAGAAAAGTGGCGATTATTTCAACTTTTCTTTTGTTTTGTCCATTTATCCATATTCATGCGTATTTCTGTCGGTTTATGCAGTTTAGCCACTTTATTGCGTGAAAGTAATGTTTCCATTTTGTTACATGCGTCCCTGCCCTGATTAAAACGGCCTCACCGCTCGCGTTTTGTGCGCACCTAGGCGGCGATGTACTTGCCGTCCTGAATCACATAGGCTGCAGGTCGTATGTAGCGAGCATGTTTCCAATGTTTCCGCAGCGTTTCGGGGGTGCCGTTTTGTGCGACTCCTGTTGCCTGGCGAGCACGCGCCCTCGGTTCACGCTAGAATGCACTCAACCTTTAAGCGGTTAATCCATCCATAAGATGCACGAAGGAGCTATCTATGAGCGAACCCCTGCGCACCGTGAACGTCGGTCTGATCGGTCTGGGAACCGTCGGCGGCGGCGTGGCCCGTCTGATCAAGAGCCACCACGATGAGTACCTGGCCGCCTACGGCATCGACCTTAAGCTGACCCGCGCCTGTGCGCTTGCCTGGGAGCAGGCCGAGGCAGCCGGTATTGAGCGTGAGGCCTTTACGAGTGACTGGCACGACGTCGTCACCGACCCCGCCGTCGACATCGTCGTCGAGCTCATCGGCGGCGAGCATCCCGCAACCGAGATCTTTACCACCGCCTTCGAGAACGGCAAGCACGTCGTCTCTGCCAACAAGGCCCTGCTGGGCCGTCATGTCGAGACGCTCGCCGAGAAGGCGCGCGCATGCGGCGTGCAGATTAAGTGCGAGGCCAGCTGCGGCGGCGGCATCCCCATCGTGAGCACGCTCGAGCACGACTTGGTGGGCAACAAGATCCTGACCATCGCCGGCATTCTCAACGGCACCACCAACTACATCCTGTCGCGCATGGACGCCGAGGGCGCCGATTACGCCGACGTGCTCGCCGACGCGCAGGCCAAGGGCTATGCCGAGGCCGACCCGTCCGCCGACGTCGACGGCTTCGACGCCGCCAGCAAGACGGCGATCCTCGCCTCCATCGGCTTTGGCACCCGCGTGACCACCGACGATGTGTACCAGCAGGGTATCCGTACCATCGGCGCCGAGGACATCGCCCAGGCCCGCGAGCTCGGCTACACCATTAAGCTGCTGGGCATCGCCCGCAACACCGACGCCGGCGTCGACGTCCGCGTGCACCCCACGCTGATCCCCGCCGACCACATGCTTGCCAAGGTCAACGGCGCCATGAACGCTGTCTACGCGGTAGGCGACGCCGTGGGCGAGACCATGTTCTACGGTGCCGGCGCAGGCTCCTTCCCCACCGCGAGCGCCGTCGTGGGCGATATCCTGTCGCTCTCCGAGCAGATCAGCCGCGGCGTGGCTCCGCTGCCCGAGATTGAGCCCTATGGTCACAACCTCGCCTTTAAGCCCATGGACGAGCTCCAGACCAAGTACTATGTGCGCCTGAAGGTCGCCGACCGCGTGGGCGCCCTGTCCGAGACGGTCGACATCTTTGCCAAGCACAACATCTCGATCTCGCTCATCAACCAGGTCGAGGACGGCAAGTCGGGCGTCAGCGATGCCTGCTCGGTCATCTTCCTGACGCACCGCGCGCTCGAGAAGGACGTCCAGGCTGCCGCCGCCGAGCTTGCCAGCGTCGACTGCGTGGCCGAGGTCGCCAACGTCCTGCGCATCGAGGACGTTGAGGCTTGGACCGAAGGCGTCATGGCGAACTAGTCCAACACCCGCTTAACAATACGTGCCTCGGGGGGGCTCCCGTCCTATGTGGGACGGGAGTCCTTTTCTATCCGGCTTCTAAGCACAGCGGCAAAGCAGCATTTGCACGAGCCGTTCATCTGTAACGCGGGCTACCGTTCACCGATATGCAAACGCAGCCGATTCCGGCTACCGCTACGCTGTGCTGCGAATGTCCGCCCGCGATGAGAGGAAGCACCATGTTGCTCGAGGGCAAGAAAGCAATCATCACCGGAGGCACGCGCGGTATCGGCTATGCCATCGCCTGCCGTTTTATCGAGGAAGGCGCTGCCGTCACCGTCTTTGGCTCGCGCCAGGAGACTGCCGACGCAGCCGTTGAGAAGCTGACGGCCGCCTATCCCGAGGCCAAGGTCTGGAGCCGCTCCTGCGACCTCACCTCGCTCGAGGCCGTAACCGACGCCTTTACCCAGGCTGCCGCCGATATGGGTGGCTTGGACACGGTCGTCAACAATGCCGGCATCTCCCAGCGCTCGCCCCTTTTGGACTACACGGCCGAGGAGTTTGCAAAGGTCATGGACCTCAACGTCGTTGCCGTCTTTAATGGCCACCAGGCTGCCGCCAAGATCATGACCGAAGCCGGCCACGGCGGCACCATCACCACCACGAGCTCAATGGTCGCCAAGTATGGCCAGCCCTCCGGCGTCGGTTACCCCACGTCCAAGTTTGCCGTCAACGGCATGGTCCAGTCGCTCTCGCGCGAGCTCGCCCCCATGGGCATTCGCGTCAATGCCGTAGCACCCGGTGTAACCAAAACCGACATGGTCGCCAACCTGCCCGAAGAAGTCATCAAGCCCATCATCGCCACCATTCCGCTGGGTCGCATGGGCGAGCCCGAGGATGTCGCCAACGCCTTTGTTTTCCTGGCGAGCGACATGTCCTCCTATGTTACGGGTGCCGTGCTCCCCGTCGACGGAGCCGCCCGCTCCTAGGGGGCCATAAGCCACAGCTCCCAGCCTCAATATTGCTCAACCAAAAGGCGCGCTGTCTGCATCAACCGCAGGCAGCGCGCCTTCTTCTGTTTGAAGTGGAAGCCGTGTCCCAGAATTCCGGCTCAGACCGGGACGCAGCTTCCCTCAGGGCCATGTTTCGGAAAATGTGCCCCGTTTTGAACGCCGATTCTGGGACACCGTTTCCGCAACGGGTCTCTCATGGAAACCACATCCCACTCTGAGCGCCCATTCCGGGACACAGTTTCCCCAAGGCCTTTGTTTCGGAAAGCGCATCCCATTTTGAACCTTCAGACTGGGACGCGCTTTCCGGCAGGGGTCCAAAGCGGAAACTGCATCCCGCTCTGAGCGTCCATTCTGGGATGTGGCTTCCCGATGGGGGCCGATGCGGAAACTGCGTCCCGTTTCGGGTCATTAAAGTGGGATGCGCCTTCCCCTAGAGAAGCATTTCGTTATTTGCCGTCGTCGTCCTGGGCTTCATCGCGCGCATAGAGCTCCAGCATGCGGCGGCGGTATTCGCGCACGGCGAGCTTGGCACGCTCCAGGCGGCGACGCTCGCGCGGAGTCAGCTCGGACGGGTCGACCTCGTCTCCAAAGGTCTTATCGGCAAGAAGATGTGCCGCGTCCACAATGCGGGCATCGATGTGGCCGCTCGCCGCCTCGGCGGAAAGACGCTCGGCAATCGTATCGAGCGTAGGCAGGCCCTCGAATACGCGACCGTGACCATGCGAGGTCAGCAGCTCGTGCTCGCGTGCAAGCAGGCTCGCCAAATCGTGATGGGCGCGCAGGATGTCGAGCGCATCAGATGGATGCTCGGCAACCTCTGCCACGGCGGCGACCGGTGCGGCGTCGACCACGCGGTAGAAGAGCTGCGCGAGCAATGGCATCAAGAACACCGTGATGGCACCGGCGGCAACCATGACCGACGCAATATCTTGCGACAGCGCGCCTGCGTTGACGGCAACGCTCGTCACGGCAACGATGATCGGCAGGGCCGTGGTGCAGTACAGGGCCACGGTAATGCGGCCATACGCCGAAACGTCGCGCGTCGCGGGACAAATGCTCATAGAGACAAGGATCGGCACCGCGCGAATGATCAGCAGCGCCACGATAAAGCCCACGAGCAGCGCGGGGCGCGACACCACGGCCGTCAGATCGATCTTTGCGCCCGACACGGTAAAGAACACCGGAATCAAAAAACCGTAGGCCAGGCCGTCGAGCTTGGTCTCGAGCGTATGGTTGCCCTCGGGGATGATATAGCGCAGGACAAAGCCGGCGGCAAAAGAACCCAACACGATGTCGAGATCAAAGACGGCGGAGAATGCCACGAGCGTGACCAGGATGAGCACCGTCAGGCGCACGAAGGTCTGCGACGTGGTATCGGCGCGCTCCTCGACAAACGCAAAGAAGCGGCTGCCGACGCGCTTGGAGCGGCTCGGGACCACGGCCAGCAACACGCAAACCACCGCAAACAAGCCAAGGATCACGAGCGTTTGGATGCCGGTGCGGGCAGACAGCAGCACCGACATGGCGAGCACGGGACCGAGCTCGCCCCAAGTGCCATACGCGAGAATCGAGTCTCCCACGCGCGTTCCGGCAAGTGAACGCTCACGCATGATGGGCACGAGCGTTCCGAGCGCCGTAGAAGTGAGGGCAAGCGTCACGGCGATACCGTCGAAATGGCTGACCGAGAACCACGGGGTAAAGCGCACGGCAAGCCAGGCGATACCAAACGTGACGACCCACGTCGCCAAGCCGTAGCGCCCCTCGACGCCCGTGATGCTCTTGGGGTCGATCTCAAAGCCGGCGAGCAGGAACAAAAAGGCCAGACCCAGCTCGGACACGAGCGAGACCTCGGCATCTACATGGATGACGCCGAGCATATGGGGTCCCAGCACCGCGCCGAACACAAGCAAAAAGACCGTCTCGGGAACGGGCTTTCCGGGAATCGCCGAGGCGATGAAGGGGCTTGCAAAGGCCACGAGCGCGATGATGGCGAGTGAAACGAATGCCATGTGATGCCTTTCTCTTGTTTGCGCATCACTGTAGCACCCTCGCCGTCCTCAACGCGCCGCGAGCTGTCGTATCATAGTGAGGTTTACAAACATGTGGCTCAAGGCGACCGCAGGGCAGACCCCGCAAACCGACCGCTGCCGCATACCGTACCGTACGCCCAACCGATCAGGAAGGCAGGAACCAATGGTCTCTCGTATCTACGTGGAGAAGAAACCCGGGTTCGACGTCGAGGCTCAGCAGCTCAAGGGCGAGCTGACCGAGATTCTCGGCATCAAGGGCATCGAGGCCCTGAGGATCATCAACCGCTACGACGTCGAGGGCATCGACGAGGAGCTTTTCCGCTCCTGCGTGCCGACCGTCTTTAGCGAGCCCCAGGTCGATGTGACCTACGACGAGCTCCCCGCAAGCGATGGCGCCGTCTTTGCCGTCGAATTCCTGCCTGGCCAGTTTGACCAGCGCGCCGACTCCGCCAGCGAGTGCGTGCAGCTCATCAGCCAGGGCGAGCGCCCCGCCGTGCGCTCCGCCAAGGTCTATATGATCTCGGGCGCCCTGGACGAAGACGGCATTGAGGCCATCAAGCACTACGTGGTGAACCCCGTCGAGGCGCGCATCGCCTCGCTCGACCTGCCCGAGACGCTGTACATGGAGACCCCCGAGCCCCAGCCTGTCGAAGTGCTCGACGGCTTCCGTGAGCTCGACGAGGCCGGCCTTGCCGCCTTTATCGCCGATCGCGGTCTTGCCATGGACGAGGCAGACATCGCCTTCTGCCAGCAGTACTTCCGCGATGAGGATCGCGACCCCACCATCACCGAGATCCGCGTGATCGACACCTACTGGTCCGACCACTGCCGCCACACCACCTTCGGCAC
>CAKWZF010000061.1:0-10561 GCA_934865005.1 uncultured bacterium | reverse complement strand
CCGTGGAATTAGACCAGACGAGCGTTGATCGTCTTGGCGATCTTGGCGGCGTCGGTGGAACCCTTGACGGTGGCACGGAAGCCCTCGTCCATGAGCGCCTCGGCGACCTTGGACAGGATCTTGAGGTGCGTAGTGCCGGCCTGTGCACCGGGGATGAGCAGGGCGATAGCCACGTTGACGGGAGCGCCGTCCATGGTGTCCCAACCGGTCACGCCGGACTCGTCCTTGACGACGATAACAGCAGCCTCGGTAATGGCGTCGGACTTGGCATGCGGGATGGCGAAGCCCTCCATCATGCCCGTGGTGCCCTCGGCCTCGCGGGTCAGGAAGGCGTTCAACACGGCGTCGGCGTCGCTGGCGATACCGGCCTTGACAGCCTGGTTGGAAACGAAGCTCAGAGCCTCGTCACGAGAAGCGAAGTCCTCGGCAACAAAGACATTCTCGACCTTAACGAAGTCGGCAGCCTCGGCCTTGGGGGCCACGACGGCAGCGGCCTTGGGAGCCTCAACCGGCTTGGCTGCAGGAGCGGCCTTCTGGTTCTTCTCGAAGTCGTACTTCTTAAAGGCCACGAACAGGATGCCACCGACCACAGCGCCGATGAGGATCGCGAGAACCCACAGCGGACCGTTCTCGACAACGGCCAGGACCAGGAAGCCACCGTGAGGCGCCGGATCGTGAACGTTGAACATAATGGTCAGGATCGAAGCGATAGAAGAACCGAGCATCATGATGGGCATGACGGGCCAGATGTTCTTGGTCATGAACGGAATGGCGCCCTCGGTGATGTGGGTGCAACCAAGGATGAGGTTGACGACACCGGCGTCATGGTCCTCCTGGCTGAAGTACTTCTTGCCGACAACGACGGCGAAGGTGGTGATCAGCGGCGGAACGATGCAGGCGGCGGAGACGGCAGCCATGAAGTTGGTGCCGAAGTTGTAGGTATCGGTGCCAACACCGGCGGCCAGAGCCTCGGTGAGCATAGCGGTACCGGTGACGTAAGCAGCCTTGTTGACCGGACCGCCCATGTCAAAGGCGCACATGCAGCCGATAGCAAGACCCAGGACAACGGCGCCAGAGGCGGACAGGCCCTTGAGGAAGTCCATCATGGCGGTGTTGATGGCAGCCATGGGACCGGAAATGCCGAGCATGACCAGGCCGACGATTGCCGTCGAGAACAGCGGGTAAAGGAAGATAGCCTTGAGGCCGTCCAGGTTCTTAGGCAGACCGGCAAAGACCTTCTCGAGCAGCAGGATGACATAACCGGCGAGGAAGCCACCGACGATGCCGCCCAGGAAGCCGAAGCCCACGCCGGCGCCACCGGCGTCGATCATGCCGGTCTCGGCGTTAACAGGCAGGCCCTGGATGGCGATCATACCGGCAACAAAGCCGGGAACGAGCGCCGGGCGCTTGCCGATGGACTCGGCGATGTAGGCGGAAAGCACCGGAACCATGAGGTTCATGGCGATGCCGCCAATGATCTTGAGCATCGCAGCAAAGCTGTTGTAGTCAGACGCCGTCGAATCGAAGGACGTAATGCCCCACAGGAACGAAACGGCGGTCAAAACACCACCGGCAACGACGAAGACCAGCATGTGGCTGACGCCGTTCATGAGGTGCTTGTAGATAATGTGGCCGATGGACTCCTTCTCCTCGACCTCGTCCTCGACATCGGCAGCGGCTGCAACCGTGCTGTCGCCCTTGGCGGCGAGCGCGCGGTCAATCAGCTTACCGGCGGCCTCAACGGACAGGGCCTTGGAAACACCAACGGAAACCATGGGCTTACCGGCGAAACGCTCAGCCTGGACATCCTTGTCTGCTGCGACGACGACGGCCTTGGCACCAGCGATCTCACTCTTGGTGAGCTCGTTCTCGACACCGACCTGGCCATGAGTCTCGACCTTAATGGTCAGACCGCGCTCGGCAGCTGCCTTCTCCAGCGCCTCCTTCGCCATGAAGGTGTGCGCAATGCCGGTCGGGCAACCGGTCGCGGCGATGATGTCAAACTTAGCCATGTGTCCCTCCTTCTTGAGTACAGCGCCCGCGGGCGCTCCCCTACACGCGCTTCGATGCGCGTTTTTCCACAACTGAAAGATACCAACCTACCGTCCGCGTGAAAAGAGCCAAGGTGCAAATCTCCGGTGAAAGGTTCTTTCATAACCGTAAACGGTAAGTGAAAGTTTACCATCAACACTTGAAACGGCAAGGTGTATCTTGTAATTGAAAATGCCCGTATACTATGGCATTGCAAATCAAGCTAGATTTTCATGCCAACCAGGAGCCATCCATGATCGATAGTAGCAAGAGCGCACTTTCCCTCATTAGTACCCATCAGGGATACAGCGAGTCCGAGCAGCGCATTGTCGACTATATATTGGAGCACCAGTCCGAGGCGCCACGTCTGACGGCCGCCCAACTTTCGCGTGCCGCTGCCACGTCCGAGGCGACCGTTTCGCGCTTCTGCCGCAAGCTGGGCTTTGGTAGCTTCCGCAGCTTTCAGTTTTCGTTGGCGAGGGATTTGGAAAGCCAGCGCAACGAGGGCCTGACCGACGAGGTCTCGCTCGACAATATGGAGCAGAGCCTCAAGAACATCCTGGCTGCCAAGGTGAGCGAGCTTAATGCGACTATCGACGGGATCGACCACGATACGCTGGCGGCTGTTGTGCATGCCCTTAAGCATGCAGGGGTTATTGAGTTTGCAGCTGTGGGCAATACGAACGCGGTCGCGCTCGATGCGACGTTTAAGTTTTCGCAGCTGGGCCTGCGCTGCATGGCGAGCACCATTAGCGAGACATCAATCGGCTTTGCGCTCACGTTACGCCCGGGTGACGTCATCGTGCTTATCTCAAACTCCGGCAAATCGCGCCGATTGAATCGCATGGCAAAAGCGGCTCGCAACTGCGGCGCAACCGTAGTCGTCATCAGCAGTGACAGCAAATCCCCACTCGCGCGCCTGGCAGACTACACTTTTAATACCGTCAACCACGAAGCGCTGCTGACGACGGGCGACTTTGCGTTCTCCAAGATCAGCGCCACGATGATCATCGAAGTCATCTACAACTTCCTGCTGCCCGAGATTGAAGACGCTCGCGAACATATCAGCTACTACGAGGAGCTCATCCAGCCGGATAAGGTCGTTGAGTAAAACGCGTAGTGGGACAAAAATTTCAGTCTATTTTGTCCCATCAACACCGCTGATACGACCTAACCTCGAGCTTCTTTGAGCATCTGCTTTGCGTGGGCCAAGCTTGCCTCCGATTGATCGCCGCTCAACATGCGGGCGATCTCGGCGGTACGCGCTTCGCCGGTTACCTCGTCCAAATGCGTCTGGGGAACATCGCCCGGTTCCTTGCTGACAACATAATGCTTGTCAGCCATGACGGCGACCTGCGCCAAGTGGGTTACGACAATCACCTGATGCGTAGCGGCGAGATTTGCCAGCACGCCCGCGAGCGCACGCGCAGTGGAGCCACCGACACCAGCATCGACCTCGTCAAACACCAGCGTATCAACACCGTCCGCGTTACCGAGGACAACCTTGCTTGCCAGCATGACGCGGCTGAGCTCGCCGCCCGACGCAATTCGACGCAGGGGGCGCGGCGTCAAACCGGCACCGCTGCGGTATAGCAGCTCGTAGCTCGAAGGACCAACGGGCGTCCACTCAGCACGGGGAAGATCGCGCGACTCCCAGACGAGCTCGGCACTACCCATCTCCAAGCGCGCCATCTGGCGGCCAACCTCGTGGCAGAAGCGCGGGGCCGCCGTATTGCGAGCGCGCTTAAGTGCCTTGGCAGCGGCAAACAACTCGCGCTCGGCGCTCCCGAGTGCCTCACGCGCCTTTTTGATCTGCTCATCGCCATCATCAACCAGGGACAGCAGCTCTTGTGAGCGATCGCGCATGGCAAAAACATCGTCCATAGTGGGACCCCACTGACGCAACAGACCCTTGAGGTCGGAATACCGCTCACGCATGCGAGCGAGCTCGCGCGGGTCGAAGGCGACGCCATCGCGATAGGAACGAAGCTCGTTCGCGCAATCCTCAAGGGAGATGCAGGCATCCGAAAGCGCATCGGCAATGTCACCCAGTTTGCGATCGACGGTAGCCATACGGGAAAGCTCTGCCACGGCGCTGTTCACGGCATCGAGCGCTCCCCCTTCGGCGGCAAGCGATGCATGGGCATCGTTAGCCGTGGCAACCAGTACCTCGGCATGTTCGGAGCGCGGCAGCAGTTCCTCGAGTTCCTCATACTCGCCCGGCCTGGGCTCGACCTCAGCAATGCGTTCCAGGGCGAAGCGCGCCTCCTCGACGCGACTCCCCTGCGCACGCGAGGCCTCCTCGACGCGACGGACCTCCTTGGCAGCCGCGCGCGAGGCTTTAAAGCAAGCACGGTAGTGCTCGAGCGCCTCGAGTGCCGGGCGCCCAGCCCAGGCATCAACCATGGCAACGTGATGCGATGGATCGAGCAAGCGCTGGTGCTCGTGTTGGCCGCACAGATCCATCATCACGCCAACGCGCTCCGAAAGCTCGCGCACACTGGCGATGCGGCCGTCAATCTTCACGCGGCTGCGGCCCTCGGCAGAAAGGCTGCGCTGGACCGTGAAGCCCTCCGTGTCGTGCGGGCCGTCAAACAGGCGTGCCTCAACGCTCGCCAGCGCCTCGCCCTCGCGCACCGTCGACGAATCCGCACGCTCGCCCAAAATAAGCTTGAGGGCCGAGAGCAGCGCGGTCTTACCGGCGCCGGTTTCTCCAGTCAGAACCGTTAGGCCCGCGCTCGGAACCAACGTCGCCTCGCGAATGAGTGCAATGTTGGAAACCTGCAGCTCATCGATCATGACGCACTCCGTAGAATACGCGGCTCACCGAGTTGTAAAAACTCTCGGGCCCGTAGTCGAGCAGCAGCACATCGCCGGGGCCTCGGCGTACGGCCACGCTCTCGACCGTGCCGTCGCAGGTAATAAACTGTCCATCGATAGCGATCGCCGGAACGCTCGGGCGATCATCGGACATAAAGATTTCGACGACATCACTCGGCGAAGTCAAGAAGGCACGGGCCTGAATGGTGTGCGGCGCAATGGGTACGCAGACCATACCCGTATAGTCGGGGCTCACAATGGGGCCACCTGCACTGAGCGCGTACCCCGTAGAACCAGTCGCCGTGGACACGACCACGCCGTCGCCACGCAGTCGATCGATATGGTGGCCCGACACCGTGATGTCGAACTCAACCATATCGGACAGGGGGCCGCGCGTGAGCGCCATGTCGTTGAGAGCGAACGTGCGCACGACATCCTTCGTGCCATCGTCGCGCACGGACACGATATCCGCGGCGATGGTGGCGCGACGGCTCACGTGCAGCTCGCCGGAAAGGGCGTCGCTCACGACCTGCAGAGTGTCGCGCTCCTCGGGGCTCGCAGCAGTTAAAAAGCCCAGGTGACCATAGGAAAGACCGAGGATAGGAATCTCGCGATGGTTGAGGATGCGGGCAGCGCGCAGCAACGTACCGTCGCCGCCGAGCGTAATGACCAGATCGGAGCCGTCAATATCAGGCGTGCTTTGAATCTTCGATCGCTGGTCGGCAGCCCATGCGACCTCATAGCCCTGGCGCGTCAGCCAAAGCTCGAGCATCAGGCCGCTCTCAACCGCCTCTTGCTTGTAGTAATTGGGAACCAGAAAGACCTTCATAGCGTTGCAGCTTTCTCGCTCAAAACCGATACCTGGAATTGCAGCTCGTCTTGCGTGCGGTCGCCGGGGTCAAATCTCGTGCCGTACAGGAAAAACTCAACGTTTCCCTTGGCACCATGAATGGGCGACACGCACACATCGACCGGGAACAGCCCCTTGGCAGCAAAGAGTTCAACTGCCGCAACGAGTGTATCGCGGCGCACGGCGGGATCGGTCACAATGCCGCCCTCACCCACCAGCGCCGCCGGAGCCTCAAACTGCGGCTTTACAAGCGTGCAGAATGCACCCGTAGGCGCCAGGCACGCCAGCACCGCATCGATAATGTTCGCGATGCTGGTAAACGAGACATCACACACAGCCAGGTCGATGGCGCCGGCATAGCCAAGCTCAGGCAGCTGCGTCACGTTTGTGCGCTCATGCAGCGTCACGCGATCGTCCTGACGTAACGACCAATCGAACTGGGCGCGACCAACGTCCACCGAGACAACGGTCGCAGCTCCGCGCTTGAGCAGGCAATCGGTAAAGCCGCCGGTAGAGCAGCCCACATCCAGACAGGCAAGGCCCGTCGGATTGATGCCAAACGCATCAAGCGCGCCTTCGAGCTTAAGACCGCCGCGGCCAACATAGGGAATGCGCCCCTTCACGTGCAGCGGCAGCCCCGGGATCACCTTAAGGCCCGGCGAAGTCAAGCGCTCACCGCCACTCGAGACCAAGCCGGCCATAAGAGTGCGAAGGGCATCCGCGCGATCGGCGCAGATGCCCTGTGAAATCAGTTCGTCATCAAGACGCACGCGTTTCATGAATGCCATCAACCATTCGTATCCGGAGATGCGGCCTAACTATCCTGGGATTCGTTTGCCGCATCCTCATCGTATTCCTGCTCGAGCTTGTCGGCCTCACGCGGTGTCAACTCAAACTTGTCGACCATATCGACCGCGCGGGAGCCCAGCTCAATCGCTTCGTCAAACAAATCGAGCGAACGCTCCAAGGAGGTATCCTTGGAGCGAACGGTAGCGATGATCTGATCCAGACGGTCCGAGATCTCGTCGAAGTTGCGGACGGAACCCTCTGGCATGGCTACTCCTCGACGGAGTCGACAACAGCCTCGGCGGCGTCCGAATCCTCGGCCAGCACGCCAGCCTCAGCCTGGGCAACCGCAACCTTGGCGGCAGCCTCGGCGGCCTGGGCCTCCTCGCGGGCACGGTCCTCGGCCAGCAGCTCTTGGTACAGGTCCTCGCCCGGCAGCTCCTCGCTGCGAGCGATCTTGCCCAGCACGCCGTTGACGAACGACGCAGACTGGTCGGTGCCATAGGCCTTGGCAAGCTCGACGGCCTCGTTGATCACGATGGCGTCCGAAACCTCCTCGTCGGTGAGGAAACGCATCTCGTAAACGGCGATACGCAGCAGGTTGCGGTCGGCGCCGGGCATGCGCATAAGATCCCAGTTCTTGGCAACAGAACGCAGGGCGCAGTCGATGCGGTCGATATGCTCGTAGGCACCGCGGCACAGCTCCAGCGCATAGGGATCGAGGGGACCCTTCGAGATCAGGAAATCACCCTCGAGGACGCGCTCGAGCGGGCTGTCAGTGGCCTCGGCCTGGAACAGCAGCTGCAGCGCCTGACTGCGGGCAAGCGTACGCCCGCGATAAACCTTAAGGCTCAAAGGTTACTCCTTGGGGAAAACGAGGCCGTCGATGCAAACGTCAACGCGCTCGACCTCAACGCCAACCTGGGCATCGATGGCGGCGACCACTGCGGCGCGAACGGCCTCGGCGAGTTTCTTGAACGGATAGCCAAAGAACACCACGACACGCACGGTGAGTGCGAGCTTGTCGCCGACGACCTCGGCCTCGACCGCTGGCTCGGAAGCCGGGGCCTTGGACGAGAGCATCATGGAGACAAGGTTGGTGGCAAGGTCCTTGACGCCAACGGAGGCGATGCCCTCGACATCGGACACGGCGCGCGAGACGATGGCGGTCAGAACATCGGGCGAAATGCCGATGCCGTCAATCTTGATTTCCTGGGGCATGAGTCCTCCTAGAAGAGTTGGTTGCTAGACGCGGGAGACGAACTTGCCGTCGCGGGTGTCAACCTTGATGACCTCGCCCTCGTTGAGGTACATAGGGACCTGGATGACAGCGCCGGTATCGATCGTGGCCGGCTTGGTGGAACCCTGGACGGTGTCGCCCTTAAAGCCCGGGTCGGTCTGGACGATGGTGGTCTCGATGAACATCGGCGGGGTCACGCCCATGAGCTCATCGTCGGCGAAGAGCAGCTGGCAGACGTCGTTCTCGCGCAGCCACTTGGAGTTCTCGCCCACCATGTCCTCGGGAACGGGAACCTGCTCGTAGGACTCGTTGTCCATGAAGATGTAGTCGGTACCATCGTTGTAGAGGTACTGGAACTCACGGGTGGTGAGCATGACGCTCTCGAACTTGGTGCCGGCGTTGCAGGTGTTCTCGACGACGCGGCCGCTCTTGATGTCGCGGGTCTTGTAGCGCACAAACGCGCCGCCCTTGCCCGGCTTGACATGCTGGAACTCGACGATGGTGTAGACCTTGTCCTTGATGCGGAGACCGAGACCGTTCTTGAAGTCGGCGGTGGAAATGGTAGGCATAGCGACCTTTCTTGTTATGGGCAGAACGCACAAGCGTCCAAATTACATACGACAGAAATTATACACTTGCAGACGGCGCCTGCGGCGAGCGCATAAAAAGAGAACGCGGGGCGTCCGAATCAATCCGGACGCCCCGCCCCAAACTATCTACCGAAGTAGACTAGCAATCGATGACGTGAAGGTCATGCGGCGTCTTGGTGAAGGGCTCGTAGCCGTTCTCGGTGACCACGCCGTAGTCCTCCAGACGCACGCCGCCCACGCCGGGCAGGTACACGCCGGGCTCCATGGTGATAACCGAGCCGACCTCGATGATATTCTTGCTGCGGTTGAAGTTGGGCAGCTCATGGATGTCGATGCCCACGCCGTGACCCAGACCATGGTTGTAGTAATCGCCATAGCCGGCATCGCCGATGATCTTCTTGGAGAGCTTGAAGATGTCGTTGCCCTCGACGCCCGGATGGATTGCGGCGACGCATTCCTCGTGCGTGCGGCGCACGAGCGCGTACAGGTCGAGCTGCTCCTGGGTAGGCTCGCCCATCACGACGGTGCGCGTCATGTCGGAGCGGTAATCACAGTAGCCCGCGCCATAATCCATGAGAACGAAATCGCCCTTCTCGATCACGCGGTCGCTCGGCACGGCATGCGGGTTGGCGGTGTTGGGGCCGCTAGCGACGATGGAACCGAAGGCCAGGCTGTCGGCACCGTTGGCGAACATAAAGTTCTCGAGCTCGTTGCGCACCTGCTTCTCGGTCATACCGGGTTTAATAAAGCCGAGCATGTGCTGGAAGGCGGCGTCGGTGATCGACTGTGCGTGGCGCATGAGCTCGATCTCCTCGGCATCCTTGATGGCGCGCATCTTGCGGATGTCGTCGTGCATCAGCGGCAGCATGCAGGCGACGGAGCGGTCCTCCAGGCCGCGCTGAATGCCCTGGTAAAAATTAATCTGCATATCGTCCTCGACAGCACAGACGCGGCACTTGTTGGCCGCGATCTTGCCGGCGACCCAACCGGGGATGGTGCCCTCGTCCATGTCGTAGACCCAAGGGCTGCCGGCGGGCGTGTTCTCCTCAAAGCTGTTGAGGTAGCGCGAGTCGGTGTGGAACAGGCACTGGTCGGCCGTAATAAACGCAGCGTGCGGGAACTCGAAGGTGTAGTCGAAGACGCCCTTCACGCCCGTAAGCCAACGAAGGTTGGCCTCGTCGCGCACCACGATGGCGTCGTAGCCACGCTCGACCATCAGGGCACGGACACGCTCGATACGACCGGCAGGACCGGCAGCAAACTCAGACATGCAGATTCCTTTCTTGTTGTCTCAATATAGACGGGACGGGTCTCAACCGAACGACGGAATCGCATGCGATCCGCAACCGATTGAAAACCCGCCCCTCAACATGATACGAAAGACGATGGAAGTCAATAAATCTTAGAGAAGTTCTTTACGAGAAGCCAAATAGGCGTGAGCATGGCGCTCAAGAACCTCGTCCTCAACGTTCGTTAGGCGAATGGCGCCGAGCGCCGCGGGCAGGGGCAGCATGCTGCGGTTCGAGCGGACAAACTGCTGTCTGCGGAACTCCTCGATATATGCGGCAGGCTCCAAGTCGAAGGCAAGCTCCTCGATGCCAAAGTCCTCCAGGCAGTCATCGACCTCAAAAACGTAATCGATATCGAAATCGCAGGCATCATGTGCTAGGCGCGCCTCAAAGCGCATGCCCTCGGAAAACAGCTGGTAGGCAGGGACCTGCGAAGCGGCATCGCCCAAGCAGGCGCGCAAGGTACGCTCCCCCGTCTTGCCAAAATCGAGCGCATGGCGGGCGCTCGGGTTCGTGGCCATTAGTACGTCCTTGCGGGCAGTCTGAGACCATTGAACGGCATTGACGAGCGCGACCTCCTCGCCCGCGAGAATCTCGGGGAGGGTCTCAGTAAACTGATTCCAGCGGGACTTGCTGCTCGAAAGCATGGTGCCAACAAGTACCACATAGCCGAGCTTGAGGTCCTCGGGGTCCGCCTCGCGAACAAGGTCGAGGTCACACACGACCAAGCCCGGTTCGGGACGGAACGCGATAGCGGGAAGCGCATTCGACGACGAGGCGACGAGCGGCTTCATGGTCGTCGCGACCGTGAGCATGGCGTCGAACGTCGTCGGCAGCAACGCGCACTCGGTGCGGCCGCACCACTGATTGGCACACCAGCTAACAACCGAGCAGGTTGCGGCATCGCCAACGGCGACAACTAGATCGTCGCAGGTAATGCCGTTAGCCGACAGGG
>CAKWZF010000060.1:0-10619 GCA_934865005.1 uncultured bacterium | reverse complement strand
GCTCGTCGCTGGTGTTCCCCGGCACATCGTTGCCCGTCCCTGCTGCAGGCTTGCCTACATTCGCGGCGCGCTCATCGCCGGCGGTTTCGTGGCCGATCCCCGCGGCGACTTTCATTTGGAGATCGCGGTGCAGGGCGAGCAGTATGCACGGGGCCTTTGCGATCTATTGGAGCAGATTGGGGTCCATGCGCGCGTTAACGCGCGGCGCGGGTCCTTTGCTGTCTACATTAAGAGTGCCGAGGAGATTGAGCATCTTTTAAAGCTGATTGGTGCCAAGCGCAGCGTTGCCGAGATCGAGGAGGCGCGCGCGGTCAAGTTGGTTAAGAACGATGTGAACCGTCGCGTGAACGCCGAGCTCGCCAACCAGACCAGAAGCGCCGGTGCCGCCCAACATCAGCTTGCGCTTATCGATGAGCTCGAGCAGCGTGGCCTTCGTGATGCGCTTCCGGATGCCTTGGCGGTCTTTTGCGACCTGCGCGAGCGCTATCCCGATCTGTCGCTGCGTGATTTGGGGGAGATGGCTGACCCTCCCTTGTCGAAGTCAGCCCTCTACCATCGTGTTTTACGGCTTGAAAAGCTCATTGAAGCAAACAGGTAGTTTGAAGTAACGACTTATATATGGATTTAGCTGCTATTTTAGTATTTAAAACGTTTTAACGTAAATTTGATTTTCAATTTCGAGCATTCTCGTGAAATTCAAGTCAAAAAAAAGGTATATTAGGCGAGTGGTTAGTTTGTGGGCCTCAACGGCGGGCGCTGTAGCTCGCGGGGGCCTTACGAAAGGAGACACAATGGCAGTAAAGGTTGCTATTAACGGCTTCGGTCGCATCGGTCGTCTGGCTTTCCGTCAGATGTTCGGTCATGAGGGCTCCGAGATCGTCGCTATCAACGACCTCACCTCTCCCGATATGCTCGCTTACCTGCTGAAGTACGACTCCACGCAGGGCAACTACGCTCGCGATCACGAGGTCGTTGCTGGCGAGGATTCCATCACCGTTGACGGCAAGGAGATCAAGATCTACAAGGAGGCCGACGCTAACAACCTGCCTTGGGGCGACCTTGACGTCGACGTCGTTCTCGAGTGCACCGGCTTCTACACCAGCAAGGCTAAGGCTCAGGCCCACATCAACGCTGGCGCCAAGAAGGTCGTCATCTCCGCTCCGGCCGGCAGCGATCTGCCCACCATCGTGTACAACGTCAACCATGAGACGCTGACCGCTGAGGACAACATCATCTCCGCTGCTTCCTGCACCACCAACTGCCTCGCCCCGATGGCCAAGGGTCTGAACGACTTCGCTCCCATCGTGTCCGGCATCATGACCACCATCCACGCCTTCACCGGCGACCAGATGCCGCTCGACGGCCCGCAGCGCAAGGGCAACTTCCGTCGCTCCCGCGCCTGCTCCGAGAACATCGTCCCGAACACCACGGGCGCTGCCAAGGCCATCGGCCTGGTTCTCCCCGAGCTCAACGGCAAGCTCATCGGTGCCGCCCAGCGCGTCCCGACGCCGACCGGCTCGCTGACCAACCTCTACGCCGTCGTTGACAAGAAGGTCACCGTCGACGAGGTCAACGCTGCCATGAAGGCCTACGCCGAGACCATCTCCGAGACCTTCGCCTACAACGAGGACCAGATCGTCTCCCGCGACATCGTCGGCGAGACCCACGGCTCCATCTTCGACGCCACTCAGACCATGTGCTCTGACCTCGGCAACGGCCAGACCCTCGTTCAGGTCACCTCTTGGTACGACAACGAGAACTCCTACACCTCTCAGATGGTCCGCACCATCAAGTACTTCGAGAAGTTCGTTGCTTAATTTAGCTTTTAGCGAATAGCTCGTTGAGCGTCTAAAGAAGGGCGCGGCCTTATAGGGCTTACACCCTAGGGTCGCGCCCTTTTTATAAGAAATCGTCTGCCGTAATGGGAGGCAGACACGTACGAAAGGTAGAAGCAAACATGGCCTTTACCAAGAAGACCGTCCGCGACATCGATGTCGACGGAAAGCGCGTTCTCGTCCGCGTTGACTTTAACGTGCCTATCAAGGATGGCGTCGTTGGCGACACCACCCGTATCAAGGCTGCCCTGCCCACCATCAACTACCTCGTTGAGCACAATGCTCGCGTCATCCTCATGAGCCACCTCGGTCGTCCCGAGGGCACCGGCTTCCAGCCCGAGCTGTCCCTCGAGCCCGTCGCCAAGAAGCTCGCTGAGCTCTCTGGTCTCGACGTTGCCTTTGTCGCCGACACCTACGGCGAGAAGGCTGCTGAGGCTGTCGCCGCCGTCGAGCCGGGTAAGGTCCTCGTTCTCGAGAACGTCCGTTTTGACAAGCGTGAGAAGAAGAACGATCCCGAGATCGCCAAGAAGCTCGCTTCCTATGGTGACGTCTTCGTTCTCGATGCCTTCGGCACCGCTCACCGCGCCCAGGGTTCCGTCGTGGGCCCCGCCGCTTACCTGCCTGCCGTCGCCGGCTTCTTGCTCGAGAAGGAGGTCGACACGCTGACCGGCATCTTCGCCGAGCCCGAGCGCCCCTTCGTCGCCATCGTCGGCGGTTCCAAGGTTTCCTCCAAGATCGGCGTTCTCGATCACCTCATCGACTCCGCTGACACCCTGATCATCGGTGGCGGCATGGCCTACACCTTCTTCTTGGCTCAGGGCCTGACCGTCGGTCAGTCCCTCAAGGAAGAGGACTGGGTCGAGCGCGCTGGCGAGATGCTCAAGAAGGCCGAGGAGAAGGGCGTCAAGATCCTGCTCCCCATCGATAACCGCGTTGCCGATCACTTTGGCGAGGACGCTGTCCCCGAGGTTGTCGCTTCCGACGCTATCCCCGACGATCGTGAGGGTATGGACATCGGCCCCAAGACCGAGGAGCTCTACGCCGAGGCCGTCAAGGGCGCCAAGACCGTGTTCTGGAATGGCCCCATGGGCGTCTTCGAGTTCGACAACTTCGCTCACGGCACCCAGGCTATTGCTGAGGCTGTCGCCGAGGCCGACTGCACCTCGATCATCGGCGGTGGCGACTCTGTCGCAGCTGTCAACAAGTTCAACCTGGCCGACAAGATGAGCTGGATCTCCACCGGTGGTGGCGCTTCCATGGAGCTCGTCGAGGGTAAGGCCCTGCCCGGAGTGGAGGCGCTTCTCGATGCCTAATCGCACCCTTCTTATCGCTGGTAACTGGAAGATGAACAACGACGTCGCCGAGGCCGCCAAGCTCGCCGACGAGCTGGCTCAGGCTCTGCCCGAGGTTCCGGCTGGCGTCGAGGTGCTCGTCTGCCCTCCGACCATCGACATCACCACGGTTCATGACCGCATTCAGGCTGCCCCCATCGCCCTCGGTGCACAGAACGTGTACTGGGAGGCCAAGGGTGCCTTCACCGGTGAGTCTTCTTGCAACATGCTCAAGTCCGCTGGCTGCACCTACTGCATCATCGGTCACTCCGAGCGTCGCGACTACTTCCACGAGACCGACGAGGATCAGAACAAGAAGGCTAAGGCTCTCGTTTCCGCCGGTCTTGTTCCCGTCTTCTGCTGCGGCGAGTCCCTCGAGGTCCGCGAGGCTGGCACCTATGTCGAGCACGTCGTGAACCAGGTCAAGGCTGGCCTTGCTGGCCTTGAGATCACCTGCCCCAAGCAGGTCGTCGTCGCCTACGAGCCCATCTGGGCCATCGGCACCGGCAAGACCGCTACCGCCGAGGACGCTCAGGAGGTCTGCGGCGCTATCCGTGAGACCCTCAAGGAGATGTTCGGCGAGGAGCTCGCCAACGGCATTCGCGTGCTGTATGGCGGTTCCGCCAAGCCCGGCAACATCGCCGAGCTCGTCGCCAAGCCCGACGTTGACGGCGCCCTCGTGGGCGGCGCTTCGCTCAAGGCTGCCGACTTCGCCTCTATGGTCGTCAAGGCAGGCGAGTAGGACATATGGCACAACGTCATCTTCCTGCACTCCTGATCATCATGGATGGTTGCGGCCTTGCTCCGGCCGATGGCGAGAACGCCGTCGCCGCTGCCAAGACGCCCTTCCTTGATAGCCTGTACGAGAAGTACCCCCACACCACGCTCGGCGCTTCGGGCGAGGACGTGGGTCTTCCCGATGGCCAGATGGGTAACTCCGAGGTGGGTCACCTCAACATCGGTGCCGGACGCATCGTGTTCCAGGAGCTTTCGCGCATCAACAACGCCATCAAGGACGGCTCCATCGCCAAGAACGAGGTTTTTGTCAAGGCTATGGACGACGTCAAGGCTGACGGTAAGACTCTCCACCTCATGGGCCTTATGAGCCCGGGCGGTGTTCATTCTCACATGAACCACGTCGAGGCTCTGGTCAAGATGGCTGCCGAGCACGGCGTCAAGACCGTTCGCGTCCACGCCTTCATGGATGGCCGCGACGTCGACCCGCAGTCCGGTGCTGGCTACATGAGCGAGTTCTGCGCCTTCCTGGCCAAGATCTCCGAGGAGACCGGTTGCGACGCTCGCGTTGCCACCGTCTCAGGTCGTTATTGGGCGATGGACCGCGACAACCGTTGGGAGCGCATCCAGCGCGCCTACGACGTCATGGTCAATGCGTCCGATGCTGATACCGACCCCGTTGCCGGTATCAAGGCCTACTACGAGAAGGACCCGCGCGGCGACGAGTTCGTCGAGTCCTTCGCTGCCCACAACGAGGGCATTCACGAGGGCGACGCGGCCATCTTCTTCAACTTCCGTCCCGACCGCGCTCGTCAGATGACCCGCGTGTTCACGGACAAGGAGTTCGACGGCTTTGAGCGCGAGCAGATCAAGCTTTCGCACTTTGTGACGATGACCGAGTACGATCCGACGTTTGACGTCGAGGTCGCCTTCCCCAAGACGTTCCCCGAGAACGTCCTGGCCGACGTTATTGCCGCCAATGGCCTGAAGCAGCTGCACACTGCCGAGACCGAGAAGTACGCCCACGTGACGTTCTTCCTCAACGGTGGCATCGAGGAGCCCAAGGAGGGCGAGGAGCGCGTGCTCGTCGCTTCCCCCAAGGTCGCTACCTACGATCTGCAGCCCGAGATGAGCGCTCCCGAGGTTACCGAGAAGCTCGTCGCCGCCATCAACGAGGATCGCGCTGATTTCTACATCGTGAACTTCGCGAACTGCGACATGGTTGGTCACACCGGTGTCTTCGACGCCGCCGTTAAGGCTGTCGAGGCTGTTGACGATGCCCTGTCCAAGGTTGTCCCGGCGATTCTCGCCAAGGGCGGCTTTGCACTGATTACCGCCGACCACGGCAACGCCGATCACATGTTTGACGTTGCTTCCGACGGTTCCAAGCATCCGTTTACGGCTCACACCACCAACCGCGTGCCGTTCATCATCGTTGATGAGAAGGCACAGCTCACCGGTATCGAGGACGGCCGTCTTTCCGATATCGCTCCGACCATGCTCACCATGGCTGGTATTGAGCCTTCCGCCGAGATGACGGGCCGCGTGCTCGCCACCGAGGCCTAATAGAAAACAAATACCGTTTTCTAGTAAGGGGGTTGTCCACAACCGGACAACCCCCTTTTTGGTATTTCTGCCATTTCCACCCCGTCCTTGAGTGGCAGGTAGGGGAGAGCGGGGGATTGTGGTACAGTACTGGAGTTTGAACTGTTCTATTAAGGAGCTTATCTATGGGTCCGTTCCAGATTCTTCTGTTTGTCGTTTGGGCTGTCTCTGCCGTGGCGCTGACGATTCTCGTCCTGATGCATTCCGGTAAGGGCACCGGCGTTTCGGATTTGATCGCTAGCTCGCTGTATAACTCCAGCTCTGCCACGGGCGTCATGGAGCAGAACCTCGATCGCCTGACGGTAATTATGGCCGTTGTTTTTGCCGTGTGCGTCGTCCTGTGCATGTTCTTCTTCCCGCAGGGCATCGTCGGCTACTAAGCATCGGCGTATATACGTTTGCAATGGGTCTCGCAGGTGCGGGACCCTTTTTGTTTACATATTTGTAACAGAGTCAAAATATCCCCACATACTTCGCCCAACTAAAGAAATTCTCGACCGTTAACCGGAATAAGCCCCAAATCGTGCATAAAATGCGCTACTGTATTACGAAACGTTGGTCCGTTGTGCATAACCAGCCATAGCAGCGGGCGGCGTTTTGATGGTTCGGATCGGATTGTCTCGACATATGTCCGACTGAACATTTCTTTGTCCTATCTCATAAGGAGGATGGCATGGCTGATTCTATGTTCCACCAGCCCGTTATGGGTCGTCGCGCCTTTGTTGGCGGCACCCTCGCTGCGAGCTCCATGGCTTTTCTTGCCGCATGCGGCAAGAAGGGCGGCGACGCTTCCGGTTCTGAGTCCGGTTCGACGCTGAACTTCTACATCAACAACCCGGTCTGCATCGACCCCTACAATGTCCAGGAGGACCAGGGCACTCAGGTCGAGTACCAGCTCTTTGACGCTCTGACCTCTTATGACGCCGAGAAGGGCGAGATCGTTCCGCTGGCTTGCGAGTCCTTTGAGGCCAACGACGACGCCACCGAGTTTACCTTCAAGATCAAGAAGGCCAAGTTCCACAACGGTGACGACGTTACCTCCAAGTCCTTCAAGCTCGGTTGGGAGCGTCTGGTCAACACCAAGTCGGCCATCGCTACCGAGTACGGCCCTTCCGAGGTCTCCTATCACCTTTCCATGGTCGAGGGCTATGACGACCTGCTTGCCGGTAACGCTACCGAGCTCAGCGGTGTTACTTGCCCCGACGATGAGACCCTCGTCGTCAAGCTGTCTTCCGCTTACGCCGACTTCCCCTTCGTCGCCTCTCACCCGGCTCTGGCCCCGGTTCCCGAGTGCGCCGAGTCCGATGTCAAGAGCTTCTACCTTGCACCGGTCGGTAACGGCCCGTTCATGATGGACGGCAAGTGGGAGGATGGTCAGGAGATCAACCTCAAGAAGTTCGACGATTACTATGGTGACAAGGCCAAGATCGATGGCATCCACTTCCAGGTCATCAAGGACATGGAGACCGCTTACAAGGAGTTCCAGGCCGGTAACCTCGATGTCTGCGACGTTCCCGTTGCTCAGATCGACGCTGCCAAGAAGGATCGCGGCGTGTCCAAGGACGGCTACACCATGGGTGACGGCGAGCGCATGCTGCTCGGCGCCGAGCCTTCCACCTACTACCTGACCTGCAACAACACGGCCGAGCCGTTCAACAACGCCGACCTGCGCAGGGGTATCTCCCTGGCCATCAACCGTGAGGCCATCTGCAAGACCATCTTCAAGGGTACCCGTACCCCTGCCGACGGCATTGTTCCTCCGGGCATCGATGGCTACAAGGAGGGCGCATGGGAGTTCTGCGCCTACGACGTCGACAAGGCTAACGAGTACCTCGACAAGGTTGCTCCCGCTGGTGCTAACGGCGATCGTGGCATTAACGTGACTCTGTCCTACAACCAGGACGGTGGCCACAAGGAGATCATGGAGTCCATCATCGGCGACCTCGCCAAGGTTGGCGTTACCGCTGTCTCCGATACCCCCGAGTGGTCTGCCCTGCTCGAGCAGTATCAGAACTTTAACTATCAGTTCGGTCGTCTGGGTTGGATTGCTGACTACCCGATCATGGACAACTTCCTGTATCCGCTGTTCCACTCCGACTCCCTCGGTGGCGACAACCGCTCTGGTTACAACAACCCCGAGTTCGACGCCAAGGTCGACGAGGCCCGTACCACGGTTGACGACGAAGAGCGCGTCGCTAAGATGCAGGAGGCCGATGCAATGGTCGCTGCCGACTGCCCGGTCATCCCGGTGATGTTCTACACGCACACCATCGCCGGCTCTGATCGCATCAAGCACCTCTATGTCGATCCGCAGAAGCACGCCGATCTGGGTACCGCTGAGCTCGCCTAAGAGTTTGCAGCTTCCGTGAGGGTCAAGTATTTACGTAGACCTCATGGGAAACATACAGTTCTCCCTAACCTGGGGTAAACTGGCTGATGGTAATTTTGGGATGCCGGTCTGGCGATCGGCATCCCATTTAGGTTAATCCCTAGATAGGGGAGTGGTATGGGTAAGTACATCGTTAAACGTGTGCTTCAGTTCATCCCGGTGTTTTTGGGCGTTACGCTGATTTTGTTCGCCCTCCAGAATATCGTGCCGGGAGATCCGATCAAGCTGATCGGTGGAGACAAGGCTCTGTCCCCCGAGGTGGAGCTTCAGCTTCGCGTCCGCTATCACCTGGTCCAGTCGGACGAGGACGGCAACGCGATCCTTGACGAGAACGGCGACCCCGTTCAAACGTCGCTCGTGGACCGTTACTTGTATTACATGAACGGCCTGCTTCATGGCGATCTGGGCAATTCGTATCAGCGCAAGCTGCCGGTTACGGAAATCTTTGCCCAGAAGTATCCGTATACGGTCAAACTTGCCGCGTGCGCCATCGTGCTCGAGGCAATCATGGGTATCGGTGCGGGTATCATTTCGGCGGTAAAGCGTTATTCCTTCTGGGATATTTTGGTAACGCTCACCACGTCGATCCTCGTTGCCGTCCCGGCCTTCTGGCTCGGTATGTTGCTGCAACTGTTCTTTGGCGTCATTCTCAAGGACGCCACGGGCGGTGCATTCTCCATGCCGATCTCGGGTGCCGGCGGTGCCAGCTCTCAGTATCAGGATTGGATGCACTATGTGCTTCCGACCATTACGCTGGCTTCGGTTTCGACCGCTTATGCTGCCCGCATTATGCGCTCGCAGCTGCTTGACGTCATGAACCAGGATTACATCCGTACGGCAAAAGCCAAGGGTCTCTCCAATCGCGCGATCATCATCAAGCATGCGCTTAAGAATGCACTTATCCCCGTCGTTACCTATATTGGTGTCGACTTTGGCGGCATGCTTTCGGGCGCCATCCTGACCGAGACGGTCTTTAACTGGCCCGGTATCGGCTATGAGGTCTATCGCGCCATTAGCATGCGTGACTGGCCCATCGTTATGGGCGGCGTTACGCTCATCGTCGTCGTCGTCATGGTGATCAACCTGCTCGTCGACATTAGCTATGCATTCCTCGACCCGCGCATCCGCCTTGGCGGTCCGTCGGATAAGGCCTAAGGGAGGTACGTCTCATGCAGGAAACTGATTCTCAGTCTCAGGAGCAGGCTACCGCCACCAAGGCCGCATCTGCTCCCGCCAAGTCCCGCACGCTGTGGGGCGACGCTTTTAAGCGTCTTCGTAAGAACAAGCTCGCCGTTATCGGTGTCTGCTGGATCATCATCGTCGTTGTGGTTGCCCTGACCGCAGATCTGTGGGCTAAGCCCTGGCTCGGTTCGCCGACGGCTTCCGACTCGACCACCATGGCCCAGACGTCGCTGATGGCTCCGTGTGCAGAGCACCCGTTTGGCACCGACGCCCTTGGTCGTGACATTCTCGTTCGCGTTATCTACGGTGCACGTGTTTCGCTTTCCGTCGGTATTATGGCCACTGCGATCTCCACGGTGATTGGTCTGGTCATGGGTGCCCTAGCCGGTTTCTACGGCGGCATCTGGGATACGATCATCATGCGCTGCGCGGATATCTTCCTGGCATTCCCGTACGTGCTTTTCGTTGTCGCCATGATCGCCGTTATCGGCCGTGGTCTTCAGAACGTCTTTTTTGCCATCGGCATTCTTGGCTGGCCTTCGATTGCGCGCGTCTTTCGCTCTGCAATCTTGACGGTCAAGGAAAACGATTATGTTGACGCTGCGCGCGCGATGGGTGCATCTGATGCTCGTATCGTCGTGCGTCACATCTTCCCGAACTCCGTCGCCTCCATTGTGGTCTACGCGACCATGAACATTGGTGGCGCCATTCTGACCGAGTCCGCTCTGTCCTTCCTCGGCATGGGCGTTATTCCGCCTACGCCTTCGTGGGGCTCCATGATTCAGGACGGTCAGCAGTATCTTCTGACTGCTCCCTGGATGATGATCATGCCCGGTCTGGCAATTCTCTCGACGGTGCTCGCCTTCACCCTGCTGGGTGACGGTCTGCGCGACGCCCTCGACGTCAAGATGAAGGACGCATAAGGATGAAGAAGAACAAGAACTATGTGGACCTGAAGGACCAGCCGGTTCCCGAGGGCCAGCATCTGCTCGAGGTCGATGACCTTAAGATGTATTTCCACACCGAGGATGGCGTTGTTCGCGCTGTCGACGGTGTCTCCTACACGCTCGATCGCGGCGAGACCCTGGGTGTCGTCGGTGAGTCCGGCTCCGGTAAGTCCGTGACCGCCATGACCATCATGGGTCTTATCTCGATGCCTCCGGGAAAGATCGAGGGCGGCGACGTTCGCTATCGCGGTCGTTCTATCCTCGAGATGACCGAGGAAGAGATGCAGCACATTCGCGGTAACGACATCGCGATGATCTTCCAGGATCCTATGACCTCCTTGAACCCGGTCTATAAGATCGGCAAGCAGGTGGGCGAGGGTCTTCGTCTGCACCGCGGCTACTCCAAGCAGGAGGCGCTCAAGCGTGCCACCGAGCTTTTGGACCTCGTTGGTATTCCCGAGCCCGAGAAGCGCGTCAATGAGTATCCGCACCAGTTCTCTGGCGGTATGCGTCAGCGCGTCATGATTGCCATGGCTCTTGCCTGCGATCCCGATATTTTGATTGCCGACGAGCCCACGACTGCCCTGGATGTTAC
>CAKWZF010000059.1:0-10653 GCA_934865005.1 uncultured bacterium | reverse complement strand
GTGCGAGCTCGTCGAGCATCACCCAGGTGGCGTCGCTCATCTGCTTGTCGCTCGTCAGCAGCGTTCCATCCATATCGGAAAAAACAATCATTCGATGCAGCCCTTTCTGCTGGCATAAAAAGCGTGGCCGAGGGCGGTGATGCCCTGGCCACGCTCGAGTTCTATAACGGTCCGTGTCCTAGCGGTCGGCGAGCGGCTTGTACTCCAGCGGCTCGATTACCGGACGGTATGCCGGGCGGATGATGCGATGCGCGCAGAAGAGCTCTTCCATGCGGTGCGCTGACCAGCCGGCCATGCGGGCGACGGCGAATAGCGGCGTAAAAAGCGTCTCGGGCACGCCGAGCATCTTGTAGATAAAGCCTGTGTACAGGTCGATGTTGGCGCAGATGGGCTTGGTCATGCCGTGGTCGCGCATCACCTGCGGTGCCAGGCGCTCGATGCGCTCGATGAGCGCGAACTCATCGCCCAGGTCCTTCTTGGCGGCAAGCGTGCGCGCGTATCGGCGGCACACCTCGGCGCGCGGGTCGCTCAGCGTGTAGACGGCGTGGCCCATACCGTAGATGAGGCCCGTGCCGTCGAAGGCCTGCTTGTCGAGGATCTTGCCCAGGTAGGCTGCGACCTCGTCCTCGTCCTCCCAACTGGAGACATGCGCACGGATGTCCTCGTGCATGGACACGACCTTGGCGTTGGCGCCGCCGTGGCGCGGACCCTTGAGCGAGCCGATGGCCGCGGCGTAGGCGGAATACGGGTCGGTGGCCGAGGAGGACAGCACGCGGCAGGCAAACGTGGAGTTGTTGCCGCCGCCGTGCTCGGCATGCAGCATGAGCATCACGTCGAGCAGCATGGCTTCGTCGCGGGTGAATGCCATGCCGCCGCGCAACACCTGCAGGATGGTCTCGGCGGTGGAGAGGCCGGGTGTGGGGTGCGGTACATGAACCTCGGAGCCGCGGCGCTTGGCGACCGAGGCCATATGCGCGAAGGCGGCGATGCGGGGGAGACGGGCGAGCATGGAGATGGCGACGTCGATTTCGTGCTCGGGTGTAATGGCGTCGGGCTCGGCGTCGAAGGCGTAGAGCAGCAGCACGGCGCGCTGAAGCACATTCATGATGCTCGACGACACCGTGGTCATGGGGAACTCTTTGACGTACTCGTCGCTCAGGTGCCTAAAAGCGCCCAGACGTCCGCAAAAACCGTCGAGCTCCTCTTTGTTGGGCAGCGAGCCCGTGATGAGCAGGTAGGCGACCTCTTCGTAGCCATAGCGATTCTCGGCCTGGGCGTTGTTGACCAGGTCCTCGATGCTGTAGCCGCGCAGCGTAAGCTTGCCCTGGTCGGGCACGACTTTGCCGTCGACCTTGTTGTAGCCGTGCACGTCCGAGATGCGGGTAAGGCCCGCGACCACGCCCGAGCCGTCGGCATTGCGCAGGCCGCGCTTGACGTTGTGCTCTACGAAAAGGCCCTCGTCGTACGGGGCGGTCGGCAGGCCGTGGTAGAGGTTTTCGCTTTCGGGCGAAATCTGACGGCTCGCCTCGTAATCCAGAACCAGGCGGCTCAGGTGGTCGTCGAAGCGATAGTAGATTTTCTTGGCGTCGTAGGCCATGCGCGCTCCTCTCCGGTTCGCTTTGGGGCTGCGCGCTTGGACGATATGACGTCAAGCTGCCCCGAGCGGCCTGTTCGCTACAGGCGGTACATAAAGTTGAAGACGTCCTCGCGCTGGATGGACACGTTGACGCCCGAAAGCTCGCCGGCCTCGGCCAGCGCCTTCTGCAGCTCGGCGAAGTCGAGCTTGGACTCGGCGGTATCGGCCAGCATGGTCATGGTGAAGATGTCCTCGATAATGGACTGCGTGATGTCGCGGATGTCGACGTTGGCCTCGCCCAGGACACGGGTGACGCCGGCGACGATGCCGGGGCGGTTCTTGCCAAGGACGGTGATGACGATACGGGAGGACGAGATCTCGGCCATGGGAAACCCTTTCGCGTGGTTGCGGCGCGCGCGGGCGCTCCGCTACGGTACAGTGTTCATCATTGTACCTGTCTGGCGCCAAAAGGGGTGTGCTTACTGCGGCGTTACACGTCTGCAACATGGGAGAAGGGGCAACAGGGTGCGTGTCCGCTGCGGTTGGCCACGCCGTGTTGCACAAAGACCGTGAACCTTTTGTGGGACGCGCGGCGCTGTGGTACCATAGCCGAGTTTGTTGTCTTGGTCGGAAACCAAGACGCCTTATGCGCTGATCGGTAACCAGCGCCTGACCAATAAGGAGTCCTACCATGAAGCAGGGTATCCATCCCCAGTATGTCGAGTGCACGGTGACGTGCTCCTGCGGCAACACCTTCAAGACGCACGCTACCGTGTCCGAGATGAAGGTTGAGCTTTGCAACGAGTGCCACCCGTTCTACACCGGCCAGCAGAAGTTCGTCGACACCGGTGGACGCGTCCAGCGCTTCGCCGACAAGTTCGGTGGCGCCGCTGCCGCCCAGCTCAAGAAGGCTGAGGAGGCCAAGGCTGCCAAGGCCGCCAAGGCTGCTGAGGCCGAGGCCGCTCGCAAGGCCGCCGCTGAGGCTAAGGCTGCCGAGAAGGCTAAGCGTGCCGCTAAGTTCGCCGAGGAGGCTGCCAAGCAGGCCGCCGAGGCTCCCGCAGAGGCTCCCGTCGAGGAGGCCGCTGCCGAGGCCGAGACTACCGAGGCTGCTGAGTAAATAGCTCGCCGCGGAATCACTCGCATTCATGGCATAAGGGCCGCGCATCCGTTTGGGTGCGCGGCCCTTTTCTTTTTATTGGTGCAGGCTAACCCGTTCCCATTGCACCAGATTGGTGCGAAGGGGACGGGTTGGTTTGCACCAAATGGCAGAGTGACGGCGTTTTCCCAGATAAAACCTGCCAAAATAAACCAGTCCCTTTTTGGCAGGTCGGTCGGGTCGTAGTTATTACGTGGCGGTCGAGGTCGACCGTATAGGCCGCGCCTTGTTTGGCTAAAGTACAATCATCTGTGTTTAACTCGCCCGCAGCTGCACGGCGTGGGCGATGGCCAAAAAGGAAAACCACATGGGATTCATGTCAAAGCTGCTGTCCTTTGGATCCGATAAGGACCTTAAGCGCTACTACAAGATCGTCGACCAGATCAACGGTCTTGAGCCCCAGTTTGAGAAGATGACCGAGGAGGAACTCCGCGCCCAGACCGATAAGTTCCGCGAGCGTTACGCCAACGGCGAGTCGCTCGACGACATGCTTCCCGAGGCCTTTGCCACCGTGCGCGAGGCTTCCAAGCGCATCACGGGCATGCGCCACTTTGACGTACAGCTCATCGGCGCCATGGCGCTTCATGAGGGTCATATTGCCGAGATGAAGACCGGCGAGGGCAAGACGCTCGTCTCCACCTTGGCCGGCTACCTCAACGCTATCGCCGGCAAGGGCGTGCATGTCGTTACCGTCAACGATTACCTGGCAAAGCGCGACTCCGAGTGGATGGGCCGCATCTACAAGTACCTGGGCATGACCGTCGGTCTGCTCCAGAACAACATGCCGCTCGAGCTCAAGCGCCCGGCCTACCAGGCAGACGTCACTTACGGCACCAACTCCGAGTTCGGTTTCGACTACCTGCGCGACAACATGGTCACCCGTCCCGAGCAGCGCGTGCAGCGCGGCCACCATTACGCCATCGTCGACGAGGTCGACTCCATCCTGATCGATGAGGCCAGGACGCCGCTCATCATCTCGGGTGCCGGCACCAAGTCCGCCAGCACCTACAAGGACTTCGCGCGTGCCGTGCGCGGCCTTGAGCGCGGCGAGGACGTGTCGCACGACATGCTCACCGCCACCGAGGACGTGGAGCCCACGGGCGACTATGTCATGGACGAGGCCAAGCACACCATTGCCGCCACCGAGCGCGGCCTTAAGAAGATCGAGCGCCGCCTGGGTATCGAGGACATCTATGCCGACCTTTCGGGCCAGCTGGTCAACCACCTGCAGCAGGCGCTGAAGGCCCAGTACATGTTCCATCGCGACAAGCAGTACGTGGTCACCAACGGCGAGGTCAAGATCGTCGACGAGTTCACCGGCCGCATCATGGAGGGCCGCCGCTATTCTGAGGGCCTGCACCAGGCCATCGAGGCCAAAGAGGGCGTGCTCGTACGCGAGGAGAACCAGACCCTGGCCACCATCACCCTGCAGAACTACTTCCGTCTGTATGACAAGCTTTCCGGTATGACCGGCACGGCACTTACCGAGGATGCCGAGTTCCGCGAGATCTACAAGCTGCCCGTCGAGGTCATCCCCTCCAACAAGCCCGTGCAGCGCGTGGACCACGAGGACCTGGTATATCGTACCATCCAGGCCAAGTACAACGCCGTTGCCGACGACGTCGAGCGACGTCACGCCAAGGGACAGCCGGTCCTGGTGGGCACCGTCTCCATCGAAAGCTCCGAGAAGCTGTCCGCCGCCCTTACCAAGCGCGGCATCGCGCACGAGGTTCTCAACGCCAAGCATCACGAGCGCGAGGCCCACATCGTTGCCCAGGCCGGACGCTACGGCGCCGTGACCATCGCTACTAACATGGCCGGTCGTGGTACCGACATCCTGCTGGGCGGCAACCCCGACGAGCTGGTGCGCGAGCGCCTTGAGTACGAGGGCCTGACCATGGAGGACGTGACGCCCGAGCAGCTCGAGCAGTTTAACGCCGAGGCCAAGGAGACCTGCAAGGCCGAGCGCGAGCGCGTGCTTGCCGCCGGCGGCCTGACCGTTATCGGAACCGAGCGCCACGAGTCCCGCCGTATCGACAACCAGCTGCGCGGCCGCTCCGGTCGTCAGGGCGATCCGGGCGAGACCCAGTTCTACCTGTCGCTCGAGGACGACCTCATGCGCCTGTTCGGCGGCGACAAGATGGACCGCGTCTCCAAGATGATGGTCACGGCCGACATGGGCGACGACATGCCCATCCAGCACAAGATCATCTCCAAGGCCGTCGAGAGCGCCCAGCACAAGGTCGAGAGCATCAACTTCTCCATGCGTAAGAGCGTCCTTGAGTACGACGACGTCATGAACAAGCAGCGCCAGGTCATCTACGCCGAGCGCAATAAGATTCTGGACGGCAAGGACCTGACCGACCACATCACCGAGGTCATGCACGACACCGTGTACCGCTGCGTGCAGGAGTTCTGCACCAAGGACAGTCACGATGGCGAGCGCGACCTGGAGGGCCTGCGCAAGTGGGTTGTGGAGCTCACCGGCCACATCGATACGCCGAAGTTCCCCGACGAGGATTATGAGGCCCTGGCTGCCGATGTCCTGGCTTACGTAGAGAAGTGCTACAACATGAAGGCCGAGCGCTTGGGCGAGGACCTGATGCGCGAGCTCAACACCCAGGTCATGCTGCGCGTCATCGATACCCGCTGGATGAACTACCTGCAGGAGATGGACTACCTCAAGACCGGCATCGGCCTGCGCGGCTTTGGCCAGCGCGACCCGCTGGTTGAGTACAAGACCGAGGCCTACGGCGCGTTCCAGATACTCGTCGATACCATGTACGAGGATTACCTGCGTACGGTTCTGCGCATCGAGATCAAGGCTGCCCCGCGTGCCGTGGAGCACAAGGAGGAGCCCGCGCTCGAGGGTGCGCACTTCTCCGGTCCTGCCGAGGTCGATGGTGACAACGGCGGCTCGGTGCTGCGCAAGCAGGCGCAGGTGCAGGCCCGCACAGCTGTCCAGGGTGGTCCGGCTGCCGTCAACAACGGTGGCAAGGTGACCACCTATCGCAAGTCCGAGAGCGACGATCCGTACGTCAACGTGGGCCGCAACGACCCGTGCCCCTGCGGTAGCGGCAAGAAGTTTAAGTACTGCCACGGCAGGAATCGTTAATGGCTGAGGCTTTAGAGGTAACGCCCGCCGAGCTGGACGCGTTTGCGGACCGGCTCGGTGAGGTCGAGTCGTATCTCCACCTGGACGAGAAGCGTACCCGCGTGTTCGAGCTCGAGGCCAAAAGTGTTGCCCCTGGCTTTTGGGATGACGCCGACGCCGCCCGTGCCACCATGGAGGAGATCGCGCGCACCAAGGAAGATATCGCTGCCGTGGACACCGCGCGCGGCGAGCTTTCCGATGCCCGCGCCGCGCTGGAGCTTGCCGAGGAGATGGGGGATGACCCCGACGCCGCCGCCCTTCGCGAGGAGGCTGCAGCCACGGCTGAGCGCCTGGCCCGTGCCATCGATGAGCTTGAGCTTTCGAGCTGGTTTACCGGTGAGTTCGATCACGGCGATGCCATTGTGACCATCAAGCCCGGACAGGGTGGTCTGGAGGCCCAGGACTGGACCTTCATGCTCTTTAAGATGTACATGAAGTACTGCCAGCGTCGCGGCTGGAAGGTCACCATCAACGACTGTCCCGCGGCCGAGGTCATCGGCATTGACCGTGCGACCTTTACCGTCGAGGGCAAGGACGCATTTGGCATGCTGCGCGCCGAGGCCGGCGTCCACCGCTTGGTTCGCATTAGCCCCACCGACGACAAGAAGCGCCGCCAGACCACGTTTGCCGGCGTCGAGGTCATCCCCGTGCTACCCGATGATATCGACATCGAGATCAGTCCCGATGACATCCGCGTGGACGTGTACCACGCGAGCGGCCCGGGCGGTCAGGGCGTCAACACCACCGACTCCGCCGTGCGCGTGACGCATTTTCCCAGCGGCATTGTGGTCACCTGCCAAAACGAGCGCAGCCAGATTCAGAACAAGGCCGCGTGCATGCAGATCCTCAAGGCTCGCCTGTACGAGATTGAGCTCGAGAAGCGCGCCGAGGCGCTCGATGAGATCCGCGGACCCAAGACCACGATTGGTTTTGGCAACCAGATTCGCAGCTACGTGCTCTACCCGTACCAGATGGTCAAGGACTTACGCACGGGCGTGGAGACCAGCAACGTCGAGGCAGTTCTTGACGATGGCGACCTGGACCCGTTTGTTATTGGCTACCATCGCTGGGCCACCGGCAACGCCGATGCAGAAGGCTCGGAGGTCTAAAACATCGGGCGGCTTCAAGCCGATGCCAAGCCCAACGGTTGGACGGGTTTGTATCCAGAATAAACCCTGCGCAGGGGTGGTTTTTGTTCGACGAATCGGTAGAATCGAATACAAGAAGAAGTCAAAGCGCATCCGATGGGGTGCGCTTTTTTGAGGGAGGCAGCATGGCATATCGTCTGGACATCAAGCGCATTCTTTCGATGAACTTCTTTCACGATTTGCCCCAGATCATGTTGGGGTGTGCCTTGGCCGCCATCGCGACCGACCTGTTTTTGATTCCCAACGGTCTTGCCGCCGGTGGCGTTACGGGCCTTGCCACCATTATCCAGGCGGTCGGTGCATCGCGCGGCCTATCGCTTCCCGTTGGTATTCAGACGATCGTGATGAACGCCTTGCTGCTGCTGGTCGTTATGCGCGAGGGTGGCATGTTCTACGTGGTGCAGACCGCGACGGGCTTTGTGCTGCTGGGCTTCTTTACCGATCTGTTCGCCCCGTTTGTAGCACCTCTGGCGGATGCGGACCTGATGCTCCCTGCCATGTGGGGCGGCATTATTACGGGCATCGGTTACGGCATGGTGTTGCGCGCCGGCGCCAACACCGGCGGCTCGGACACGATTGGCCAAATCATCTCGCGTAACACCTCGCTGCCGGTGGGCTCGACCGTCATGGCGATCGATGTTGCCGTATGCGCGCTATCGGCTCCGGTCTTTTCAATCGAAAACGCACTGTATGCAGGCCTTTCGATGGTCATTAGCGGCTACGTGATCGATGCCGTGGTCGATGGTGGCAACAAACGTCGTATGGTACTCATCATCTCGGACAAGTTCCCTGATATCGCTGCCGATATCATGTATGGCCTGGGTCGTGGCTGTACCAAGTTTAAGGCGACTGGCATGTATTCGGGTGCCGAGAAGCCGGTGGTTATGGTCATCGTGAGCCGTCGAGAGCTCAATACCCTCAAGACGATCGTGCGTGAGCGCGATCCTCACGCCATTGTGACGGTCGCTGACGTTACGGAAGCCTTCGGCGAGGGATTCAAGGACATTAGCGCTTAGGGTCGACCGCGTTCCATCCAAAAGACGTTCACATTGATAAACCGTTTCATCAGCGGTTCTGCCTGCTAAATTGTTCAAATAATGATAAAAACTCTGGTAAAGCCATCAGTTTCCAGCATAATGAATGACGTACGTGCATTGCGGCTGTGTTGGGACTACCTTTCCGTGCCGTGCGCATTTTGTCTAATGAGGATGAAAGGAAGGCACAATGAGCGACGAAGAGCTCAAAAAGGTTGCCAACGAGGTAAGGAAGGGCATCGTCACCGGCGTGCACGCTGCCAAGTCCGGCCATCCGGGCGGTTCGCTCGGCGCTGCCGACATCATGACCTATCTGTACTTTGAGGAAATGAACGTCGACCCGGCCGATCCCCGCAAGGCCGACCGCGATCGCTTTGTGCTCTCCAAGGGCCATTGCGCTCCGGGCCTGTACGCCGTGCTCGCCGAGCGTGGGTTCTTCCCCAAGGAGGATCTCGAGACGCTGCGCCATATCGGCAGCCACCTGCAAGGTCATCCCAACATGAACGACACCCCGGGCGTCGATATGTCCACCGGCTCGCTCGGCCAGGGCATCTCCGCCGCCGTGGGCATGGCGGTTGCCGCCAAGCACTGGGGCGATACTTACCGCACGTACGCCCTGCTGGGTGATGGCGAGAGCGAGGAGGGCCAGGTCTGGGAGGCAGCCATGTTTGCCGGCAACCAGCAGCTCGATAACCTCTGCGTGATCGTCGACCACAACGGCCTGCAGATCGACGGCCCCGTCGAGGAGGTCAACGACCCCATGCCGCTCGCCGACAAGTTCCGCGCCTTTAAGTTCCACGTGGTGGAGCTTGCCGACGGCAACGATTTCGATCAGATCCGCGCCGCCTTTGCCGAGGCCCGCGCCACCAAGGGTCAGCCGACCGCCATCATCGCCGAGACCATGAAGGGCAAGGGCGTTTCCTTTATGGAGAACCAGGTTGGTTGGCACGGCAAGGCCCCCAACGATGAACAGTTTGAGCAGGCCATGGCAGAGCTCACGGCCGCCGGAGAGGAGCTCTAGGATGGCAGACGTCAAAAAAATCGCCACGCGCGTAAGCTACGGCGAGGCCCTCGTCGAGCTCGCCAACGAGCACGATGACTTTGTGGTCCTCGACGCCGACCTGGCCGCCGCCACGCAGACCGGCAAGTTCAAGGCCGCCTGCCCCGACCGCTTCTTCGACGTGGGTATCGCCGAGAGCAACCTGATGGGCGTCGCCGCCGGTATCGCGACCACCGGCCGCGTTGCCTTCGCGAGCACCTTTGCCATGTTCGCAGCCGGCCGCGCTTTTGAGCAGGTCCGTAACTCCATCGGCTACCCGCACCTCAACGTTAAGATTGGTGCCACGCACGCCGGTATCTCGGTGGGCGAGGATGGTGCCACGCACCAGTGCTGCGAGGATATCGCCCTCATGCGCGTCATCCCCGGCATGACTGTGATCGTTCCTGCCGACGACGTCGAGGCCCGCGCCGTGACGCGCGCCGCCTACGAGTGCGACGGTCCGGTGTACATGCGCTTCGCTCGTTTGGCCTCGCCGGTTATCAACGACCCCGAGACCTACAACTTCGAGTTGGGTAAGGGCATTGTCATGCGCGAGGGCGCCGACGTCACCATCATCGCCTGCGGCCTGATGGTCGGCGAGGCTCTCGAGGCCGCCGAGCAGCTCGCTGCCGAGGGCATCGACGCCGAGGTCATCAACATGCACACCATCAAGCCCATCGATGCCGACCTGATCGTCAAGAGCGCCACCAAGACCGGCCACGTCGTGACCGTCGAGGAGCATTCTGTAATCGGTGGCCTGGGCAGCGCCGTTGCCGACGTCCTGTGCGAGCAGTGCCCGACGCCCCTCAAGAAGATCGGCGTCAACGACACCTTTGGCGAGTCCGGCCCGGGTGCCGAGCTCTTGCACAAGTATGGCCTGGACGCCGCCAACATCGTGGCGACCACCAAGGAGTTCTTGGCATAAGGCAAGGCGGATCTCAAGGACTGCTTCGCTAGAACTATGGAAACCCGGCAGGGGCGCTCTCTTGGAGAGCGCCCCTGTTTCAGTTGCGGTGAAATAGGGACTGATTAGACCTTTTAACTGGTAAAACAGTCCCTATTTCACCGCAACTCATGAAGACGCCCCTCAAGCACGGTCCCATCAGGAAAAAGGGCATATATCGACAAAGCGCAATTCAGACCCTTCCAGCTTTGTATATGCAGCACCTCAAGATAAACGCGGCGACCCCTTAGTTATCGCAGGCCGGGCACAGGGTTACTCTCCAAATCTTTCCGCAGGACGGAGGAGCCCCCGCCGCGCGAAGCGCGCAGCGGGGGCTCCGACATGTCCGAGGACGATTTGGAGAGTAACCCTGTGTCCGGCCGACGGGATCCCTAACCACGCCATGCTTCTTATGTGCAGCAAAGCTAATGCTGCTAAAATACAAAGCGCTCATGTAGTTTAAACGCACGACGATAAGGAGCACCAGTGGGTAACCACTTCCGTACCTCCGGTGCGGGCGATGATGCCCCCAAGACGCAGGCAGGCGTCCAGGGCAGTCGTTTCGCCACTCCGGATTCAGAGGGCCAGCCTGTTGCTCAGGCC
>CAKWZF010000058.1:355-10935 GCA_934865005.1 uncultured bacterium | reverse complement strand
TTCCGAGCGAGCCCAGGACCTGACCGAACGAAAAACTAATCCGCGCCGCCCGGCCAGGTCCGACGAGCCACGTTACCGAGCCGCCAGGATGGCGTCGATGAGCGTCAGTACGCCTCCGTCGTTGTTGCTCGGAATGCGCCACTTGGCATGCGCGTTCATGTGCTCCTCGGCATTGTCCACGATAAAGCTGTGACCGACGCGCTCGAGCATGGGGATGTCGTTGTAGGTATCGCCCACGGCAGCGGCGTCGGCAATATCGATGCCCAGGTGCTCGCACAGGTGCGCGACGCCGGCGCCCTTGTCGACGCCAAGGTTCATAAAGTCGATCCACTCGCGCCCGGCGTTGGTGACGTAGAGCTTGTCCGAGAACTCGGGGCTATAGGTCTCGCGGAAAGCGGGCTCGGCGTCGTAGCCGGGGAAGAAGACCGAAATCTTGTTGGACTCGAAATCGATGCCCTCAAAGCTGTCGACGTAGTTGATTGTGTTGTAGTAGACGCTGATCTCGTCGTGGTATTGATGGTCGCGGGCAAGCACGTAGAACTCGTCGAAGCAGCACAGGACGGGGACAGCGCGAGGATCCTCCGAGGCACGGCTCAAGACCTGCTGATACAGCTCCACGTCAATATTGCTCTTATAGATATAGCTGCCGCGATAGATCACGCACGCTCCGTTATCGGGACAAAAAGCGAGGCGGTTCTTAATGCCCTCGAACATCTCTTCGAGCTTGGGGGCGGGACGTCCGCTGGCGGGGCAGAATACGATGCCTGCGTCGGCGAGCTTGTCCAGACACTCGTCGAGACCCTGGGGCAGCACGCGATCGTCGGTCAGCAGCGTCTTGTCCATATCGACGGCGAGAATCTTAATGTTGCCGATGTTGGCGTCCGATTCGTAAGTTTGCATAAAAATGCGCCTTTCGTTTCGAGATTGTTTCAGACGTTATAACCATCAACTAGTAGTCGAGCGTATTTTCGCAGGAATGGTGCGTATTTGCACTGCAATTCACAAACTAATGAAAAAACTTTTCAGAAATTTGAATTTGTCGCTTGCGCAGCGTGCACTTTATCGTAATATAGCGAACATCGAAAACGGAGACGGCAAAAGAGCCGTTTACCGAGGAAAAGGTACCGTTTGCGATATTTGAATTGCGCCCGGCGATACGTGAGAGGAGAGGCAGATGCAGTTCGTAAAGATCATCACCACTGCAGACAATGCCATCCGACGCCAGCGCGCAATTTCCCGACGACGATAACAATCGTCTCTGTCCGCATGGGGCGCAATGCCTCAACAGAGTCATTTTGAGGTCGTTGGGTTTAAGCACGACATAGCCGCATGTTTCTAGGGCATGCCTGTGATGCATTCTGCTGAATAACCTGATATTGCACGGTTTTTGACCTCAAGGTGACTTGCAACTGACCGATGTTCTAACTAGCTACCAAGGGCGAAAGGAAACAGCCATGAGCAAGGAAAAAGTCGTTCTCGCATATTCCGGTGGTCTTGATACATCCGTATGTGTCAAGTGGCTCCAGGACGAGAAGAATCTCGATGTCGTTTGTGTCTGCGGCAACGTGGGCCAGGAAGAGACCGGACTGGATGCCAAGAAGCAGAAGGCGCTCGACCTGGGCGTTCTCGATTGCCAGGTGCTCGACCTGCGCGACGAGTTCTCCGATGAGTTCCTGACTAAGGCCATCGCGGCAAACTCCATGTACGAGAACAAGTACCCGCTGCTCTCCGCTCTGTCTCGCCCGCTGCTTGCCAAGAAGCTTGTTGAGGTCGCCCACGAGTTTGGCGCGACCTACGTCGCCCACGGCTGCACCGGCAAGGGTAACGACCAGGTCCGTTTTGAGGCCGCCGTCAAGGCCCTCGACCCCGAGCTCAAGGTTATCGCCCCGGTTCGCGAGTGGGACCTGAAGTGCCGTCCCGACGAGGTCGCCTATGCCCACGCCCACAACGTGCCGGTTCCCGAGGGTGCCAACGACAACCCCTACTCCATCGACGACAACCTGTGGGGTCGTGCCATTGAGTGCGGTCACCTGGAGGATCCCTGGAACGAGCCGCTCGACGACGCCTGGGTTATGACCAAGAACCCCGAGGACACGCCGGACACCCCGACCTACACCGAGATTGAGTTTGAGGCCGGCAAGCCCGTCGCCGTAGACGGCAAGAAGATGAAGCTCTCCGAGATCGTCAACGCCCTCAACAAGATCTCCGGCGACAAGGGCTTTGGCCGTCTCGATCTGGTCGAGGATCGCCTGGTGGGCCTTAAGAGCCGCGAGTGCTATGAGGTCCCCGGAGCCCTGACGCTCATCACCGCCCACAAGGCGCTCGAGGACATCTGCGTCGAGGGTGACCTGCTCAAGACCAAGATCAAGCTCGAGCAGGATTGGGCCACCGCCGTGTACAACGGCCAGTGGTACAGCCCGCTCAAAAACGCGCTCGATGCCTTTATGGCCGATACCCAGAAGTTCGTGACCGGCACTGTCCGTCTGAAGTTCTTTAAGGGCAACTGCCATGTCGTCGGCCGCAAGAGCCCCTTCAGCCTCTACGACTACGGTCTGGCTACCTACGACCGCGACACCACGTTTGACGAGAAGGCCAGCGCCGGCTTTATCGAGATCGATACGCTGTCGCTCAAGACGTGGGCAAAGGTCCAGGGCCCCAGCTCTGCTGCCGCCCAGGCCTAGCGCCTCCTTCCCTTGGTATCCGCGCGGCCCATCCGCGTGATACATAACGGGCGCACGGGGTCCCTACCTTTCGTTATGCTTGCTGACACTTCTTAACATCGGTGGCCCCTACGTTCCGCCCGCATATATGATGCCGCGTCTGCGGCTGAGTCCGAGCCCCGCCGGGGTTGTCCGGCGGGGCTCCTTCTATCAATTTGGCGGCTCTGCGCCTATATATATGAGGAGTATCCATTATGTTCAATGCTATCGCGCATGCTTTGCTTGCCCTCGCGCCCGAGTTCGATGCTGTAAGGGTCGAGGACGTTCCTATGAGCCTGAAGGCCTGGATCGATGGTTCGCAGGGCAACATCCGGAGGGAGACGTTGGGTGCCAAGTGCATGGTGCGTCACTTCTTTGCAAATTAGCCACATGGCCCCGCGCGCGGCAGGGAGTGTGTAAAACTAGCGGTTGATAAATCGCTTTAGCGACAGGGCACATTGCTTTGGACGCTTGTTTTGGTATTTGGAGAAAGGAGACGGTTCCATGGCTCTTTGGGGCGGTCGTTTTGAGGCGGGCGTGGCCGAGGTCACGCAGGAGTTTGGCGCGTCGCTGCCGGTCGACAAACATCTCTATAAGCAGGATATCGCCGGCTCTAAGGCGCATGCCAAGATGTTGGCCGCCCAGGGCATCATCGGTGCCGAGGACGAGCAGGCGATTGCCAAGGGCCTGACCGGAATCGAACAGGATATCGATGCCGGCAACTTCACCTTCGATATCAACGACGAGGACATTCATATGTCCATCGAGAGCGAGCTGACGCGCCGCATCGGCGAGGCCGGTAAGCGCTTGCATACCGGGCGTTCGCGTAACGATCAGGTGGCGACCGATACGCGTCTGGGCGTCAAGGCGCTGGCCAAGGAGCTCATGGAGGCCAATCTTGAGCTGCGCCATGTGCTGGTGGATGCGGCCAAGAAGTACGACAAGGTGATTCTGCCGGGCTACACGCACATGCAACATGCTCAGCCCGTGCTGCTGTCGCATCACCTGCTGGCGTATTCCTGGATGTTCGCGCGCGACTTTACGCGTTTGAAGGCCGCCTTTGATGCCGCCGACAACTGCCCGCTGGGTGCTGCCGCGCTTGCCGGTACGAGCTATCCGCTCGATCGCCAGATGACGGCTGCCGAACTTGGCTTTGCGGGTGTGATTCCCAACTCGCTCGATGCGGTTTCCGACCGTGATTTCCTGCTCGATCTGCATTATGCCGGCTCCGTCATGGCCATGCACCTGTCGCGTCTTTCCGAGGAGATCGTGCTGTGGTCGAGCTCCGAATTTGGCTTTATCACGCTTTCCGACTCGTACTCCACTGGCTCGTCCATCATGCCGCAGAAGAAGAATCCCGACTTTGCCGAGCTTATCCGCGGCAAAAGCGGCCGTGTGTATGGCAACCTGGTGCAGCTGCTCGTGACCATGAAGGGCCTGCCGCTTGCTTATAACAAGGACTTGCAGGAGGACAAGGAGGGCGCGCTCGATACCGCTCACACGCTCATGCAGTGCCTGTCGGTTATGGCCGGTATGATTTCGACGTGGACCGTCAACGAGGATGCCATGGCGCGCGAGTGCGGCGTGGGACACCTTGCCGCTACCGATGTTGCCGATTACCTGGCTAAGCGCGGTTTGCCGTTCCGCGAGGCACATGCCGTGGTGGGCCATCTGGTCCTGATGTGCGAGAAGCGCGGCTGCAATCTTGAGGACCTGCCGTTTGAGGTGTTCCAGGAGGCAAGCCCGCTCTTTGAATGCGATATTACCGAGGCGCTCGACATCCCCTCAATTGTCGCCGCGCGTACGACCGAGGGCGGTACCGCCCCTGCCGCCGTTGCCGTGCAGCTGCAGCGCGCCGAGGCACAGCTCGTGGCCGACGAGGGCGTGTTTGGATCGCTGACCAAGGTCGTCGAGATGGGCCACGGGATAAAGTAGGGATTTGACTGAAGCGGCTTTGGCCATTTATCGATAAATCGTTTTTGCTTTTACGGGTGTCTGCTGATGCGGACGCCCGTGTTTTGTTGCTATGGGGGAGGGGCTTGTCGAGAACTTCTGTAGGACCTTTGGGCAGGTTGTGAAGGGGTTACGTTCGCGGGCGGCAACCGACCGCCTGCTCTGTTCGATGCGGTTGATGGGCGGTCGGATGGTACTCTAATCGGGCTTCGAAACAGAAGTGACACATATGGAGCGCTTTAATAAATTGCAGCGTTTCAATAAACAGCTTTTTGTTTAACTGCAGCTAAAACTCTGTTACGATGCAGTCCAGGCGGGTGCCGGAATGGGACTTGGGCACGCGCGAACCTACTTGAAAGGCTACTTTTATGGCTATCGAGAAGACCTTCATCATGATTAAGCCCGACGCCGTGCGCGATCGCAAAATCGGCGAGATTGTTGCTCGCATTGAGCGCAGCGGTCTTGTCATCGAGCGCATGGAGATGACCACGCTCGAGCGCGCTACCGTCGAGGAGCACTACGCCCATCTGGCCGACAAGCCCTTCTTTGGCGGTCTCTGCGACTTTATGACGAGCGGTCCGGTCGTCAAGATGGTCGTTTCCGGTCTCTCCGCTGTTGCTAAGATGCGCACCCTCATGGGCGCTACCAACCCGCTTGACGCTGCTCCTGGTACCATCCGCGGCGACTTTGCCGTCGATGTCAACGCCAACGTGATCCACGGCTCCGACTGTTTGGAGAACGCCGAGATTGAGATCAAGCGCTTCTTTGGCTAAACCAGCTTTGACTCCTTAAAGCTGTTAGCGTGTGGCTTGGGCGCCGCGGAGCTCCATCCGCGGCGCCCTTTTATTTCAAAATCTATGAAGGGGCCCGCTCGGACATGCGTTCCGAGCGGGCCCCTGCTGTTAGCTTGTGGCACTGAATAGTTTAGGCTTCGTCGACGATCTTAAGGCCGCGCGTGTGATCGATCTCGTTGAGGAGGTTAACGCGACGCTCGTGACGACCACCCTCAAACTCGGCGTCGAGCCACTCGTCGACAATCATCTTGGCGAGTTCGGAGCCCACGACGCGGGCGCCAAAGGCGAGCACGTTGGTATTGTTGTGCATGCGGGAGAGCTTGGCGCTGAAGGGCTCGGAGCACACAACGGCGCGTACGCCCTCGACCTTGTTGGCAGCCAGGCTGATCCCGACGCCGGTGCCACAGATGAGGATGCCCAGGTCGACGTCGCCGTTGGCAACGGCCTTACCCACCTTGTAGCCGGCGATAGGGTAGTCAAAGCTCTCGGAGGTGTCGGTGCCAAAGTTCACGACCTCGCAGCCGCGCTCCTTCAGGTGCTCGGAAATGATGTTCTTGAGCTCGACGGCGGCGTGGTCGTTACCGATACCGATCTTCATGAGTGGTTCCTCTCTGGTCCGTGCGGCGGAATTGCTAAAGGTTTTACCGCGTTCGACTGCATGATAGCGCGACTTTTGTGTAAACGCTCGGGCGTTTTTTGGTCAAACGCTTTAGCATGCAACAAGACCGGCTTCTCATGAATGAATGCTGTCAGTTTGTGCTTGAGCGCCGTCCGCCGGAACCATGGTTGCGGTTTTTGATGCATTGTTATCAAATAAAGGAGCTAACTTTTTTGAGAGCCCAGCCCGTTATGCAAGCAGGAGATACCTATGCCCACCGATTCCATCCGTGATGCCGCGTTTTGCGATGTTTTAAACCGCGAACTTGTCTGTGCACTCGGCTGCACCGAGCCCATTGCCGTTGCCTATGCAGCGGCGCTGGCGAGCCAGACGCTCGGTTGCGAACCCGATCATATGGACGTTGCCTGCTCGGGCAACATCATCAAGAACGTCAAGAGCGTGACCGTGCCCAACTCGGGCGGTATGCACGGTATTGAGGCCGCGGCCGTGCTGGGTGCCGTGGGCGGCGACGCTAAGAGCGCGCTCGAGGTGCTCGAGAGCGTTAACGATGAAGACCGCGCTCGCGTGGCCGAGCTCCTCGCCGACGCCGGCTACTGCGATGTGTCGCTTGTCGAAGGTGTGCCCAACCTCTACATCAAGGTGACTGCGACGGCCGGGGGCCATACCGCGGTCGTCGAGATTACCGATCACCACACTAATGTCACGTGCCATACGCTCGATGGTATTCCGGTATGCGGCAAGTCAGCGGGGGAGTGTGCCGCCTGCGCCGAGCGCGTGGTGGCCGAGCGTGCGGCAGATAACGCCGATACCCCTATGAGCGTTGAGTCCATCATCGACTTTATCGAGGACGGTGACATTGAGGACGCCCGCGCTGCCGTTGAGCGTCAGATTGAGCTGAATGGCGCGATCAGTGCCGAGGGCCTTGCGCACGCTTGGGGCGCCGAGGTGGGTCGTACACTGTTGGGCGCTCGTGCTGATGACGTCGCCTGCCGTGCCCGTGCCCGTGCGGCCGCCGGGTCCGACGCCCGCATGAACGGTTGCGCGCTGCCGGTCGCCATTGTGTGCGGCTCGGGCAATCAGGGCATTACCTGCGCATTGCCCGTCATGGAGTATGCCGAGTACCTGCGTTGCGACCACGAGCGCCTGGTGCGCGCCGTGATGCTGTCCGATCTTATCGCCGTGCATATCAAGAGCTATATTGGTGCGCTCTCGGCGTTTTGCGGTGCTATTTGCGCTGCGTGCGGCGCCGGCGCTGCGATTACCTGGCTGTGCGGTGGCACGCGCGAACAGATTGGCGCGACGGTCTCGAATACGCTTGGCAACGTGGGCGGCATCGTGTGCGACGGTGCCAAGGCGAGCTGTGCCGCCAAGATCTCGGCTGCCGTCGATGCGGCGATTCTGGGCCACGATATGGCCATGCAAGGCCGCGGCTTCCGCGCCGGCGAGGGCCTGATCCAAGATACCGTTGAGCAGACGATCGCCAGTATGGGCTACGTAGGCCGCGTGGGCATGAAGGACACCGACGTCGAGATCCTCAACATCATGATCGGCAAAACCCAGGTCTGTTAAGACAGTTCGTCGGCTACTTGGTGTTCGCAGAAGGCTTCTACTACGGCGTTAAAGTCGCGGGCGAAGTCTTCCATGGTTCCGCGCCAGGTGGCTCGGCTGGGCTTGCCCTGGCCCACAAAGGCGGTTTGGATGCCGCAGGCAGGGTTGGGGAAGTCGCGTTTGGGATCGTTACCCACCATAAGGACCTCGTGCGGCTCGAGCCCCATCACCTGAAGCTGCTCTAGATAGTAGGTGGCATCAGGCTTGCAGCGGGTGGCGTTTCCCATGTGCGTGACGAGCTCAAAGGGAGCGTCAGCCAGGTCGCCCCAACCCATGCGGCACTCGATGGCCCCCTGGGGAAAGCTGGGGTTGGTAAAGAGCGCGCAACGCAGCCCTGCGTCCTGTACGGCCTGGAGCGCGGCGTGTGCGCCCGGCATGGCGTGGGCGTTAATGATATCGTCGTTCTTGTACGGAAGAACTTCGCGCTCGTAGTAGGTAAACGCCTCGTAGATGATGGGATCGGAGAGGCAGATGCCGCATCGGCGCTCGACCTCGGTGCGGTAAAACTCAAGATTGGTGCGATTGTCCGTGCCGCTGCGGCGATTGGCGTTGAGGTCGACCAGGATGGTGCCGAGGCGTGCCATCGTGCCACCGCGGCTGCGGCGCCCGATATCCGCGAGCATCGATGAGACATCCTTAAAATAGCGAAGGATGAACGCATTGAGGTTGATGCTAAGAAGCGTCTCGTCCATATCGAAAACGACTGCTTTGAGCACGCGGGCACCTTTCTCGTAAATTTGATCTAGAGTCGTTGGCTCCGGATACTTTACCCCAAAGCCAAATGCCTGGCTGGTTATCGTCAAGTTGTGGAGACGTGTGTTCATAAGATTACGAAAAAGTCTCCACACGAGTAAAAAATCGCAGTTCACGCTTGAAATCGAACTCATTTCCCCGTAACCTATACGAACGTGATTGCATAAGCGTCACATTAGTATCTGTCGGCTCCCGAGTGTTCCTAAACGTTGTGTGCTTGTCGCACCCTTCTGTAGGTCCTAGCAATCGGGGCCCCGTAGTTCGAAAGGGGTCCACCTTTGAGTGAGATTCAGAACTCGTCCATTTTCTCTCTTGACGATGTCAATGAGGAGGAGATGAACAACCTCATCGACGGTACGATTACCGACTTTGATGAGGGCGATCTCGTTAACGGCACTGTCGTTAAGATCGAGCATGACGAGGTGCTCGTTGACATCGGATTCAAGTCCGAGGGCGTTATCCCGGTCCGCGAGCTGTCCATCCGCAAGGACGCTAACCCTGCAGACATCGTTGCACTCGGTGATCCCATCGAGGCTCTGGTTCTCCAGAAGGAGGACAAGGACGGTCGTCTGGTCCTGTCCAAGAAGCGTGCCGAGTACGAGCGTGCTTGGAACCGCATCGAGGAGAAGTTCAACTCCGGCGAGAACGTCGAGGGCGAGGTTATCGAGGTTGTCAAGGGCGGCCTGATTCTCGACATCGGCCTGCGTGGCTTCCTGCCCGCTTCCCTCGTCGACCTCCGTCGTGTCAAGGACCTCACCTCCTACATGGGCACCCGCATCGAGGCTCGCGTCATCGAGATGGACCGCAACCGCAACAACGTCGTCCTCTCCCGTCGCGTCGTGCTCGAGGAGTCCCGTAAGGCCGAGCGCTCCGAGATCCTGTCCAAGCTCAAGTCTGGCATGCGTCTCCAGGGCACCGTTTCTTCCATCGTCGACTTCGGCGCCTTCGTCGACCTCGGCGGTATCGACGGCCTCATCCACATTTCCGAGCTCTCCTGGAACCACGTCAACCATCCTTCCGAGGTTGTCAAGGTCGGCCAGGAGGTCGAGGTCGAGGTTCTCGACGTCGATCTCAACCGCGAGCGCATCTCCCTTGGTCTCAAGCAGACCACCGAGGATCCGTGGCGCGCACTGGTCAAGAAGTACCCTGTCGGCGCTATCGTCGAGGGCACTGTGACCAAGCTTGTCCCGTTCGGCGCTTTCGTCGACCTGGGCGAGGGCATCGAGGGTCTGGTACACATCTCCGAGATGGCCAACAAGCACGTCGACCAGCCTTCTCAGGTCACCCACGTGGGCGACAAGGTTCAGGTCAAGGTCATGGAGATCGACCTCGACCGTCGTCGTATCTCCCTGTCCATGAAGTCCGCTGCTGAGACTCTGGGCGTCGAGATCGAGGTTACCCCGCTTCCTTCCGAGAAGAAGGACGAGGAGACCGACGCCGAGTAAATCGGTTTGACGATCACTTGTTTTAAGGGATCCGTCCGTAATGGACGGGTCCCTTTTTGCTTTTGCTGCCGAGATGTGCGATGCTGCCCGTGCGTAATGCTGCCCGGGCTGTCCATAGGCTATTGGGTTGTCGGTGCATGAAAAATGCCGACATCCCGCCTCGGGGAGGAGGCGGGAACACACCGAGTAGACGGAGGGGTGTGGAGCGCGGTCGCGTCTCGACTGACGACGTTGCCCATCGACAACCATATTGTACTGCATGGTGTGGTTCTTGGTTTATCGTGTCGAGCGTTTGCGTTGTGCCATTGCCTGCGGCAACGGTGTGTTACACTCTTGCACTGCTGAGTGGGCCAGACGGTCGCGCGATGTGCTGCTTGCAGTACGCGTGAGGAAAGTCCGGGCTCCAGAGGGCGGGATGCCGGCTAACGGCCGGGCGGAGTGATCCGACGGAAAGCGCCGCAGAAAAGAAGACTCCCACCTGCGCCGCAAGGCGTAAAGGGAAAAGCTGAAACGGTGGTGTAAGAGACCACCAGCGTCGTGGCAACACGGCGGCTTGGCAAGCCCCATCCGGAGCAAGCGCGAATAGGAACGCTATGGGCCGGCCCGGTCCGCGTTCGGGTAGCGTGCGTGGAGCTGCATGGTAACGTGCAGACAAGATAAATGACCGTTCACGACAGAACCCGGCTTATCGGCCCACTCAGCACTTTGT
>CAKWZF010000058.1:0-345 GCA_934865005.1 uncultured bacterium | reverse complement strand
AAGCCTTCGGGCATGACCATAAGGTCAATGCCCTTGTCTTTCAAGGCACCTTGCTCGCGCTGACGGGTTCTCGCTGTTGGTGACGGTATCATTGGCGTTTCCGTTCTTGTTGGCGAGGGCGATGGTACGGTTTCTGCCGTATTATTGAGGCTGTTTGTTGCTTTGTTTGTTGTTGAGGGGCTTTGTTGGACAGCTATTTTACTCTGCAATCGAATATTGAGGCTTCGGGTGAGTTTGTGGACCGCAAGAGCCGGTTTATTGCCCAGCTGGTCCATATTGAGTCCGAGGATGAGGCGACTGCCTTTATCGAGATGGTTCTCAAGCGTCATTAATACGCTCGACACA